>JAHCJT010000166.1 GCA_026126245.1 Alphaproteobacteria bacterium
GCGCCACGGCGACGCGCTGGCGCATGCCGCCCGACAGTTCGGCCGGGCGTCGGTCGATGGCGTGGCGCAGGCCGACCATCTCGATGTAGCGGCGCGTGCGCCGGTCGCGCTCGGCGCGCGACTCGCCGGCGAAGATCGTGTCCACCGCCAGCGCCACGTTGCCGTACACCGTCATCCACGGCATCAGCGAGTAGTTCTGGAAGACCACGCCGCGGTCCGGCCCCGGGCCGGCGACCGGCTTGCCGCGCAGCGTGACGGCGCCGGCATCGGGCTCGATGAGGCCGGCGATGGTCGAGATCAGCGTCGTCTTGCCCGATCCCGAGAAGCCGACGATGGCGATGAACTCGCCCTCCTCGACGTCAAGATCGATGCCGTTCAGAACCTCGGTGCGACGACCGCCCTCGCCGTAGCCCTTGCGCACGCCGCGCAATTCGAGAAACGCCATGACGCGGCTCCCCCGGTCAACGTTGCGCGGAGTACGAGAACGCCGCCTGCAGCGCCAGCATCAGGCGGTCGAGCAGGAAGCCGATCAGGCCGATGGTGACGACGGCCACCATGATCCTGGCGAGCGACGCTGACGAGCCGTTCTGGAACTCGTCCCACACGAACTTTCCGAGGCCCGGGTTCTGGGCCAGCATCTCGGCGGCGATCAGCACCATCCAGCCGACCCCCAGCGACAGGCGCAGGCCGGTGAAGATCAGCGGCAGCGACGACGGCAGCACCAGCCGGAAGACCTTGGTCGTCCATTTGAGCTGCAGGACGCGGCCGACATTGAGCAGATCCTTGTCGATCGAGGCCACGCCGACGGCGGTGTTGATCAGCGTCGGCCACAGCGAACACAGCGTCACGGTGATGGCCGAGTTGAGAAACGACTTCTCGAACATCGGATCTTCGCTGACATAGACGGCGCTCACCACCATGGTGACGATCGGCAGCCATGCCAGCGGCGATACCGGCTTGAAGATCTGGATCAGCGGGTTGAGCGCCGCATTGACCGTCTGGCTGAGGCCGCAGAAGACGCCGAGCGGCACGGCCACCAGGGTGGCCAGCACGAAACCGAGAAACACCGTCTTCAGGCTGGTCACGATCTGGTCGAAGAACGTCGGCTTGCCGGTGTACCTGCGCCACTTGGTCTCGGCGTTGGGATCGGCCGCCCGCCGCTCGGCGTTGCGCTTGTCCTGGCGGGCGTAGAAATCGGCCGCCTTCTGCCGTTCCGCCTTGTGGTCGGCGTACAGCGCCCCGGCCTGCTGCCACACCTGCACAGGGCCGGGCACCGCCCCGAGGCTGGTGCGCACGCTGGGGGCGACGAAATGCCAAGCCGCCAGGAACAGGAGGATCGCCAGCAGCGGAACACCCAGCAACCGCCACAACAGGCGCGACTGGGTGCGGACGTCGTCGCCCGCCGCCATGCGCAGAAGCGGCGCCACCCAGCCCAGACCGACGAGGTCGAGATAGCCGGCCGCCTTGTTGATCCGCGCATGGAGCAGCTCGCGCCGCATCGCCGTTTGTGCTGCCGGCGCCGTCTGCACCTGGTCTGCCGCTACGCTCATCGTTCAACCTCGTCGCCTCTTGGTGTCCCCGCGTTGGGCCTGGCCGTCAGTTGCTGACGACCTTCAGCCCGTCGACCCGCTGGCTGCCCTTCAATCCGATCTTGAGCGAATCGATGTAGGCGTTGGGCGTACGACCGTCGTAGCTCACGCCATCGATGATCTCGGCGGTGGCCGGCCGGAAGCCGTCGGTCGTCCACGGGAAGTCGGCTTCCTTGGCCTTGCCGTCGCTGACCAGGCGCTTGGCGGCCTGCAGGTAGATGTCCGGCCGGTACACCTTCTTGGCGACGTCGTGATACCAGGCGTCCGGCTTGCCCTCGGTGATCTGGCCCCAGCGGCGCATCTGCGAGAGATACCAGACGGCGTCGGAGTAGTAGGGATAGGTCGCGAAGTAACGGAAGAAGACGTTGAAGTCGGCCACCGGCCGCTTGTCGCCTTTCTCGTACTCGAAGGTGCCGGTCATCGAGTTGGCGATGACGGCCTGGTCGGCGCCGACGTACTCGGCCTTGGAGATGATCTTGACCGCTTCCGGCCGGTTGGCGTCGTTGTTGGCGTCGAGCCACATGGCGGCGCGGATCAGCGCCTTGACGACCGCGAGATGGGTGTTGGGATGCTTCTCGGCCCAGGCACGCGTGACGCCGAACACCTTCTCCGGGTTGTTCTTCCAGATCTCGTAGTCGGTGATCACCGGCACGCCGATGCCCTTGAAGACGGCCTGCTGGTTCCACGGCTCGCCGACGCAGTAGCCGTTGATCGTGCCGGCCTCCAGGGTCGCCGGCATCTGCGGCGGCGGTGTCACTGACAAGAGCGCGTCGGCCAGGATCTGGCCGGTGATGTCGGTTGCCGAATAGAAGCCGGGATGGATGCCGCCCGACGCCAGCCAGTAGCGGAGCTCGTAGTTGTGCGTCGAGACCGGGAAGACCATGCCCATCTTGAAGGCGCGGCCCTGGCCGCGGAACGCGTCGATGACCGGCTTGAGGTATTCCGCCTTGATGGGATGCACCGGCTTGCCGTCGGGCTGCTTGGGCAGGCCCGGCTTCATCATCGACCACACCTCGTTCGACACGGTGATGCCGTTGCCGTTGAGGTCCATGCTGAAGGCGGTGATGACGTCGGCCTTGGTGCCGAAGCCGATGGTGGCGCCGAGCGGCTGGCCGGCCAGCATATGGGCGCCGTCCAGCGCGCCGTCGATGGTGCGATCGAGCAGCACCTTCCAGTTGGCCTGCGGCTCGAGCGTGACGAACAGGCCTTCGTCCTCGAAGAAGCCTTTCTCCTGGGCGATCGCCAGGGGCACCATGTCGGTCAGCTTGATGAAGCCGAGCTTCAGCGTGTCCTTCTCGAGCTTCGCGGCCTCGGCGCGCACAACGGCCGGCCGCGCGATACCGAGCGCCGCCGCGGCACCGCCGATCAGGGCCTGACGACGGGTGGCGCCAAAGTGGCGCACGGGCGAGATGATGCGTTTGGTCATGACGATGCGGCCTCCCGAGCCGAGCTGTGGTTGGCGCTTCCATCCGTTTGTGGTCGATTGGCCGGCATGCCGATCTCGAAGCCGGCGACATAGTCATCGAAGCGGGCGGGATCGAAGACGCGCCCGTCGCAGAAGCGGTCGGCCCCCAACGTGATCGCGCCGCCGCCCTCGGCGGCCGCGGTCCAGGGCGCGGCATGTTCGCCCTCGGTCCTGGTGTCGTGGGCCGGCACCGCCAGACCGAGATCGGCCGCGGCCAGACGATAGATCGCGGCATCGCACACCGCCGCCGCCCGCGCTGCCGTGGCACTGCTGCCGACCTGGCCCCAGCGGCGCATCTGCGAGAGCGTCCATTGCGCGCCGGCCGCCCAGGGGAAGGACGCGGCGTGGCGATGGAAGAGCAGGCCGGTCCCATCGCCACCGACGCGCAAGGCTTGCTCGACGACGGCCTGCGGCACGTGGATGACATCGGGGCGCGCCAGCCAGTACGCGGCCTCGGCCCGGTTGGCGGGATGATCCAGCCACTCGCCGGCGCGCAGCAGCGCCCGCAGCAGCGCGCGCAGGGTGGCCGGCCGGCGCGAGGCCCAGGCCGCGGTCACGCCCAGCACCTTCTCGGGCGCATTGTTCCAGATGCCGTGACCGCTGATCGCCAGGCGTCCGACACCGTGCGCCTGGGCGAGATCGTTCCACGGCGCACCGACGCAGTAGCCGTCGAGCCGACCGGCGGTGAGATAGGCAATCATCTGCGGCGGCGGCACGACCTGAAGGCGCACGTCGCGGTCGGGGTCGACGCCGCCGGCCGCCAGCCAGTAGCGCAGCAGGTAGTTGTGGCTGGAGTGCGGGAATACCACGCCGAAAGTCGGCAGGCTCTGGCCGGCGGCCCGGCGCTTGCGCACCACGCGCGCCAGCGCACGCGGCAGCGACAGATCGCCCGGCCGCACGGCGGCATCCTCGGCTGCCAGCTCGTCCCACAACGCCAGCGACAAGGTCACGCCGTTGCCGTTGAGGTTGAGAGTCATCGGCGCCGACAGCGGCACGCGCCAGCCGCCGGCGGCAAAGGCGTTGGCCACGGGGATCGCGGCCAGCATGTGGCCGCCATCGAACACGCCGCTGCAGACGCGGTCGCGCAGCGCCGCCCACGACGCCTCGCGAACCAGGCGCACCCACAACCCTTCGGCGGCGAAGAAGCCCTTCTCGCGCGCCACCACCAGGGGCGCGGCGTCGACCAGCGGCACGAAGCCGAGAACCAGTTCGGTCTTCTCGGGCCTGCCTGTGCCGGCACTCGCGGATTCGTCCAACATCGGCGCTGCGACTCCTCAACTCGACCGCGCGAGGTCGGCACGAACCGACCATGATGGCGCGTTCGCGGACCGACGCTGGTCCGCCCGATGGAGCCGCCCGCCGTTGGGCGACAGACTCAACACATCAAGAACCGTGCCATGCACGATGCCGCGTGGGATGACGTGTAAACTCAATGCCTTGCGGTCATCGGGCCGGACGCACGCCGGCTGCCGTCGCGTGCTGCGTTGCACAACAATTGACCGATCCGACGGAAAGGGTGCCCGGGAATCACACAACGCCGCGCCATCAGGCGCCCGGCGGGAGCAACAGGTCGGTCACCGAAATCACCTGCTCGGCGATCTCCGCCAGCCGCTTGCCCTTGTCCATCGCCAGCTTGCGCAGCGCGTGATAGGCCTGTTCCTCGCCGACGCCGCGCTGCGCCATGAGGATGCCCTTGGCGCGCTCGATCAGCTTGCGTTCGACCAGCGAGGCGCGCGCCTTGTCGAGTTCGTCGCGCAGTTCCTGCAGGGCGCGAAACCGCGCGATGGCCACGTTCATGATCGGCTTGACGCGCGCCATGCTCAGCCCGTCGACGACGTAGGACGTGACGCCAGCCCTGACCGCCTCGATGGCCATGGACTCGTCGCTGTCGTCGACGAACATCACGATCGGCCGCGCCTGCTCGCGCGACACGTGGCGCATCTGCTCCAGCATGTCGCGGTTGGGCGACGAGACGTCGATGATGATCATGTCGGGCGCGTGCTCGCGCACGCAGACAACCAGTTCATCGGTGCCGGACACCCGCGCCACGACGCGGTGTCCCGCCTCGCTCAGCGTGCGCTCCAGCATCGCACCGCGCTGCACGTCGTCGTCGACCAGCAGGATACGCAACAGGGCGGCGGCGCCCGGACCGGTGTCGGAGCACGCGGCTTTGGTCAAGGTGCGGACACCTGCGGCGATTGTTGGTCCCTCCGGCAGCATCCAAGCAACCAGTGTGCCGCGCCGAGGCCCTTCTTGCCGCAATGCACAATTTTCCTGAACTGGCCGCGGCGATTCACTCTAAGCCATTATAAATTATTAAAATTTCTCTGAGAAATTAGCATTCCGCCCGGCTTGCAGCCGGGCGCGCCGAAGCAGGTGCAGCAAACGACGCAACGCGACGGTCGGCGGGCCGAACAGCAGGACGCCCGCGGCGGGGCCGCGGGCGTCACATCGGCAATCGGGGACGGGCGGGCCGGCCTATTTCGCCGCCTGCACCATGATTTCGACCACGAGGCCGGGTGCCGCCAGCTTGGCCTCGACAGTGGCGCGGGCCGGGGCATTGCCGGGCGACACCCAGGCGTCCCACACCTCGTTCATCTGGCTCCACGTCTTGATGTCGGTGAGCCAGATGTTGGCCGACAGGATCTTGCTCTTGTCGGTGCCGGCCTTGGCCAGCAGGGCATCGATCTTGTCGAGGATCTGCTTGGTCTGACCCTTGACGTCCTGCGACGTGTCGTCGGCGGTGAGGCCGGCGAGATAGACGGTGTTGCCGTGCACCACCGCCTGGCTCATGCGCGGACCCGGATTGATGCGTTGGACGCTCATGCTTCCCTCCTCCAAGAGCACAACAGCGGCGCAGCTTAGCACGCCGCCGTGGCGGGGAAGCGAGTCGTTGCCGCCGCCTCAGGGCAGCAAGGTCGTCGGATCGACCGGCTTGTTGCGCTGGCGGATCTCGAAATGCAGCTGCGGCTGCGTAACGCCGCCGGACTGCCCGACCGTGCCGATCGTCTGACCCTTCTTTACGGTCGCGCCCTTCTTGACCGACGCCTGGTCAAGATGGGCGTAGGCGGTGACATAGCCGCCGGGGTGGCTGAGCAGGACGAGATTGCCCAGACCACGCACCTCGTTGCCGACATAGGCGACGGAGCCGCCCTCCGACGCCTTGACCGGCGTCCCCTTGGCCGCGCCGATGTTGAGGCCGTCGTTGCGCCCGCCGTCGGGCCTGGCGCCGAAGCCCTGCAGCGTCGTGCCGCGCAGCGGCCAGTCGAAATGCGCCACCTTCGGGGCCGCTGGCGCGCCGGCGGCGGGGATCGGCACCGGTTGCGGCGCGCCCGGACTGCCCGATCCCGGCGGTAGCGTGCCGGTCATCGGCTTGGGCGCCGGTGCCGGGGTACCGCCCGGCGGCGGCGGCAGCTCGGAAGACGTGACGCGCCCGTCGCTCGAGGACGGCGGCGGGGTCGACGACGACGGCGCCGACGGCGGCGCCGCCGCGGTGTCGCTGGGCTGCTCGATGACGCGCGCGTTGGGGATCTCCAGCCACTGGCCGCTCGACAGCTTGTCCGACGGCTTGAGGCTGTTGCGTTCGACGATGCGCTGCGGCGGCACGCCGAACCGGCCGGCGACGCTGTCGAGCGTATCGCCGTCCTGCACGACGTAGATCGCCGCCGCGTCGGCGCTGGCGCCCGAGCCGGGATATTCGACGGTACCGGGACGGCCGCCATAGATCGTGCGGTCGTACAGATCGCAGGCCGAAGCCGCGAGACAGAGCGCGAGCGCCACGCCGACCCGAACCGGGACCGGCTGCCACCGCGCTCGCGAGGGGGAGCGACGCGCGTTGTTGTTCATGGCCGGCAGATTAGCCCAAAAACCCCGGCCTGTGAATCCGTGCCGGCCGCTCAACCTTCGTAAGTCGGCAGCGCGCCCGCGACCAGCGGCACGAAGCGCACGGGCATCAGTTCCTCGCGCGCGATGCCTTGCTCGCTCTTGGTGATGCGCTCGACGGTCTGGTTGACCGGATCGGGGCCGACCGGCACCAGCATGATGCCGCCGACGGCAAGCTGGTCGACCAGCGCCTGCGGCACCTCGCCGGCGGCGGCGGTGACGATGATGCGGTCGTAAGGCGCCTGCGGCGGCCAGCCCTTGGTGCCGTCGCCGACATGCAGCACGACGTTGTGCACGCGCAGATCGAGCAGCCGGCGCTCGGCTTCCTTGGACAGCGCCTTGAAGCGCTCGATCGAGAACACGCGGCGCGCCAGCCGCGCCAGGATGGCGGTCTGGTAGCCCGAGCCGGTGCCGATCTCCAGCACCTTCATGCGTTCGCCGACCTGCAGCGCCTGGGTCATCGCCGCGACCACCAGCGGCTGGCTGATGGTCTGGCCGAAGCCGATCGGCAACGCCATGTTGTCATAGGCGCGCTCGACGAAGGTGCGCGACACGAAGGCCTCACGCGGCACCGCCGCCATCACCGCCAGCACCCGCTCGTCGCTGATGCCACCGCGCCGCAGATCGGCGATCAGGCGCTGCTTGGCGACGCTCATGCCGGCGCGCCCCCGGCTCTACCTGCGCCCGAAGGCGTCGCGCAGCCGCCGGCGCATGGTCTCGTGCGTCAGGTCGAGATGCAGCGGGTTGATCGAGATGGCGCCGCGGCGCAGCGCCTCGATGTCGGTGCCCGGCACCAGGTCGCGCTCGGTCGGCGTGTAGTTGATCCAGTAATACGCCATGCCGCGCGGATCGATGCGTTCGACGATGCCGCCGCCGAAGCCGCGCTGGCCCTGGCGCGTGACCTCGAAGCCCTTGACCGCCTCGGGTGGCACGTCGGGGAAGTTGACGTTGATCAGCGCCTCGCGCGACCACTCGATCGCCAGCACGCGACGCACCACCTCGGCGCCGTGGCGCTCGGCCGTCTGCCACTTGACCGGCTCGGGGTGGGTGTAGCTCTGGCTCATGGCGATCGAGCGGATGCCCAGCAGGCAGCCTTCCATGGCCGCCGCCACGGTGCCGGAATAGGTGACGTCGTCGGCCATGTTGGTGCCGCGGTTGACGCCGGACAGCACCAGGGCCGGCGGCCGGTCGCCCAGCAGGTGGCGCACGCCGAACAGCACGCAGTCGGTCGGCGTGCCGTCGACCGCCCAGCGGCCCTCGGAGACCTCGCGGGCGCGCAGCGGTTTGGACAGCGACAGCGAATGCGCCGCGCCGGACTGGTTGGTCTCGGGCGCCACCACCCAGACGTCGTCGCTGAGGGCACGCGCGATCTCGATCAGCGACAGCAGGCCCGGCGCGTTGATGCCATCGTCGTTGGTGACGAGAATGCGCGCCTTGGCGGGATCCAGCGGAGCGAACACCATCTTGCGTCAGCCCTTGACGGCGCCGATGGTGTCGCTGCCGCCCATGTAAGGCCGCAGCGCCGCCGGCACCGACACCGTGCCGTCGCCGTTCTGGTAGTTCTCCAGCACGGCGATCAGAGTGCGACCCACCGCCAGGCCCGAGCCGTTCAGCGTGTGCACGAAGCGCGTGCCCTTGCCCTCGCGCGGTCGGTAGCGTGCATTCATGCGCCGCGCCTGGAAGTCGCCGCAGTTCGAGCAGCTCGAGATCTCGCGATAGGTGTTCTGGCCCGGCAGCCAGACCTCGATGTCGTAGGTCTTGCGTGCCCCGAAGCCCATGTCGCCGCTGCACAGCACGACGGTGCGGAACGGCAGGTCGAGCCGCTTCAGCACCTCCTCGGCGCAGCCCGTCATGCGCTCATGCTCGTCGGCCGACTGTTCGGGCGCGGTGATCGAGACCATCTCGACCTTGGGGAACTGGTGCTGGCGGATCATGCCGCGCGTGTCCTTGCCGGCCGCACCGGCCTCGGAGCGGAAACACGGCGTCCACGCCGTGTAGCGCAGCGGCAGGTCCTTCTCGTCGACGACGGAATCGTTGACCAGATTGGTCAGCGGCACCTCGGCGGTCGGGATCAGCCAGTAGCCATTGGTCGTGCGGAACTGGTCTTCGGCGAATTTCGGCAGCTGATTGGTGCCGTACAGCGCATTGTCGCGCACCAGCAGCGGCGGATCGACCTCGGTGTAGCCGCCCAGCGGCCCGGCGGCGGGCGCGGTGTGCAGGTCCAGCATGAACTGCGCCAGCGCCCGCTGCAGCCGCGCCAGCTGGCCCTTGAGCACCACGAAACGGGCACCCGACATCTTTGCGGCGGCGGCGAAGTCCATCAACCCCAGCGCCTCGCCGATCGCCACATGGTCACGCGCGTCAAAGGCGAGATTGCGCGGATTGCCGATGCGGCGGATCTCCTTGTTGTCGCGCTCGTCGGCACCGTCGGGCACCTCGGCGTCCGGCAGGTTGGGGATGCCGGCCAGCAGGCCGTCGAGTTCGGCCTCGGCATCGGCCGCCTTCTTCTCGGCCGCCTTCTGCACCGCGTCGAGGCCGCCGACCTCGGCCATCAGCGCCTCGGTCGGTTCGCCCTTGCCGCGCGCCACGCCGATCTGCTTCGACAGCGCCCGGCGCCGCGCCTGCGTCTGCTCGCTTTCGGTGATGGCGGCGCGGCGGCGGCGGTCGATTTCCAGCAGGCCGGCGGCGAGCGGCGCCAGCCCGCGCCGCCTGAGGCCGGCGTCGAAGGCTTCGGGATTGTCGCGGATGGTGCGGATGTCGTGCATGGGAAGCGGTCTTGTCAGACGAGCGACGGAACGGGCGGAGTGGCAGTGCGCCAGGTCAACTCGACGACGACTCCCCGCCCGGCGTGGCAACGTCGGTGCTGGGTGACGCCGGATCCGCCGCCGCGGTCTTCTCTTCCTCGGCGCGCTTCTTCTCGATCATCGAACCGATCCAGATGGAGATCTCGTAGAACAGCAGCAGCGGCGTCGCCAGCGCGAACTGGCTGACGACGTCGGGCGGCGTCAGCACGGCGGCGACGATGAAGGCGATCACGATCGCCCAGCGCCGCTTGGCCTTGAGCGATGCCGTGCTGACCAGGCCGACGCGCACCAGCAGCACGAGCAGGACCGGCACCTCGAAGGCGAAGCCGAACGCGAACACCAGCTGCAGCACGCGCTCGAGATAGTCCGAGGCGCGCAGCGTCTTCTCGATTTCCGGCGGCGTGTAGAGCCCCAGCATGAAGTTGATCACGTAGGGCATGACCACGTAGTACATCGCCGCGCAGCCGGCGTAGAACATGAACGGCGTGGCGATCAGGAACGGTCGGAACGCCGCCTTCTCGTGGCGGTACAGGCCGGGCGCGACGAACGCCCAGATCTGGGTGGCGATCAGGGGAAACCCGACGATCAGCGCGAGAAAGGCCGACATCTTCACGGTGACGAAGAAGAACTCGAAGATGTCGAGAACGATGACCTTGTAGCCGTCCGAGATTGCCGGCCGGATCAGGAAGCTGAAGATCGGCTTGGCGAAATAGAAGCAGACGAAGAACACCAGCAGGAAGCCCAGCAAC
>JAHCJT010000167.1 GCA_026126245.1 Alphaproteobacteria bacterium
GGCTGTCGTCGCTGAGATGGCCCATGGTGCGCTCGATCGCCTCGGCGGAGTGCGGCCAGGTGCCCTCGTGGTGCGGGTAGTCGTTGGCCCACATGAAGTTGCCGGCCAGGTTGTGGCCCTCGGCGAGGTCGAGGCCGGCCTTGTCCTCCTGGAACGACGAGAAGCCGTGCGCACGGTAGTAGTCGCTGGGCAGGCCCTGCAGCTTGGGCCGCACCCAGAAGTGATGCTTGCGGTAGGCCTCGTCCATCGCCTCCAAGAGCCACGGCACCCAGCCGATGCCGGCCTCGATGGTGGCGAAGCGCAGGCCGGGGAAGCGCTCCAGCACGCCCGAGGCGCACAGATTGGCGACCGGCTCGATGGTCGGTGACAGCGAGTGCGAGACGTAGTTGACCACCGCGCCGCCGTTGCCGCGCGCCGCCCGCGGGTCGCGGCCGGTCGAGACGTGGAAGGTGATCGGCAGGTCGGCATCCTGGATCGCCGCCCACAGCCGGTCGAAATGCGGCAGGTTGTAGTTGACGTGGTTGACGTCGTGGCCGCCCCACACCGGCTTGCACGGCAGGGTCAGGCAGCGCAAGCCGAGCTTGGCCAGGCGCTGCACCTCGGCGATCGAGCCCTCGAGATCGGCGGTGGCAATGGCGCCGGCGATCACCACGCGATCCTGGTGCGCTTCGAACTGCTCCCACGCCCAGTCATTCCACACCCGGCACTGCGCCTGCGCGAACTCCGCGTCCTGCGTCGCCCACATCGACAGGCCCTTGTTGGGGAACAGCAGCTCGACGTCGATGCCGTCGCCGTCATGGTCGGCAATGCGCAGCGTGGGGTCGACGCCGGCCCTGGCACGGGCCGCATCTTCGCCTTCAAGGGTCGACAGGCGCAGCCGGTCGGGCCGGTGGCCCTCGGAGATGCGCCACTGCACGCCGTCCTTGTCGGTGATCACGTGCGGCAGTCGCTCGTGATACTTCTTGTCCATGCGCTTGAGCCACAGATCGACCGGCTCGTTGGCGTGGCAGTCGGCCGACACCATGAAATACTTCTTCGCGGCATGCGGCCGGGCGGTGCGCTGCCAGCCGGTGATGCCGGGCGTCTCGAGGCGCCACTGGTTGGGGGCATTGACCACGATCTGGTTCATCGCTTCCTCCGTCTCCGTCGCTTGAATGCCATCATGCGCGGCGTCAGCCGAACATCGCCTGCAGACGCTGCTGTGCTTCGACCAGTTCGTTCATCATGTCGTAGACCACATCCCTGACCGTCGCCTGCTCCGTCATGTCGCCGACGATCTGGCCGACAGGATAGGTCAGGAAATCTCCAGCCCGCACCCGCTCGACGCGCACCCGGCCCTCGCTCCACCACAGGATGTTCTGCAGCGGCGCCGGCAGCGGCCTGGGCGCGCCCGGCGCATCATAGGCGTCGGTGAAGGCGCAGCGCAGCGTGCGGCACGGCTTGCCGGTGACGCTGCGGGTCAGCACCGCGTCGTCGGAGTCAGCGGCGAACATCTTGGCCTTGATCTCCGGGATCACCTCGCTCTGCACGGTCTTCAGCCAGATCGAGCCGCACCACACGCCCTCGCAGCCCAGCGCCAGCGCCGCCGCCACCTGCCGGCCGCGGCCCACCCCGCCGGCGCCCAGCACCGGCAGCGGCGCCACGGCATCGACGATGCGCGGCCACAGCACCATCGAGGTGATGGTGCCGGTATGGCCGGCTGCCTCGGTGCCGACCGCGACCACGAAGTCGCAGCCGTTCTCCTTGTGGCGCAGCGCGTGCTTGGGCCGGCCGGCCAGCGCCGCCACCTTGATGCCTTTGGCGTGCGCCTGATCGACCAGTTCCTTCGGCGGCGAGCCCAGCGCGTTGACGATCAGCTTGATGGGATGCTGCATGGCGATGTCGAGCATGCGCCGGCTCTCGGCCGGCGTGAACGACAGCTCGCTCAGCAGTTCGCGCACGATGGCGTCGGCGTCCTGCGGCGGCAGTTGGGGAATACCGGCGTCGTCGAGCAGGCCGCGCACGAACTCCAGATGCTCGGGCGGAAACAGCTTGTCGGGATCGAACTTCAGATCGCCGGCATCCTGGTAGGTCATGGGCATCAGGATGTCGATGCCGTACGGCTTGCCGTCGATGTGCTCGTCGATCCACGCCAGCTCGCGCCTCAGCCGCTCGGGACTCATGCGCGCCATGCCCAGCACGCCCAGGCCACCCGCCTTGGAGACCTCGACCACGACGTCGCGGCAGTGCGAGAAGGCAAAGATCGGCACGTCGATGCCGAACATCTCGCACATGCGGTTCTTCATTCGCGTCCCTCTTCGCGGCGCCTTCCGCGTCGCCGTTCCGGCCGCCGCTGTCGCGTGGTTGACACTGTTCCGATATCCGAACAGTATTCTTCTAAAGGAATATGACCCCGCGATCACAGTGAGCGCAACCCCCGCCTCGGGCTACCCACCGCATGCCGGCTCGACGCCACGCTCGCCCGGCCGCGTCATGGAAATCATCGCGGCGCTGGCCCGGCGCCCCGACGGCGCGTCGCTGGCGAGCCTGAGCCGTGACCTGGCGCTGCCCAAGACCAGCCTGTTCAATCTGCTGCGCGCGCTGGAGCACGACAGCTACGTGGTGAACAGCCGCGGCGCCTATCGCCTGGGCGCCGCCACGCTGCGTCTGGGCTCGATGATCAGCGGCAGCGAGCCGAGCTGGCGCAAGATCGGCGTGCTGCTGCCGGGGCTGGCGGCGCGCTGCGGCGAGACGGCGCTGCTGGCCGTGCCGACCGAGGATCGCCAGGAAGTGCTTTACGTCGACATCGCCGACGGCCCCGAGGCGATCCGCTTCGCCGCTGTCGTCGGCACGCGCCGGCCTCTCTACAGTACCGCCGCCGGCCGCATCGTGCTGGCGTTCTCCGACGACACTTTCGTGCAGGCCTATCTGGCCGCGGCGCGCCGCCGGGCCTACACGCCGCGCACCACCACCGACCGGCAGGCGCTGCGCAAGGCGATCGACGACGTGCGGCGCAACGGCGTGGCCGAGACGCGCGATCAGAGCGTCGTGGGCCTGTGGGGCTTCGGCGCGCCGGTGTTCGACGCGCGCCACCAGCTCGTGGCGGCGGTGATGATCGCCGCGCCGGCCGAACGCGCGCGGCTGAAGCGGCCGCAGCTGGTGGCCAGCCTGCGCCGCGCCGGCGAAGAGATGTCGCGCATCCTGGGCCTCACAGGCGCCTATATCGACGCCGCCTGAAACCGCCCGGTGACATTGCCAACGGATGCAGTCGCGCGTCTCCAACGATGCCTTCCCCCAATCCCGGGCAGGGCGATCGCATTTGAACCTCGCCCCACAGGGGAGAGGTCGGCGCGCCAGCGCCGGGTGAGGGGGTCGCGCAACACACCTGGCGCTTCGGATCAGGCATCGCGTGCGCAGCGGCGCCCCCTCACCCGCCGAGCGCTTCGCGCTCGTCGACCTCTCCCCGCTGGGGCGAGGTCATGGCGTGCGTCCTGGCGGCCACATGCGATAGCCCTGTCCCCCGCGGAGAAGGCGTTGAGGCATTGCCCGCGGCCAGATCACGCGCGCCTTGAGTCGGCGCATGTGCTTGCGGCAGCATCGGGTGCGCAACGAACACGGCGGGAGGACAGCATGAAGATCGGCGCGGCGATGTTCTTCACGGACTATTCGATGGCGCCCGGCGAGCTGGGCCGGGCACTGGAGGAACGCGGCTTCGAGTCGGTCTGGGCACCGGAACACTCCCACATCCCGCTGTCGCGCAAGTCGCCGTTTCCCTCGGGCGGCGAGCTGCCGAAAGTGTACTACGACGCCATGGATCCTTTCGTGGCGCTGACCGCCGCGGCGGCAGTGACGCGTACCTTGCGACTCGGCACCGGCGTCTGCCTGGTGGTGCAGCGCGATCCCATCCAGACCGCCAAGCTGGTGGCGTCGATCGACCAGATCTCCGGCGGCCGCTTCCTGTTCGGCGTCGGCAACGGCTGGAACGCCGAGGAGATGGCCGATCACGGCACCGTCTTCGAGACGCGCCACAAGCTGGCGCGCGAGCGCATCGAGGCGATGAAGGTGATCTGGACCCAGTCCAAGCCCGAGTACCACGGCGAGTTCGTCAACTTCGAGCCGATGATGACGTGGCCCAAGCCGGCGCAGAAGCCGCACCCGCCGGTGATCGTCGGCGGCGCCTTTCCGTTCGCCGCCCGCCGCGCGCTGCGCTACGGCGAGGGCTGGATGCCGCACCGCGTGCGCAAGCAGTACGCCGACGTCGCCGCCCTGCTGCCGCAGTTCCGCCAGATGGCGGCCGAGGCCGGCCGCGATCTCGCATCGGTGCCGATCACCATCTGGGGTGCCAAGGAGTTCGACCAGGTCAAGCGCGACCGTGACGAAGGCGTCGACCGCGTCATCATCCAGCTCAACTCGGCCAAGGCCGATGCCGTGCTGCCGGTGCTCGATCGCTGGGCCAAACTGATCGCCGAGCTGGCGGCATGAGACCGCCGCGCCGGGCAACCGGTCTCCGCCGAGGGCAGCCTAGGACGCGCCCGCCGGCAGGCCGCTGGTGATGACGCGTGCCAGGCGCTCGGCGAATGCACGCGGGTCAGCGGGCGGCTCGCCGTCGAGCACGCGCGCCTGGTCGAGCAGCAGCTGGGCGGCATCGGCCTTCAGCGCGACGCCATCGTCGAGCCCGGCCAGGGCCGCGATCAGCGCGTGCCGCGGATTGAGCTCGATGACCGGCTTGCTGGCCGATTTCAGCCGGCCGGCGCCGCTCAACATCTTCTCGAGCTGGCGGTCGGGGCCCGCCTCGGGCGCCACCAGGCACACGGCGCTGTCGGTCAGACGCTGCGAGACGCGCACGTCGGAGACGGCATCGCCCAGCGTGCTCTTCACGAACGCCACGAACGCCGTCATCGCCGCGTCTTCCGCCGGCTTTTCGTCCTGCTGGGCGTCGCTGCGCGGAATCAGTGCCAGGTCGGCGTCGCCCTGGGTGATCGAACGGAACGGCTTGCCTTCGAACGACGGCGACATCGTCACCCAGAAGCTGTCGACCGGATCGCTCAGCAGCAGCACCTCCACGCCGCGGGCGCGGAAGCCTTCGAGATGCGGCGAGGCCTGCAGTCGCGTCGCATCGTCGCCGGCGATGTAGTAGATCGCCGTCTGGTTCGGCTTGAGGTCGGCGATGTAGTCCTTCAGAGAGCGCCAACCGTCGGGCGACGCGGTCGTCCTGAACCGGGCCAGCGCCAGCAGCGCATCGCGGCGCACGAAGTCCTCGTAGAGGCCCTCCTTCAGCACGCCGCCGAAGGCATCCCACACCTTGGCGTAGGTCTCGCTTTCCTTGTCCGCCAGCTTCTCCAGCTCGTTGAGCACGCGGTTGGTGATCCCGCTGCGGATCGCCTCAAGGATCGGGCTCTCCTGGATCATCTCGCGCGAGACGTTGAGCGGCAGGTCGGCGGAATCGACCAGGCCGCGCACGAAGCGCAGCCAGCGCGGCAGGATCTCGACGTCGTCGGTGATGAAGACACGCTTGACGTACAGCTTGACGCGCCCCTTGCGCTCCGAATCGAACAGGTCAAACGGCCGCGAACCGGGCACGAACAGCAGGGCGGTGTATTCCTGCCGCCCCTCGGCGCGGTAGTGGATGGTCAGCGCCGGCTCGTCGAACTGGGCCGCCACACTGCGATAGAAATCGGTGTACTCGGCGGCCTGGATCTCGGCCTTGGGCCGTGTCCACAGCGCCGCGCCGTCGGCCACCTCGGCCGGTTCGGCGCCGGGCTTGTCGATGATGGCGATCGGCACCGGTACGTGCCCGGACTGGGCCCGCACGATACGCTCGAGCCGCGCCCGCTCGGTGTAGTCCTTGGCCTCCTCCAGCAGGTGCAGGACCACCCGCGTGCCACGGGCCGGCGCATCGTCCGCCGAGGCCGGCGCGACGGTGAAAGTGCCCTGGCCGTCCGACGACCACGTCCACGCCGCCTCGGCGCCGGCACGGCGCGACACGACGTCGACCTGTCCGGCCACCATGAAGGCCGAGTAGAAGCCAACGCCGAACTGGCCGATCATGCTGGCACCGGCGCCGCCCTCGGCCCCCTGCAGGCGCTCGAGGAAGGCCCTGGTGCCGGAGCGCGCGATGGTGCCCAGCGCCTCGACCATCTCCTCGCGGCTCATGCCGATGCCGTTGTCCTCGACGGTCAGGCGTCGCTGCTCGGCATCGATCGTCAGCGTGATGCGCGGCTTGGGGTCTTCGCCCAGCAACGCCGGCTGGGCGATCGCCTCGTAGCGCAGCCGCTCGCAGGCGTCGGCGGCGTTGGAAATCAGTTCGCGGAGGAAGACGTCCTTCTCGGAATAGACGGAATGCACCATCAGGTGCAGCAGCTTGGCGACGTCGGCCCCGAAGGGCAGGCTCTCAGTCGACGCGGCGTCGGCGGCGGTCATGGCTGATCGGTTCCCTGGACAATCCCTGGCGGCTCACCAGATGGCGCGGGTTTCGCGCCGATTCAAGAGGGTTGGCGGGGGTTGCGGACCTGCTCTCGCCTTCCCCGGCGGGCAGGGCCATCGGATATGGCGGTTTGTCCGTCGTCCCGAGCGGAGCCGCGCACAGCGCGGCGCAGTCGAGGGACCTTTCCTCGACAACAAGGGCCGTCCTTGTTGAAGCAAGGTCCCTCGACTGCGCGCCTTCGGCGCTCCGCTCGGGACGACGAAAATGGCGTCGGGTACCAAATGCGATCGACCTGCCCCGCCGGGGGAAGGTTGATGCAATGGCGTGACCGGCGACTTTCGTCCCTACACCTTCGCCAGGACGTCGGTGCGGAAGCGCTGCATGTTCTGAAGCACGGCATCCGGCGTGGCGCCGGGGAAACCGAAATCGACGCTGCCGACTCCCACGTCGCGCAACGCCCGCAGGTCGGCCGTGAAATCGCTGTTGCCGCCGCTGAAAAGGTGGCGCTGGCCGTCGCTGGCGGTGGCCGGCACGCCCTCGCCGAACCGGCCGACGCGCAAGGCGATGCCCACGTCCTTGGGATTGCGGCCGGCCTCGCGCGTGAGCTTGTGCAGCTTGTCGATGCCGGCGCGGAACTGCGCGAGGCTGCCCAGCGGAAAGGCCGGGTTGGTGCCGATGGGATACCACGCATCGCCCAGCTTCGCCGTGCGGCGCAGCGCCGGCCCGCTCTCGCCGCCGACCCAGATCGGCGGATGCGGTTTCTGCACCGGCTTGGGCTCGAACATGATGCCGGCAAACCGCACATGCTGGCCGGCGAAGCGCGGATCAGCCTTGGTCCAGAGTTCCTTGCAGGCCAGCAGGTATTCGTCCGTCACCTTACCGCGGGCGTCGAAGTCGGGCGCGCCGATGGCCTCGAATTCCTCCCGCATCCAGCCGGCCCCGATGCCCAGGGTCAGCCGGCCGCCCGAGAGCACGTCGATGGTCGACAGGATCTTAGCCGTCAGCACCGCCGGGCGGTGCGGCACGACCATGACCGACGTGACCAGCCGCAGCTTCGTGGTCTTGGCCGCGATGTAGGCCACCTCGGTCAGCTGCTCGTGCCGCTCGCCGGTGGCGCCGCTGGGGAACTCGCCGGTGGAGCTGTACGGGTACTTGGCGTCAATGTCGGTCGGAATGACGACGTGATCGCTGAAGGTGGCGTAGTCGTAGCCCATCTTCTCGCCTTCAACCACAATTCGCGTAAGGGCATCCGGTACCGACAGGGGCCCCGCCGTCGGGGCGTTGAAGCCGATCTGCATTGCGTTGTCCTCCCATGCATTGCGTCGCGGCCGGCGATACTACACGATGCCGGCGCGTGTCATTGACGGCAAACGACACACGGCGCGCCGGGCCGTCGATGACAAAGGGGGCAGTCGAGGATGAGCGTAGCAGGTATCCCGTTGGCCGACCGTCTGGAGCAGGCGCCGCTGGCGGAGCTGATGGAAGCCGCTGCCGCGCTGCGCGACCAGGGCCACGGCCGGTTGATCTCCTATTCGCGCAAGGTGTTCATCCCGCTCACCCACCTGTGCCGCGACGTCTGCCACTACTGCACCTTCGCCGAGCGGCCGCGCGCCGGACAGCCGGCCTATCTGTCGGCCGAGCAGGTGCTGGAGATCGCCCGTGCCGGCGCCGCGGCCGGCTGCACCGAGGCGCTGTTCACCCTGGGCGACAAGCCGGAGCTGCGCTATCGCGCCGCGCGCGAGGCGCTGGCGGCACTGGGGCATGAGACCACGATCGGCTACCTGCGCGAGATGTGCGCCCTGGTGCTGCGCGAGACCGGATTGCTGCCGCACGCCAATCCCGGCGTGATGTCGCGCGAGGAGATTGCCGCCCTGCGCGAGGTGACGGCCAGCCAGGGCATTATGCTGGAGTCGACCAGCACGCGGCTGTGCGAGCCCGGCGGCGTGCACTACGGCTCGCCCGACAAGCAACCCGCCGTTCGGTTGGAGACGCTGCGGCTGGCCGGCGAATTGAAGGTGCCGTTCACCACCGGCATCCTGATCGGCATCGGCGAGACGCGCGCCGAACGGCTCGATGCGTTGCGCGCCATCGCCGAGCTGCATGCAAGGTACGGCCACATCCAGGAAGTGATCGTCCAGAACTTCCGCGCCAAGCCCGACACCAAGCGGGCCGACGCGCCCGAACCCGATCTCGATGACCTGCTGTGGACCTTGGCAGCGGCGCGGCTGCTGCTCGGGCCTGATATGAACATCCAGGCGCCGCCCAACCTGTCGCCTGGCGTCTATCAGCGCCTGGTGGCGGCTGGCCTGAACGACTGGGGTGGCGTGTCGCCGGTGACGCCGGATCACGTCAATCCCGAGGCGCCGTGGCCGGCGATCGCCGAGCTGGCGCGGCGCACGGCGGAGACCGGCAAGCTGCTGGTGAATCGTCTGCCGGTCTACCCGGCCTGGGCGCGCCAGCCCGATACCTGGCTGGCGCCCGACATTGCCACCCGCGTGCGCCGCATGAGCGACGCCGAAGGCCTGGCGCGCGACGACGACTGGGCGCCGGGCAGCACCACGCCGCCGCCCCGGCCGTTCGCAATGACCACGGCCGTCGATCCTTCCGTCAGCCGCAGCGTCGAGCGCGCCACGTCGGGTGAACGGCTGGACAATAACGAGATCGTGCGGCTGTTCGCGGCGCGCGACGCCGACTACCGCTTCGTCACCGGCGCCGCCGACGCCCTGCGCCGCAGCGTGAGCGGCGACGTCATCCGCTACGTCGTCAACCGCAACATCAACTACACCAACATCTGCTATTTCCGCTGCCGCTTCTGCGCCTTCTCCAAGGGCAAGACGCACGACGATTTGCGCGGCGCACCCTACGATCTGGCGCTGGAAGAGGTCAGCCGCCGCACCGTCGAGGCCTGGGCGCGCGGCGCCACCGAGGTCTGCCTGCAGGGCGGCATCCACCCCGACTACACCGGCGAGACCTATCTGGCGATCTGCCGCGCCATCAAGGCGGCGGTGCCCGACATGCACATCCATGCGTTCTCGCCGCTGGAGGTGACGCAGGGCGCCGCCACCTTGGGCCTGTCGGTCAGCGACTTCCTGGCGCGACTGAAGGCGGTAGGGCTGGGCACCCTGCCCGGCACGGCGGCCGAGATCCTCGACGACGAAGTGCGCGCCATCATCAGCCCGGACAAGGTCAACACGCAGCAGTGGCTCGACGTGGTGGGCGCCGCGCATAAGCTGGGCCTGCGCACCACCTCGACCATCATGTACGGCCATGTCGAGACGCCGCTCTCGTGGGCGCGCCATCTGCTGGCGCTGCGCGACCTGCAGCAGGAAACCGGCGGCTTCACCGAATTCGTGCCCCTGCCCTTCGTGCACATGGAAGCGCCGATGTACCGCCAGGGCCGCGCACGACGCGGACCGACCTTCCGCGAGGCGGTGCTGATGCATTCGCTGGCGCGGCTGGTGCTGCATCCGCACATCACCAACATCCAGACCTCGTGGGTGAAGATGGGGCCGGCCGGTGCCGCCACCTGCCTGGAGTCGGGCGCCAACGATCTCGGCGGCACCCTGATGAACGAGAGCATCTCGCGCGCCGCCGGCACGCAGCACGGCCAGGAGTTCCCGCCGGCGGCGATGGAAGAGCTGATCCGCTCGATCGGCCGCATCCCGCAGCAGCGCGACACGCTCTATGGCGGCGTGTCGGACGAGCGCCGCATCGCCTCGTTCAACGCCGGCGAGCTGGCACCGGTGATCCAGACCCCGCCGCGCAAGAAGCAGCGCGCCGCCGTCTGACGTCTGCCTTCCCCCGGAGGGGGAAGGTGGCGCGGA
>JAHCJT010000168.1 GCA_026126245.1 Alphaproteobacteria bacterium
GCCATCGCCGGCGCGTCGCGTGCCGCGTCGCGGCGCGGGTCATCGTCACGCGCCGCCAGCAGGGTGCGGTATTCGTGCTGCAGCGCCGGATCGTCCCAGTAGCGCGCCGACTCCGGGCCGGCGATCAACGCCTCGATCGCCGCCATGCGCTCGGCGCCCGACGCGGGCGCGGCGGCGTGTGGCGCTGCGCCGACGGTCCCGGCGGTGTCGCTGTCCGCAACCACGTCAGGCCACCGGGCGTGGATAGAGATGGCGCAGATCGCGCTCGGCCAGCGCCACGGTGGCGGCCGGATGCGTCATGCGGTGGCCGTCGTGCTTGCGCTCCACGACGTAGCCGGTGCCGCCCCAGACGATGCGGTAGCGCGCGTCCTCCAGCGGCCGGTCGTAGCGCGGCGGGAACGTCGTGAGCCGCGGCTTGGCCAGCACGACGCGCGTGGCGTCGGCGAAGGCCACCACCGCCTCGGCCAGCCAGCTCTGGTCGTAGGCAACCATCACCAGCTGGTCGAAGTCGCGCAGCCGCGCCGGCGTCGGCTGCACGGCGCGCCAGATCGCCGGCTCCTTCAGGTCGTCGGCGGCCAGGCCTTCGGGCAGGCGCACGAAGATCGAGCGGAAGGCGAAGCCCTCGAGGTTGAGCCTGACGTTGGCCGGATCGATCGCCGGCGGCGATGCGGTGGCGGCCGGCTCGGGCGCGGGCGCAGCTGAAGCGGACGAACTCATGCGGCACTCTCCTTGTCGGTCGGAAACGCAACGGCGCGCGCGTCCGCGCGCCGCCGCGCGACATGCGGCGGTGGACGGATGACGGCGGTGTGATCGGGCGAAAGGCGCGGCCGGCGCGATGCGCGCGGCGGCGCGGTCGCTACAGCTCGCCCAGGGTGCGCAACGCGGCGCGGATCGACGCCAGCCTGGCCGACTGGTTGGCGATGTCCTCTTCCAGGCTGTCGCGCAACGCCAAGCGGGCGCGGATCTCGGTGTCCTCGGCGCGCAGGCCGGCCAGACGCGTCTCGATCTCGCGGATCTCGTTGGCCAGCGCCGCCTTATCCTGCACGGCGCGCGCGATCGTCATTGCCGCCTCGTGCTGGCGGCCCCAGGCCTGCACGATCTCGCAGGCTTCCATCAGCTCCATGGTCTGTCCCCCAGAGTGCATGCGATTGAGATGCGCGAAGGGCGCCGGCGCGCCGTCGCCGCCGCGCCGCAACCGTCGCAGCCCGGACGACCGCGCACGCTGGCGCTCACGCGCCGCGCCGGTCCGGAAAACTGGTTTCGAAAATCGCCGGCGACACCAGACGCGTCAGCCGGCAGCGCCGCGCCCGCGGCGTCCTAGAACCGCCGGCGCATGCCGGCGGTCCAGAACTGCGAGTCGCCGGCCTTCTTCGGGAAAACGCCCCAGACGTTCGACCGATGATGAAACCGCACCACGAGATCCCAGTTCGGTTCGCTCGGCAGGCCCAGCGTCAGCTCCGGCGACAGGTAGCTGATAAGGTGCGTGCCGCGGCCATGCTTCAGGTGTCCGGCATTGATCGACACGTCGCGCGACAGGCTGGCGCCGTTGGCGATCGCAGCGCTGGTGCGCACGTAGTCGTTCCACGGAAACGCCGTCCACCGCAGGAAGATGACGGCCCAGGTTTCAAAGCCGTCGGCGGCACCAAAGCGCCGCGCCACGCCGATCTCCGGTTCGATCGAGAACAGCGTGCGGTAGCGCACGAGCGGCCGCGAGAATGCCAGAGCCGCGATGTACGTGTCGTCCCAATGCCATTTCGAGGGCGACTGGAAGCGCAGGAAGATGTCGGTCATGCGCGACTGGGACACCGACTGACCGACCAGCAGGGTCACCGCGCACTCGCCGGCGCAGGGCGACAACGGATCGATGATCCGCCAGCGCGCCGCAGGCTCGGGCCCCTGGGGGTCCGCCGCCACCGCGCCCGCCGTCGCACCCGCGATCGCGATGGCCACGGCCGCAAGCGCCTGCGCGCAGCGCCGGCGCCACGCCCGGTCGCGATCCGGCTGCCTGTCACGCGCACGCTGGCGATCGTGACGTTGCCCGACCGTGGCTCCGGTCCGGTGCGGGAGGGCAAGACCGGAGACCGGAATCCGCCTGATGCCATCGCTCACGCGCAACGCTCCACGCCACACGACAAGGCCACCTTCTGCTCCGTTACGCCGCCCCGACGCCGATCCGGCTCGCACATGATTCATGCTGGCGGCCTCAACGCCGGGATGCATTGACTTGCCGCAATCGTGCACCGGCGATGTCGCCGCGCCGCGACGACCGCCACGCAGCTGCGCCGGTGCCGGCACACGAGCGGTCGGTCCGCTGCCGCGCGTCACGCACCGCCGTCGTCTGCCGTCGTCAGGGCCGCGAGATCGGCCGCCGCGACGCGCCGCTCGGCGTCGCGCCAGTCGTCGGTCGGCGCCTGGAAGAACGGCCGGCGCAACGCGAGGCGTCCGAACCAGCCCGGCCGCGCCGCCACCGTGCCCAGCAGTACCGTCAGCCGGTCGGCCAGGCGTGCCTCGACGTCGTCGGCGGCCAGCGCAAACGGCGAACGCCGTCCCATCGCCCTGGCGGCGGCGCGGATCTCGCCGGACGCCGCCATCGTCTGGGCCATGGCATCGATCATGACGCGGCACGCCTGCTCGGCACGCGCCACGGCCTCGAGACGCTGCGCCTCGACCTCCTCGATGCGCCGGCGCAGCGCGGCGCAACGCGCGCCGTCCGCCACAGCCGCCGCGGTGCGGCGGCGGCGTACCGCTTCGGCCTCGGCCTCACCCAGCGCCGCCAGCTCGGCCTCGGCCTGGGCGATCTGCCGGTTGTCGAAGCTCTTGCCGTCGAGCGTCGCGGCGCCGCGCGCGCCGTGCAGCGTCTCCAGCCGCAGCATCACCGCGTCCTTGCGCGCGGCGATGGCGTGGGTGTCGAGGTCGGGCATGCAGTCTCCGGTGTTCGATGTGAGGCGGCGTGCGGCCGCGTATCGGCGCCGCGCCGCCGGGCGGTACGTTGAAGCCTTGATGCGGCCGGGTGGCGCGCCCAGCGCCGCGCTAGAAGGGCGACTTGAGGCGCAGCATCCCGCTTCTTTCAGTCGGGGGTCGCTGGTCGGACCCGAGAGTCACTTACGGACCGCCCGGAAATTCCGCCGGAGCGTCAGCTCCGGCCACTCACGGGCGGTGTCTGAATCTCGATTTGCGTTTCCACCTGAAGCAGACCCACGGGAGGTCAATTTGAAACGTCCGAAAGGGCCAAGACGAGACATTGACCGCTTCCACCGCCGGGCAAGGCGGATGTAGTCTGGTTCCGTTGCGTGTCCAATTCGACCGCAAGCCCGCGATGTGGCGCGGGCCATGGGGGGGAGCACCGTGAAATTTCCTCGCCGCTCATTCATGCATCGTGCCCTGTGTGCTGCCGCACTGCCGGCCATGCCCCGCATGGCGCTTGGGCAAACGTGGCCGTCCCGGCCGGTTCGGATCGTCGTCGGCTTTCCCCCCGGCGGGGCGACCGATATCCAGGCGCGCCTGATGGGTGAATGGCTGACGCAACGCCTGGGTCAGCAATTCATCGTCGAGAACAAGCCCGGCGCCAGCGGCAACATCGGAACCGAGCTGGTCGCCCGGGCACCCGCGGATGGCTACACGCTGCTGCAGGTCGTGACCCCGAACGCGATCAATCCCTCGCTCTACAGCAATCTCGGTTTCGACTTCATCCGGGATATCGCGCCGGTCATTTGCTCCGCACGGCTGGCCTACGTGGTCGTGGTGCATCCGTCGGTGCCTGCCACGACGCTCCCCGAGTTCATCGCCTATGCCAAGGCCAACCCGGGCAAGATCAACTACGGATCGGCCGGCAGCGGCACACCGCAAAACATCACCTGTGAACTCTTCAAGATGATGACCGGGGTGAACCTGGTCCACGTCGGCTATCGTGGCGGCGCGCCGGCCGTCGCCGATCTGATCAGCGGTCACGTGCAGGTGATCTTCGCGCCCGTGTCGGAAGCGATCCAGCACGTCAAGGCCGGCAAGTTGCGTGCCTTGGCGGTGACCACCGCGGCCCGGTTGGACGTGTTCCCCGACCTGCCGACGGTGGGAGACTTCCTGCCCGGTTACGAGGCCAGCGGTTTTGCCGGCATCGGCGCGCCCAAGAACACCCCGGCCGCCATCATCGATCTGCTGAACAAGGAGCTCAATGCCGGCCTGGCCGATGCCAGGATCAAGTCACGGATCGTCGATCTGGGCGGCACGGTTCTTGGCGGCTCGCCTGCGGACTTTGCGACGATCATCGCCGATGCCACCGACAAATGGGCGAAGGTGATCAAGTTTGCCGGCATCAAGGCTGACTAAGGCCGGGCGCGTATTTCGTTTTGATCCGTTTCACGCGCCGACACCCCACTACCAGCATCAGCCGCGCATAGACGCCGCGCCGCGCTAGAAGGGCGACTTGAAGCGCAGCATCACACTCTTGTTCTTGTCGACCGGCTGGCCGAGCTCGACCGTGATCTTCTGGCCGCCCGGTGTTTCCAGCGAGGCGTCAAGACCGGCCAGCATCGCCTCCGTGCGCCGGACCTTGGCCGGCAGGCCGGCCTGCCGCAACGCGTCGTCGGCCCGCGTCGTGGTGCGCGCGTAGTGACCGGTCGCGCCGGCGCCCACGGTGTAGCCGCTGTCGCCCAACGGCAGTCGCAAGCCGACGCGGCCATCGGCGTTGAAGGACTTGTTTTTGACGGTGCCGCGCACGCCGCCGATTTCGGTCGGCGTGCTGCTGGACGTCACCGAGCCGCCGCCATCGATCTTGACGGGGAAGTCCGGTTTGTCGGAGGCGGGTGGCGACGGCGGCGCGGCATCCTTTTGCTTGCGCAGCAGGTCGAGGGTGTAGTCGAGGTCCGCCATGTCCACACGTCCTCATCCGCGGTGGGAGCAAAACCCAGACGGCGCGCCCAGGCCTCGGCACGCGGCCAGCGCCGGTCGAGTACCAGCGACATGCGGCGCAGCCCGCTGGCCGCCAGCTGCGCCAGCACCATGCGCGCCGCCTTGTGCAGCGCCACGGGATGGCGGCGCGCCTCCTCGCCGGCATCGAGGAAGAGCCGCACGCCGTCCGACAGGAAGACCGCGCCGCCGATGCCCAGCACGCGTCCATCTTTGGTCACGCCCACCCAGGCGCGGCAGCGCGCCGGCGGCGACCGCCCATACACGTTCAAGAAATCCGCATCAGTGGCCGGCCGCACGGTGATGCGGCTCACGCGTGGTCCATGGTCTGGATGTCGGCGACCACGGCGCGCACGGTGCACGGCAGCGGCGCCTCGCCCTGCAGGCAGAGCCGCGCGTCGCTGTCCCAGTTGCCGGGGAACGCCGTCATGTCCTCGTCGGCCTGGTCGATCACCGCATCGAGATCGACGGTGGCGCCGTCGCGCACATGCTTGAGCCGGTCCATGGCCGCGAAGTCGCCGCCATACAGCAGGCCGCGTGGATGCGTCCTGTAGAGGCTGAGCCCGATGTAGTTGATCTTCTTCTTCTGGCCCAGCGCCGTGCCCAGCGCCGCCGCGTAGGCCAGCTTGGCCGACCTGTACTGCGCCGTGTACGGCAGGCCGGCGACGATGGTCGACGCCGCCGCCGGAATGGCGATCTGGCCGCCGGCCACGGTGAACCGCCGCGGCGCGTCGCTGGCATCGTCCCACAGGGCGCGACCGTCGGCCCAGACGACGACCGCCTCGCCTTCAAGATGCGCCAGGCCGGTAACGGTCGACGTCGGGGCACCGCTGTAAACGACGTGGGCGTCGCTCAGCCGGGTGTCGGCGTCGCCCTGCGACTGCGCCCAGCTCGCCAGCTTCTCGATGTGACGCACGCTCTGGCCGTTCACGACACGGCGCACGATGTAGTAGACTTGGTTCTCGGGCTGACCGGGCAGCACGCAGACGTCCTCGATGAAGCCCGATGCGCCGGGGCTTTCGATCTCGACGAACGGACTGACCTCCTCCACTGGATTGAAGATCATCACCGCCGCCGTGCCGTCCTCGCGCACGAAGTGCACGCGCGTCTCGGGTTGACGCTGGGCGGCGATGGCGGCGATGCCGGGCATGCCGATCTCCGGCACCAGCACGTCGGCCTCGCGGCTCTGGTAGTCCTGGGCGTTGACGTCGAACGACACCTGGAAGATGCGCACGCCACCGGCCTGCACGAAGAAGCCGCGCTGGTCGACCTTGACCGCGGCCATGCGGTCGCTGCCGTTGTTGCCGGCATCCTTGAGGGTGAACTGGGTCGGCGTCAGCGGCTCGTCGAAGCTGCTGGAGCGCAGCGAGACCTCGGCGCCATCGGTGCCGATCAGCAGACGCTGCAGCGGCAGCGCCCAGTTGATGTTGTCGACCGGCCCGGAGCCGATGGTGCGGTTCAGCGGCCCGCTGTCGCCCTCGACCTCGGCGTCGAAGCTGTCGTAGGCGTCGCTGACGCTGCCCCAGATGGCGTTCTTGCCGAACCACCACAGGCGACCCTCGTAGAACGCCAGCGCCGTCGGATAGCCGCGGCGCGGCGACCACATGCCCTCGCGCCAGTCCTCGGTGTAGGACGACGTCGGCATGGCCCGCAGGATCTCGCATTCGACCTGGGTCGCCGAAGTGTAGGTGTTGACCCGCGCGATGCCGAAGCGGCCGCCGCCGACATAGGCCAGGCTCACGACCGCGACGCCGGAGGTGTACTCGTTGGGCCGGAACCCCAGCCGCACCCACATCACCGTGCCGGACTGGGTCAGGTCGGCCGTGGTCGTGGTGTTGGCGGTGTACTGGGCAAAGCCGTTGAAGCCGGAATCCTCGCCATCGAAGCTGCGCTCCAGCGTGATCGTGCCCGACCAGGTGCCGGATATCGACACGTTGACCGTGCGTTCGCCGGCGTTGTTGCCGAACACGCGGATGACGGTGGTGTAGACGTCGTCGCGCGCCAGGTTGACGGCGCAGACCTGGGTGTTGGCGAACAGCCTGAAGATGGCGCCGACATGGGTCGGCTTGAAGAATGGCGCGTCGGTGATCAGCGAGGCGTTGCCGACCGTCGTCGTGCAGCGCATGCGCACCCGCGCCGTGCGCTCGGCGGTGAACGGGCCGTCGTTGGCGTCGTAGGCGCAGACCGACCAGCTGTCGTTGTCGCGCCGCTCGATGCGCTGCTGCTGATAGCCGGCGCAGGCCACGAACATGACGTCGGCCGACTGGTCCCAGCGCAACTTGGCCAGATCGGCGGTCGGCCACGCGGTCGGCAGCTCAAGGATGCCGCCGGCCTCGACCTGGATGCTGTCGATGTAGCGGCGCACCTCGGCGTCGCTCTCGGCCTCGACATAGAAGTCGCCGACCGGCGTGAAGGCGAGCGAATGCGTGCCGGTGCGCAGGGTGGTGGTGCGCACGTAGCTGTCGTCGCCGGACGCGGTGCCGACGCGGAACGTCACCGGGCCGCGCACCACGACGACGCGCACGGCGTGCAGCACGTTGCGGTCGGCCAGCGCCACGCCGACCGAGCGGCCGATCGTGATCTTGCCGCCGCGGTTGGGACAGTGCAGCTCCACCAGGCCGCTGCCCCATGACGCCGTGGCGCCGCCCAGGCCGGTCGCGGCCCAGCCGGTGGCGCTCGACATGTCGCCGTTGGTCACAACGGTGGCCACCGACGGCCGGCTCACCAGCGCGTCGTTCTTCAGCACGCGCATGGTCTGGCCGGTCATCAGCAGCATCTGCGCGTCGGTCGTGGCCGCGACGAACGGGATCGGCTTGCAGGCGGCGTTGTCCCGGGTCGCCGCGACGTAGCCCAGGCCGGGCCGCAGCGACATCGGTCCCAGCACCTGGGGCATCCAGTTGACGCAGGTCTCGGCACACAGCCGCAGCCGCTCGAGATCGATGCGCGCCAGCGCCAGCGGGCTGACGATGCCGCGGTTGAAGGCGGCAATGGGGACGTTGGCGCGGGCCATGGCTACTGCCTGGTGCGTTCGTTGCGCGCGGCGCTGCCCCAGCGGGTGCGCACCCAGGAGCCGCGCGGCGCGAACTGGGGCGCCTGGCCCAGCGCGTCCTTGGCCAGCGCGTCGCCGCGCCGGCGCTGGCGCAGCCGGTCGAGATCGCCGAACTGGGCGTTGCGGTGGTGCGCCGCCAGCTCGGCCGCCAGGTGCGACTGCACGAACAGGCTGAAACTCGGTGTCCAGCGCGTCGTGTCCATGCCGAAGGCGGCGTCGTCGGACACATAGCGCACGTAGATCGGCTCGACGTTGGCCTTCCAGTACTCGGCCTCGTCGGCGTAGTCGGTCAGCGGCAACGCGAAGCTTTCGTCGGCGCTCAGCGCCGCCGTGCGCAGCCAGTCATCGGGCTTTTCGAAGGCGAACTGGAAGCCGAAGCCCAGCGCCACGTCGGGATCGGACCCGACCTGGATGCTGCGCAGCGCGAAGTTCCAGCTGCCGGCCTCCAGGCAGGCCCGCACGTGCTCGTCCCACAGATCGTCGAGCACGCGTCGCGGCTCGCGGTTCTCCGACAGCGACGCCAGCCGGTCGTCGCCCAGCAGCCGCAGGGTGCCGTTGTAGACGGCAAGCTTGGTGGTGCCCATGGTCAGGCCTGTTGCAGGGCGGGAGGACGCGAAGGCGAGCGTTCTCCCCGCGCCAGCGGGGAGAACGCCGTGGACTGCACCTAGTCGCTGTTGGTGCTGCTGCCGATGGTGGTGCCGTCGGCCAGGTTGACGGTGGTGCCGCTCACCGTGACGGTGTGGGCGCTCCAGATCTTCGAGCCGGTGGCGTAGACGAAGATCAGATCGCCGTCGCGCATGCCGCGGTCGTAGCCGTCGGTGAAATAGCCCGAGGCATCGACGGTCGCGGCGGCGTCGGCCGAGGCATAGACCCAGAGCTTGGGGTAGGACCCCAGCCCGAGATCGAGCACCATGCGCGGCGGGTTGCTGGTTGCGTAGGCCATGATCAGGTCTCCCGGTTACTGGGCCGCGAAGGCGCTGCCGTCATGGTTGACGACCACCACGCCGGCGTTCTGCAGCAGCTTGGCGCCCATGAAGATCGAGCAGCGCGCCCAGCTGAAGTCGTGGCGGCCGTCGTAGTCGACCATCGACTTCATGTTGGCGGTGTCGGCCGCGTGGCCGATCGCCTTGACGTTCCAGAACAGGCACTTCTCGGCCGAGGTGCCGATGCCGCTCAGTCCCGTGTGGACGACGAAGTCGATGCCGTACCAGCGGAACTTCTCCATCGTCTCCTCGTTGGTGGCCTGCTCGAACGGCTTGACGCCGCGGTAGTCGGCCGAGCCGAACTCGGGGATCTGCATCAGGTAGCCGTGGAACGCCGGCGTGATGGCGGCGCAGATGCGGCCGCCGCCGGCGTTGTTGTTGCCGAGAATCGTCTTGGCGTAGGCCACCAGGTTGAGCGACGCCGGCACCGCGGTGCCGGTATCGTTGGTGCCGGTTTCCAGCTCGGCGATGATCTGCTGGTCGACCTTGCGGTTGACCACCGCCATGGTGGTCTCCTGCATGATCTGCCGCTGGTTGCCCTGGGCGGCGTAGATGTTGACGCTGGTCTTCTCGACCACGTCGTGCCATTCGCTGAGCGTGCAGCTGAGCTGCGTCAGGTCGTCGGCGCGCGCCGGGATGCGGCCGTTGACGCCGCGCGTGACGGCCGAGGCGCCGCCCGAGCCGGCGACCAGGAACACCGCGACGTTGCCGCGGATCTCGGCCTTGCTGCTGACCATGTCGCGCAGCGCCGACTGGCGCCGCTCGAAGGACTGGATGTGTTCCTGCAGGTACTGGGTCTGGAAAGCCGTGTCGGCCATCTCGATCTCCGTTGTGAGAGGCCGCTGTCCTCGGGGAGCCGCAGGGGCGCGCGCAGGGAGCCCGCCCTTGCCATGCCCGGGCGGGGGCCGCGCGCGCCCGCTGCGGGGCGTCGTTCAGTCGGATGGTGGATGCCTGCGTCGCCGGGGTCCGCTGCCGCCACGACGGCGGCGGCGAAGGAGCCGGCTGCAGGCGATGACCGCAGCCAGCGTCGCGCCGGCGCGGAAGTCGATCAGAAGCGTGGGACTTGCATCGCGATCGGCACAACGCTCGACGATGAAGTCGATCTGGCCTCAGAGGAGTGGGGCTACCGCATTTGGAAGTTGTACCGTGATTCCCAGTCGTCCTGAGCGCAACGAAGGACCTTGCGGTGGTTGGTTCAGGCACTGCGGGACCGGCGGTTCACCG
>JAHCJT010000169.1 GCA_026126245.1 Alphaproteobacteria bacterium
GCCGGCGCACACCAGGATCAGGCCGTCGACGCCGGCCTGTAGCGCGCGCTTGGCGTGCTTGATGTTGATGACATCGTGGAACACCACGCCGCCATAGGCATGGGCGATGGGTACGACGTCGTCCGGTGCGCGCAGCGACGTGATCTGCACCGGCACCTTGTACTTGGCGCACATCTCGACGTCGTGCTGCAGGCGATCGTTGGAACTGTGCACGATCTGGTTGACGGCGAATGGCGCCACAATCTTGTCGGGATGCTTGTCCTTGTACTCGGCCAGCTCGCCGGTGATGCGCTTCAGCCAGTCTTCCAGCACCGGCGCCGGCCGGGCGTTGAGCGCCGGGAACGAGCCGATGATGCCGGCCTTGCACTGCTCGATCACGAGGTCGGGGCTGGAGACGATGAACAGCGGTGCGCCGACGACGGGGATGCGCAACTTGCCGCGAAGCTGGGCGGGCAGGGCCATGGCTCGAATTCTCCTGCGAACAGATCTGGATGTCGGAGAGCGTTTTACCTTCTGCGACGCGGGTCGCGCATCGGCAACAGTGCCTGGCGGCGAGGCCCGCGCCGCCCGCGTACCGGCAGGCGGAACCGCCGATGCGACAAGCGAGACGTCCCTCTACAGCGGACCCGGTCGCCAGTTGCCGTGGAAGCCGGCGGGCACGCGGTGTGAGAGATGCACCAGGGCAACCGGGCCGGCGTCGACGTCAGTGGCGTCGAGGATGGCGAGGTCGCTGCGGTTCTCGTCGCCGCGATAGACCACGGTCAGCAGCCAGCCGTCGCCCTCCGGCGCATCGTCGCGGCGCGGCACGAAGATCGGCTCGCCGGCGAAGTCATTGGCGCCGGGATCCCAGGTCCGGGTGCGACCGCTGGCAAGATCGATGTGCACGATGCCGTTGCGCGTCGCGCGCGGATTCTGCGGATTGGTCACGATCCCGCCCTGGAAGAAGCCGTGGCGGTAGGCCTGCATGGCGAACCGCTCGTCGAGCCGCGGGAATTCGCCGGCGTGGTCGTCCAGTGCCTCCTCCTTGAAGCCATCGGTGTTGCCCTCGGGGTCGAAGGTCCAGCGCACCAGCGTCGCCACCGGCGGCGCGGCGCTCGACGGCGTGCCGTCGGGACGCGGGAAGAGCGGCGCCACCGGATACTTCATCATGTCGCACACCACCTTGCCGTCGTCGGTGTCGAAGGCGTTCATCGGGTGGAAGACGTAGCAGGCCTCGCCCCTGAACCAGCGCATGTCGGTGGCGACGTCGCCGTCGCGCTTCATGATGCCGATGTGGCTGCCCTTGTCGGGTTCCCAGGCAAACGGCGGCGCGCCCTTCATGGCGCGCTCCATCGAGCCGGTCAGCGGGAAGATCGGGAAGATCACGTGCCGGCGGGTGACGACGAAGTCGTGCACCATGCTGGGGTAGGGGCCCTGGAAGAAATCGCAGCGCTGCATGCGGCCGTCGCGGTCGACGACCTGGTAGCTGAGGTCGGGCGTGAAGCGGCCCTTGGCGGCATAGGCGAACTGCACCATCTCGCCGGTCACCTGGTCGAGCTTGGGATGCGCCGTCACCGGCCCGACCAGCTTGCCGTCGAAGGTGTGATAGCCCTTCGAGGCCAGTGACTTCGGTTCCATCTCGTAGGGCGCGTGTGCTTCCTCCAGCGCCAGCAGCCGGCCGGCGTGCCAGACGATGTTGGTGTTGGCGATCGTCGAGTTCAGCGCCACGACCCGTGGATCGCTGAAACGCGGATTGCCGAAGGCGCCGGACAGGCCCTCGCCCTCGCTGTTCTCCAGCTGCCACTTGGGCGTGCGCACCCAGCGATTGAGGTAGGCGACGCGGCCCTCCTGGATGTGGAAGGCGTGCACCATGCCGTCGCCGGCGAACCAGTGGTAGGGCCCGCGTGGCGCGAACTGCGGATTGGGACCATTGCGGTAGAGCGAGCCGCACAGCTCCTTCGGCACCTCGCCGGTGACCGGCAGGTGGGACGCATCGCATTCCATGTGCAGCGGCGCGTAGTAGCCGCGCAGGAACGGATTGTCGGTCGGAAATGCCTTGGCCATGGAGGCCTCCCTTTGCCAGCGCGGGTGCGGTTTTTAAGGGTAACACTGTGAATTTATAACTCGTAGGCCAATTCGGCGGCAGGCGCAAGCCGGATTCCGCTATTGGCGGCGGGGCGCAGTGATCAGTCGGCGGCGGCCGAGGACGGCATGATCGACGGCGTGGGCGTGCGGTCCTCGAGGCGGCGGAAGCTGACATGCCCGACGATGCCGGCCAGCAGGATGAACAGGCCGCAGCCGAGCACCGTCAGCGCCGGTCCCAGCAGCTCGAACAGCCAGGTCCCGATGAGGCTCGCCAGCAACTGTGAACCGGCCATGATCGCCAGCCGCAGGCGCCACACGCGGGCGATGTCGGGCCCCTCGAACACGGTCTGCGTGCGGGTGATCAGCGGGATGAAGAACAACGGTCCGCCGGTGCCGGCGATGACGGCGGCCAGCATCATCGCGGGCAGCAGCCAGTCGGCCGGCAGGACCCATACCGCCAGGGCGATCAGCATGAAGCCGCCGCCCATGGCGACGTAGCCGAGATACATGGTCGACAACGGCCGGCGCATCAGGACGCTGCCCACGACCAGGTTGGCGCTGAGGTCGCCCAGCCCATAGGCGCCCATCACCAGGCCGTAGGCCGCCAGATCGCGGATGCCGAACAGCGTCGGCTGGTAGGTCTTCACCAGCAGCGCCACGCCCAGCATCAGCGACACCATCCATGGGCCGTTGACGGCGGCGTTGCTGAGAATCAGCGTGGTCATGACGCGGTTGCGCCGCAGCAGGTGATAGCCGGCGGTCAGGCCGGCGATGGCGCCATACCAGCCACCGCGCGCCGCCTCGCCGCGGCGCGGCTCGCCCGCCAGCCGGGATTCGACACGATGGATCGCCACCGCCGAAGCCAGGAACCCCAGGGCGGTCACCGACAGGAAATGGATGACCGGGATGATCTGCACCAGCACGGCGGCGATGGCCGGCCCCGTCAGGCGCGCCAGCCGCCAGGTTGCGTCGAACAGGCCGTTGGCCGATTGCAGCAGGGCGCGGTCGCGAATCAGGTTGGGCACGGTCGACTGCAGCGCCGGCGCGAAGAAGGTGCGCAGCCCCGACACGCCGACCGCGGCGAGGACCAGCGAGGCCAGCGACACACCGGGGCCGTAGGCGATGGCCACCGGCAGCAGCACCACGAAGGCGGCCAGGATGTTGACCACCACCATCGTGCGTTCCGGCCGCCAGCGGTCGGCCACCGCGCCGCTGGCCAGGCCGACGACCAGCATGGTGGCGTACTGCGCCGCCGTCAGCAGGCCGGCAAGATTGCCGGCGATGTCGACCGCCAGCCAGATCACCGCGACCCGGAACAGATCCTCGCCGATGGTCGAGGCGGCAAGGCCCGACCACACCGTGGCGACGGCGCGATCCTTCAGGGGACGGAAGACGGGAAGCATGGCGGCGGCATATCAGCCGATCCGTGCCGCGGCGAACAGTCGGCTTGTCGGGGCGCTGCATTGCAAGGTGTGGACGAATCGCCACGACACCATGGCGATGCAAGGCGCCAAGCGACTGGACATTGCCCGGCGTTCCATTTGATGGTTGTCCCGTTCGCCGTCGCCTGGGGCAAGCACGCAAACCCGGGCCATGAAGATCAGGGACCCTGGGGAGGCGTTGTGACGAGCGGCTCGAAGCATTCCGGCGGTTCCAACCCGGACGATGGCGCTGGCGTCGTGTTCGTGCACGGCATCGGCGGCGCGTCACGTGTCTGGCAACCGCAGATGGACTCCTTCAAGGCCGCCGGCTTCCAGCCGGTCGCGGTCGACCTGCCGGGTTATGGCGGTCGCCCGCCGGTCACACGGCTCGACTTCGACGGCATGGCGGCCGACCTCGAAGCGACGGTGGCGCGGCTGCGGTTCGATCGCCCGGTGCTGGTCGGCCACTCGATGGGAGGGATGGTGGTCCAGACCGCCTTGCGGCGCCGGCCGGCGGGCTACCGCGCCGCCGTGCTGTGCAACACCAGCCCGGCGTTCGGCAGCGCCGACGGCGATTTCCAGAAGAAGTTCATTGGCGAACGCCTCGGCCCGCTGGACGCGGGTGCCACCATGGCGGATCTCGCCGCGACGATGGTCGACCGCATGATGGGCGCGCGCCCCGACCCGGCCGGCCGCGATCTGGCGCGCCAGGTCATGGCAGCGACGCCGGCGCAAACCTATCGCGCCGCGGTCGCCTGCCTCGTGACGTTCGACGAGCGCGCCAACCTGCCGGCCATTCGCATGCCCGTGCTGTGCCTGGCCGGCGAGGTTGATCGCGCCGCGCCGGCGGCGGTGGTGGAGAAGATGGCAAGCAAGATCCCGGGCGCGCGCTACCAGTGCCTCGCCGGTCTCGGGCATCTGTCCAACCTCGAGGCGCCGGCGGCGTTCGACGCGGCGGTCATCGGGTTCCTGCGCGCAGTGACGGCCGGCGCTACAGCCGCCCTGGAGGCAACGCCATGAATGCTCCTGCTGCCGGCGTTTCCGATGCGCCGATGTTCGCGCACGATGCGTTCCGCCTGACGCCGGCGCAAGCCGACCTGATTGCGCGCGCCCGCCGCTTCGGCCGGGAGGTGCTGGCGCCGCGCGCTGTGCAGCACGACCGCGAGGCGACGTTTCCGCTCGCGAACTTCCGCGACATGCACCGCGAGGGCCTGCTGGCGATCTGCATCCCGAAGGAAGCGGGCGGGCTGGGCGCCGACTTCCAGACCTACAGCCTGGCCGCCGCCGAACTGGGCCGCTATTGCGGCGCGACGGCGCTGTCGTGGAACATGCATGTCTGCTCGACCTTGTGGTCGGGCAAGTTGGCCGACGATCTACCGATGAGTGCCGAGGATCGGTCCGCCCACGACCGACGCCGGCGCCTGCACTACGATCGCATCCTGAAAGATGGCAGTCTCTACGCCCAGCCGTTCTCCGAGGACGGCGGCACCGCTGCGGCCGGTGCCTCGGCCTTTGGCACCGAGGCGCGGCCGGTCGATGGCGGCTTCATCGTCAACGGCAGGAAGATTTTCGCGTCGCTGTCCGGCGCCGCCGACTACTACGGCATCCTGTGCACCGCCCGCGCCGAGGGCGAGGTCGCCAGCCGCCGCAATACACTCTATCTCGCAGTTCCCGCGCGTGCGCCGGGCGTCGAGGTCACCGGCGAATGGGATCCGCTGGGCATGCGCGGCACGGTCTCGCGCACCTTGCTGCTGAAGGACGTCTTCGTGCCGGACGACGAGATGCTGATGCCGCGCGGCTTCTATATGTTGGCCGCGACGCGCTGGCCGCACATGTTCCTGACCTTGTCGCCGACCTACATGGGCCTGGCGCAGGCTGCTTTCGACTTCGCGGTGGCGTGGCTGCGCGGCGAATATCCCGGCGCTCCGCCGGTCAGGCGGCGCATGTTCGCGGTCAAGCAGCTTGCCGTGGCCGAGATGCGCATCATGCTCGAGCAGACCAAGGCGCTGTGGTTCCAGGCGATCACCGAGGCGGGTCCCAATCCGTCCAAGCCGCAGGTGCTGCGCGCCTATGCGGCGCAGCACACGGTGATGGAGAATGCCAACGCCATCGCCGCCAAGGCGATCCGCGTCTGCGGCGGTCATGCCATGCTCAAGCGGTTTCCGCTCGAACGCATCTACCGTGACAGCCGCTGCGGCGCGGTCATGCTGCCATGGACGGCCGAGATCTGCCTCGAACGCATCGGCCGCGAGACGCTGTACGAGCCGGGCGAATCAGATGCCTAGCCGCACCGGCTCGCCGTCGGCGTGGCTCTAGCCGAGGCCGATCGCCGCGCTATGGACCTCTCCGATGTCATCGCCCGCAACGCCGCCTTTACGCCGCACAAGCCGGCGATCCGCTTCCAGGGCAGAACGCTGACCTATGCCGCCTTCGCGGCGCGCATCGCCGCGGCGGCGTGTGGTCTGCGCACGAGGCTGGGCGTCGGCCGGGGCGATCGGGTCGCGATCCTGGCCGCCAATCATCCCGACTATCTCGTGCTGCTCTATGCCTGCGCGCGGCTGGGCGCCATGCTGGTGCCGCTCAACTGGCGTCTGGCGGTCGCCGAGCAATTGTTCATCCTCGGCAATGCCGACGTGAAGGCGCTGGTGCTGGAGGAGGCGTTCGCCGCGGTCGTCGCGCCGCTGCAGGCAGCCCTGCCGCAGGCGCGGCTCGTCGGGATCGACTGGCGGCCGGCGGGCCTGTCGTTCGACGATCTGCTGGACCACGCGGGCGACGATGTGCGCGATGCGGCGGTCGATTTTTCCAGCCCGTTGCTGGTCGTCTACACCTCGGGCACCACCGGCCGGCCCAAGGGCGCGGTGCTGCGCCAGGAGGCCCTGGTCTGGAACGCCGCGATGAGCCAGCACATGCACGGCCTGACCGCCGCCGACCATGTGCTGACGGTGCTGCCGCTGTTTCATGTCGGCGGCCTGAACATCCAGACCACGCCCGCCCTGCAGCTCGGCGCGACAGTCACGCTGCATGCCCGCTTCGCGCCGGACGCCGCGCTGGCGGCGCTGCGCGATGACATGCCGACCTTGGTCGTGCTCGTGCCGGCCACCATCCAGGCGATGATCGAGCATCCGCACTGGCCGGACGCCGACCTTGCCAGCCTGCGTGCCGTGACGACTGGCTCGACTGTGGTGCCGCAGCCCCTGATCGATGTCTGGACGGCGCGGGCTGTGCCGGTGTTGCAGGTCTACGGCTCGACTGAGACCTGTCCGATCGCGATCTACACCCGGATGGGCGGCGATCTCTCGCGCGGCAATTCGACCGGGCTGCCCGGCCTGTTCTGCGAGGCGCGGATCGTTGACGACGCCGGTCGCGAATTGCCGCACGGCAATGCTGGCGAGATCGTCGTGCGCGGTCGCAACCTCTTCACGGAGTACTGGCGCGATGCTGCCGCCAGCCGCGAGGCGTTGTACGACGGCTGGTACCACACCGGCGACATCGCCAGCCGCGATGGCGACGGCTACTTCAACGTCCACGAGCGGCGCAACAACATCATCATCTCGGGCGGCGAGAACATCTATCCGGCCGAGGTCGAGCGCGTGCTGGGCGAGCACCCCGGCGTCGCCGAGGCGGCGGTAATCGGCCGCCCCGATCCGCGCTGGCAGGAAGTGCCGGTGGCCTATGTGGTGCGGCGCGCCGGCGCGCCGGTCACGGCGGCGGACCTGACGCGCCACGTCGGCGAGCAGCTGGCGCGCTTCAAGATCCCGCGCGACTTCATCTTCGTCGACGACCTGCCGCACAATGCCCTGGGCAAGGTGCAGCACTTCCGGTTGCGGCAAATGGCGCGCGACGCGGCGCCGACATAGGGACATGACCCGTTCGTCGGCAGACAGGAAGCCGACAAGCGTCAAGAGCCAGAGCCCATCCTGCGCAGCTAGAGGCCATCCCGTGCAGGTGAAGTCGCCCCGCTCGTCGTCCTGAGCGCAGCGAAGGACCTTGCGGTGATGATAATGGTCAATGGCAGTGCCAGTGAGTCACCGGTCCCGCAGTTCCTAAGCCAACCACCGCGGGGTCCTTCGCTCCGCTCAGGACGACGGCCTCGGCGAAACCGTGCGTCCACTTGGTCGGCAAGCGCTCTACCCGAACACGTCCTGTAACGCGCCGTCGCGTACCACCACGGTGTTGTCGAGCGCTATCGTGGTGCGCATCACCGGGATGTCGAAATGGCCGGCGGTGAAGCGGCCGGCGAACTCGTTGGCGCCGGTCGAGAACAGGAAATTGCCGGCCACCGCCCGCAGCTCCGAACCGTTGAAGTCGCGCTGGTCGTACATCGCCAGCGCCTCGTAGCGGGCGTTCGTGTTCAGGCCGAAGCCGACATGCGAGACGGCATAGGCCTCGCGATCGCCCCAGGCGGCGAGATAGGTGCGCATCATCTCGGCGTCGGCGCCGCTTCCCTCGATGCGCGTGACGTAGTCGTTCTCCAGCATCAGCGTGACCGGCGCTTCGAGGTAGCGCTTGAAGGTCAGGTTGATGTCGCCGCGGTCGAGCACCAAGGTGCCGTTGACCGCGTCCTTGCCCGGGAAGCACACGACCATGCCGCCGGGCCAGTGCGACAGCGTGCCCGGCTTGTCGGTCCAGCCCCAGATGCCGACCGAAGGCGCTCCGCCAAGATCAATCGTCAGGGCGGTGCCGGCCGTCGAATTCACCGTCATGCGTTTGGAACCACGCAGCATCCTGGCCGCGGTGCGCACGCGGGCTTCCAGCTTGTCGTCCGGCCGCAGGCGTTCGAGCGCCTCGGGATGCTCGTTGGACACGTAGAGCACGCGCGCGCCGGCCTTGAGGATCTGCGGCGTTTCGGGTGCGTGCATCAGGCCTTCCACGGTGCAGTCGGCGACGAAGCCGGCCTGGCCGAGGGCGGCGACGACCGGTGCCAGCCCACCGATCGCGACGCTGGCGCCGGTCGAGCGGATCGGCACCGGGTGTGTATTGCGTGGCGTCGGCAGCACGATATGAAACGGCCGTGCCCCCAGACGCAGCAGCGCCAGTTCGGCGAGGTGGACATTGAGCTGACGCGACTGCGTTTCCGACAGGATGGCCGCCGTGTCGCCCGGCTTGATGCCGCAACGCCCGAACGTCTCGCAGAAGGCGTCGATCCACTTGCCTTCGATCCGGTCGGACAGCATGGCGATCTCCCTTGCGCGGTGCGCCACATCCTAGAGGCAACGCGCAGTGTGCCGAAAGCCCCGGCGGCGCAACGCGGGCGCTATCGCGTCCAGACGCCGGCATCCTTGGAGCGGTAGCCGAGCGCCCGGTAGGTGGCGTCGACCAGCGCCTGGCCGCGGTCGTTGAGCAGCAGGCCGGGGCCCATCCTGTTCATGGTGTAGCCGAACGACAGGCCACAGGCCGGATCGGCAAACCCCAGCGAGCCGCCGGCGCCGACATGGCCGAAGGCCGGCGCGCCGAGGATGACGCTGTCGCAGTCCTCACCCCACAGCCTGGCGGCGATACTGCGTTTGCGGTTATCCATCGACTTCATGAAGCCCAGCGCAAAGCGGGTCGGAATCCGCAGCGCGGCGTCGTCGTGGGTCGCCATCGATACTTCGGCCATGCGGGCTAGGGTCGTGGAGTCGACCAAGGTCACGCCGCCCAGCCTGCCGCCATTGGCGAGCGGCGCGTACATGCCGGCCAGTCCGCGGGCGTTGGTGACGCCGTTGGCGGCACCGATCTCGGCGGCGCGGTCTTCGCGTGTATGATTGCCGCCCACGCGCCAGCGGCCGTTGTTGAAGTAGAACAGCGACGCGATTGACTTCGGCTCCCTGGCGAGGGCCGTCATGAATGGCGTCTTGGCTTCGCTCGCAGTGAAAACATACGGTACCAACGGCGCGACGCGCGGCTCGATCGCCTCCGGCAGGCCGATCCAGAAATCGAGGCCCAGCGGCCCGGCAATCTCGTCCTGGAAGAAGGTGCCGAGCGACTTGCCCGAAACGCGCCGCACCAGCTCGCCCACGGTCCAGCCGAAGGTCATGCCGTGATAGCCGTTGCGCGTGCCCGGTTCCCAGAACGGTTCCTCGGCGGCGAGGCGCTCGGTCATGTAGGGCCAGTCATAGGGACCGTCCGGCTTGACCGGCTCACGCAATGCCGGCACGGCCGACGAATGATCGAGCATCATGCGGCCGGTGACGCGCGCCTTTCCGTTCTGCGCGAATGCCGGCCAGATTTCCGCGACTGGCGCGTCGATGTCGAGCTGGCCGCGACTGGCCAGCACGTGGGCGCACAGCGCGGTGGCACCCTTGGTGCAGGAGTAGACAATGGAGACCGTATCGCGGTTCCACACTTGGCCGGTCTTGGCGTCGGCGATGCCACCCCACAGGTCGAGCCTCGCCTTGCCGCCCACTGTCAGGCACAGCGACGCGCCAAGCTCGCCGCGGCTGCGGAAATTTTCCAGGAACTGGTCGGCGACCGCCTCGAAGCCCGGCGCGACCCTGCCCTCGACCGTGACACCGTCCCCGACGCTTTCCTTCAGGGCGGCTGCCCGCGCGGCCTTCATCGCGACTGGCCTCCCAGAACCTGCATCAGAAACCGGGCGCAGAGCTGCAGGCCGGTCTGGTCGATGCCATGCCCGACGCCGCGCGCGACGTGGCTTTCGACCGGTACGCC
>JAHCJT010000017.1 GCA_026126245.1 Alphaproteobacteria bacterium
GGTCGGCCGCCATCGCGGCGCCGGCCTGGGCGGCGGCAACGACGAGCGCGAGCAGACGCTCAACCAGCTGCTCGTCGAGATGGACGGCTTCGAGGCCAACGAGGGCGTCATCCTGATCGCCGCCACCAACCGGCCCGACGTGCTCGACCCGGCGCTGCTGCGTCCCGGCCGCTTCGACCGCCAGGTCGTGGTGCCCAATCCCGACATCGTCGGTCGCGAGAAGATCCTGAAGGTTCACCTGCGCAAGGTGCCGATCGCGCCCGACGTCGATCCCAAGGTGATCTCGCGCGGCACGCCCGGCTTCTCGGGTGCCGATCTCGCCAACCTGGTGAACGAGGCGGCGTTGCGCGCCGCAAGGCTGGGCAAGCGCCTCGTGACCATGGCTGACATGGAGCACGCCAAGGACAAGGTGCTGATGGGCACCGAGCGGCGGTCCATGGCGATGACCGAGGAGGAGAAGCGGCTGACGGCCTATCACGAGGCGGGCCATGCGCTGGTCAATCTCCACATGCCCAAGAGCGATCCGTTGCACAAGGTGACGATCATCCCGCGCGGCCGGGCGCTCGGCCTGACCATGATGCTGCCGGAACGCGACAAGTACGGTCACTCCAAGATCGAGCTGGAGAGCAAGCTCGCCATGAGCTTCGGCGGTCGCATCGCGGAGGAGCTGATCTTCGGCGAGGAGAACGTCACGACCGGGGCGGGCGGCGACATCCAGCAGGCCACGGCGATGGCGCGGCGCATGGTGACCGAGTTCGGCATGTCGGAGAAACTTGGTCGGGTGCGCTACAATGCCAACGAGCAGGAAGTCTTCCTCGGCCATTCCGTGACCCAGACGCAGAACGTTTCCGAGGCCACGTCACAGATGATCGACGCCGAGGTGCGCCGGCTGATCGAGGAGGCCGAAACCAAGGCGCGGCGCGTCCTGACCGAACATATGGACGATCTGCACGCCATCGCCAAAGGCCTGCTGGAATACGAAACGTTGTCGGGCGACGAGGTCCAGACCTTGCTGCGCGGCGAGAAGATCGTGCGTGACGAGACCGGCGGCGCCGGCCCCTCGGGCGGCCAGAAGCCGCGCCGCGCGTCGGTGCCGACCAGCCGGCCGACACCGTCGGCGGAGGGCGGCGATCCGGCGCCGCAACCCGGCGCCTGACAAACGCGAACGTGCCAGGGTCGACGGCCGGGCGGTTTGCCCGGCCGTTTTGCGTTGCGGCTAGAGCCGACGCAACGTCGCGATGAAGCCCAACAAGCCGCCAACCAGCAGGAGGGCGGGCGCGACGAGGAGGGCGAGGCCGTACTTGGGCGCGGCCGCGGCACGCGCGATGATCAGCAAGAGGTCGGTCGCCGGGCGGTCACCGATCAGCAGGGTTGCGATGACCGACTGGTTTTCGATCAGGTCAAAGGCGCCGCCGATGGCGTATGACCAGCCTGCGAGGTGCAGCGTCCTGACGCTCCAGCGCGGCCATGCCTGGCGTGCGGCGGCGGTACCCCAGCCACCGACAAGCAGGCCGATGCCACCGCCGTAGCTGATGGCAAACAGGTCATCGACCAGCAGCGGCAGGATTGTCGTCAGGACGTCGCGCGCTCGCCCGTGGTCTGCCAGGCAGCTTACGGACCCGGACAAGGGAGTGGCGACGTCGAACAACCCGACGTGCGGCGGACGGTGCGCGGCGCCGTACAATGCGCAGGACTGCGCCTCGCCACCAAGCCACGCCAGAAGCGCCGCCGAGACCATCAGCAGGGCCATCAGCCCGAGGGTCAGACGGTCCTGACGCGATTCCGGCCCACCGCATGGTGTGTGGGACATGGCCACCTCTGGAACCGCAAGGTCCCGCGGCCGCCGCCGGTGTCAGCGGCGCCAATTGGGGTCGAGTGTCACGGCGTGGTTCAGCGGTCCGTGCCCGGTACCGAAGCCCGGCGCGGTTTCGATCGCGCGGCGCACATAGTCGCGAGCCCGGGACACCGCTTCGACCAGTGGCAGCCGCTGCGCCAACCCGCAGGCGATCGCCGAGGCCAGGGTACAGCCGGTCCCATGTGTCGAGCGGCTGGCGATGCGACGGTGCGTGAAACGCGTCACGCCCTGGGACGTCATCAGAATGTCGACAACCTCCGCACTGCCGCCGTCGAGATGACCGCCTTTGACCAGCACCGCTTTCGGACCGAGCGCCAGGACGGCTTTTCCGGCGCGGTTCATATCCGCTTCGCCGGCGATGCTGAAGCCGACAAGCGCCTCGGCCTCCGGCAGGTTCGGCGTCACGAGGCTGGCGTGCGGCAGAAGGCGTTCAATCAGGGTCCGCTCCGCCGCGGTCTGCAGGAGTCGGTGGCCACCCTTGGCGACCATCACCGGATCGACGACCAGTGGCACGTCCGGTGCGCACTTGAGCAGCGTCGATGTGACGGTCTCGATGACCTCGGCGCTGTGCAACATGCCAGTCTTGATCGCGTCGGCGCCGAGGTCGGCCAGCACCACTTCCATCTGCTGTGCGATGAAGGCCGGATCGATCCCGACAACGCCGTGGACGCCCTGCGTGTTCTGCGCCGTCAGCGCTGTGATCGCCGTCATGGCGAAACCGTCCAACGCCGTGACGGCCTTGATATCGGCCTGGATGCCGGCACCGCCACCGGAATCCGAACCGGCGACGATGAGCACGCGCCCGTTCATGCCTGCGGTCCTCCGGTCACGCCGCTGCCGGCGGTGCGGCCTGGCCGATGGCGGCGCACAGGTCGGCGACGACGCTTTCGACCAGACGCGCATCGTCGCCCTCGGCCATGACCCGAATCAGCGGCTCGGTTCCGGATTTGCGCACCAGAATGCGGCCGCCGGGCAGGCGCGCTTGGGCATTGGCCAACGCGTCGCGGACGGGCGTCGTGTCGATCAGCTGGCCGGCATTGACGCCGGCATTCAGCCTGACATTGCGCAAGAGCTGCGGGACAGGCCGGAACCGGTTGCAAATGGCTGACACTGAGCCACCGGCCTGCTTGACCGCCGCCAACACTTGCAATGCCGCCAGTAGCCCGTCACCGGTGGTGGCGACGTCGGTCATGATCAGATGGCCGGACTGCTCGCCGCCCAAATTGTAGCCCGCCTCGCGCATCCGCTCGAGCACGTAGCGATCGCCGACGGCGGTGCGCTCCAGGCGCAGCCCGCGCGCCCGCAAGTGGCGCTCCAGACCGAGATTCGACATCTGCGTCGCGACCACGCCGCCGCCCTTCAAGCGACCGTCGTCAGCCCATGCATCGGCGATCGTCGCCATGATCTGGTCGCCATCGATGATCTCGCCGCGCTCGCTGACCAGCACCAGACGATCGGCATCACCGTCGAGCGCGATTCCGACGTCAGCGCCGCGCTCCCGCACGGTTTCGCAGAGGATTTGCGGATGGGTGGAGCCGCATTCGTGGTTGATGTTGAAGCCGTCCGGCTCGACTCCCAGGGAAAATACCCTGGCGCCAAGCTCGCTGAGCACGCGCGGCGCCACTTTGTAGGCAGCGCCGTTGGCGCAATCGATGGCCACCGTCATGCCGTCAAGCGTCAGGCCGCGCGCCAGGCTGGCCTTGACCGCCTCGATATAGCGGCCACCGGCATCGTCGATGCGTTGCGCCCGGCCCAGCGCGCGGCTCTCCGCGCGACGTCCCGCGAGGTCGGTGGCCATCAACGCTTCGATGTCCGTCTCGATGTCGTCGGACAGCTTGAAGCCGTCGGGGCCGAAGAATTTCACGCCATTGTCATGAAACGGGTTGTGCGATGCCGAGATCATGACTCCGAGATCGGCGCGCATTGAACGGGTCAGGTAGCCGACCGCCGGCGTCGGCACGGGTCCCAACAGCAGCACGTCCATGCCGATCGACAGAAAGCCGGCCGTCAGCGCCTGCTCGATCATGTAGCCCGACAGCCGCGTGTCCTTGCCGATCACCACGCGGTGCCGGTGATCGCCGCGGACAAATCGGGCGCCGGCAGCCATGCCCAGCCGCAGTGCCGTGTCGGCCGTCATCGGCTCGAAATTGGCGCGCCCGCGCACACCGTCAGTGCCAAACAAATGTCGTTCCATGTCAATAATTTAGCATGCGATTTCGAAAGCCACCACAGGCAGCCTGCGGGCCTCCGCCGGCGCCCGGTGGCAGGCCGCGCCGCACGCGTGCAGCGCCGTCCGGGCATCCCGTCGGCATGGCCACGTGACAAACCGCCTGCGGCTTTCGGCGCGGCTGGTCGCTTGCGGTCGGGTCGGCGGGCGCGTAGATCATGCGGACGAAAGCGGCCATCGGCACAGATGGCCACGTCATCGGTGCGGCACCGTCTCCGGACCGATGAGGACAGGGAGGGATGACGGCGTCGGGACAGCAGGATCCGGCTTGCGTATCTCGGTTTCCAGACTCCTGGTTCTGTGCACAGTTGCGACGGTCCTTGGCGTGGCATCGCCGGCGTGCCTGTGGGCACAGCAGGGCGCGCCGACTTCGGGCGACCAGGTTGCACCGAAACCGCCAACCGATGCGAATGCGCCCGGCAAGTCGTCGGCCGAACCGACAGCAGGCGGGCCTTCCGACAAGACGCCCGTCAAGCTGCGCATGCAGACGGCGTTCAATCCCGGCGTCTCGGTACTGGGCGAAGCCAGTCGGCAATTCGTCAAGACGGTCAAGGCCGTTTCCGATGGCACGCTTGTAGTCAAGCTTCTCGAAGCCGGCGCCAAGGCGCCGACAGCTGAGCTTCTGGACGCGGTCGTGCACGGCGACGTCGACGCGGCGTTCACGTCGCCTTCCTATGCCGCCGCAAAAGTGCCGGCGCTGCTGATCTTCGCCTCGCTGCCCTTCGGGCCCACGCCCGAGGAATACGTCTCATGGATGGTAGCGGGCGACGGCGCCCGATTGCATCGTGAGCTCTACGCCAAGCTGGGCGTGCACGCCATGATGTGTGGCGTGTCGGGGTCCGAGGCCGGCGGCTGGTTTCGCACCGAGATGCGCTCCGTTGCCGATCTCAAAGGCTTGCGCGTCCGCTATGCCGGTTTGGCCGGCGAGGTGCTGGCCCGCTTTGGCGCCGAGATTGTGTCGCTGCCGCCCGGCGAGGTTTTCTACAAGTTGCAGCAGGGCAAGATCGACGCCGCGGAGTTTTCGATGCCGTCGGTCGACCAAGGGCTGGGCTTCGACAAGCTGTCGCTGATTTATTACTTCCCCGGATGGCATCAGCCCTCGTCGTTGGTCGATTTCTACATGCGCCAGGACAAGTGGGAGGAGCTGCCGCCTGGCCGCCGGGCGCTGATCGAAACCGCCTGCCGCGCCAACGTGACCTGGATGCTGGCGCGGGCGCCCACCGAACAGGCGCGCGCCATGGAGTATTTCCGCAAGCAGGGGGTCACCATCCGGGTATGGCCGGGATCCGTGATGGAGGCATTCCGCGAGACGTCGTCCGACGTCCTGCGCGAGCACGCCGACAAGGATCCGGAGTTCCGCGCTGTGCTGGACAACCTGCGTCAGTTTCTCGACGGCCCCCGCGCGTGGAAGCGTCTGGTCCGGCCGTAGGCAAGTCCGGCAACGGAATCTTGTTAAAATTCATATGATTATTTGCCGTTCATTTCCATGATCGCGGACTGGCGCAACAGCGCGGGCCATTGCCAAGTACCGAATCGTGGAGGACACTTCAAACGTGGCTCGAAGACCACAGCCTGGGCGGCATGATCGCATGACGGATCCGCCTGCGGCCCGCATGGCGACGTTTGTTGCGACAATCAGGTTGGAGACTGAAGTTACGCGAACGGCCCCCGGGATTCTCGGTTCCGCAGCCGCGGAGGAGGAAGCCCATGTTCGTGTCCGACATTCTGTCAACCAAAGGCAACCGCGTGGTGGCGGTGGCGCCCGAGGACACTTTGGCGTCGGCCGTGGCAACCTTGTCGGCGCGTCGAATCGGCGCGCTGCTGGTTCTTGCTACCGGCAAGGATAAAGAACTGCTGGGCATCTTGTCCGAACGGGACGTCGTGCATGCCTTGGCGCACGATGGCGATGGCGCACTGAGCCGGCGTGTCAGCAGCGTCATGACGTCGCCCGTGACGACCTGCGATCCTGACGACACCGTCGAGCACGTGATGGAACTGATGACCGATGGCCGCTTTCGACATCTGCCGGTGGTGCGGCATGGCGAATTGCTGGGCATCATTTCCATCGGCGACGTCGTGAAATGGCGACTGGATGAAACCCGGCAGGAGGCGGAGACGCTGCGCCAGTACATTGCGACGTGAAAAAAACCAGGGCAGCTCCGGTGCCGTCGTTGACGCCGACGGCGCCATCTGGTGCGGTGGGGTGAACGAGCTCGGCGGCGGACCCCACCTGCGCGTCTTAGGGTTGACTTTCACCCTAACGTTTTTCCTCTTTATTTTCAGATAATTGACGTTCATTATCATAAACGCGCCGAAAGGCTGCGAAAAGTTTCTGCTTGACGTTAATCGATTGTGAATTGACTGATATAAAACAAGATCTTATAACGCTTTCCAAAGATGTGACTTTAACAATGTGGCGTAGAACAATGTCACGTTTGTCGCGGGATGGGTGATGCTGCGGATTTATCTCTTGGGCGGCTGTCGCGTAACGCTTTCGGACGGATCCGATGGCACGCCGCGGGCAAAGAAGACCCGGGCCGTGCTCGCCTTCCTGGCTTTGACGCCGGACGCGGCCGCGACGCGTGAGCGCGTTGCGGGGCTGGTGTGGAGCGACCGCCTCGAGGAACAGGCGCGGGGCTCGCTGCGCCAGGCGATCACCGAATTGCGGGCGCTGTTTCGCGACAAGGACGCCGCGGCGCTGCATATCGACCGCGATGTGATGCGGGTCAATCTCGACCAGGTGTGGATCGATGCCCGCGAGGTCGAGCGGATGGCCGATGGTCCGCTGGAGGAAAAGCGCAAGATTCCCGAACTCTATCGCGGCGACTTGCTGGCCGATCTGTCGGCAATCGGCGGTGCGTTCCAGGATTGGCTGTACGGCGAGCGGGCGTGGCGCCGTGAGCAGGCGTTCGGCGGCATGGCGTCGGCGATGCGCGAACTGATCGTGTTGCGCGAGCTGCAGGCGGCCGAAAGCATTGCGCGTCACATGCTGGCGCTCGAGCCGTCGCACGAGGAAGCGCATCGCGGCCTGATGGAGGCCTTTGCCCGCAGCGGCGACAAGGCGGCGGCGTTGCGTCAGTTCCAGGTTTGCGTCGATGCGCTCAAGCGGACGCTCGACGCCAAACCCGGCCAGCCGACCGTTCAGCTCTATGAGCGCATCCGGTCAGACCGGCTGGATGCCCCCGTCGTCGAAACCCCGTCGGCCGCCGCCGCGGCAGCGACCGCGGCCGACAGTGCCGCCGCCAAGGCCGCCGCTGCCGCCGCCGCGGCGGCGGCGACGGGTCCCGATGCGCGGGTCGAGACGCTGCCGGTTGCGGTCTTGCCGTTCCGCAACGTCGGCGGCGATCCGGAGCAGGACTACCTTGGCGACGGCCTCGCCGAGGACATCGTTAGCGGCCTGTCGCGCTTCAAATGGTTGTCGGTCATTCCCGGCGCGTCGTCCGGGATCCTGCGCGGCCAGGAGATCGATCCGCGGGAGGTTGGCCGTCGCACCGGCGTTCGTTACGTCATCGAGGGCACGGTGCGTCGGCAGGGCGGCGTGATTCGCATCGGCGTGCGGCTGGTCGACTGTGAGGATGCGCGCGCCCTGTGGACCGATCAGCGCACGGTGGAATTCGCCCGGTTGTTCGACGTCCAGGACGAGATCGTGCGGGGCGTCATCGGGCAGCTCAATCCCAAGATCCTGCAGGCCGAGATTGACCGGGTCCGGCGCCGCCCGCCGGACAATGCCAACGCCTACGATTGTCTGCTGCGGGCCGTGCCGCTGGTCTATCAGGCGTCGCCGACGGCCTTCCGGACCGCCGGTGAGTTTCTCGACCGGGCCCTGCGGCTCGATCCTGACTACGGTCATGCGCACGCCTGGATGGCGTTCTGGCACCTCATGGGCGTGGGCCAGGGCTGGCTGACCGACCGCGAGAAAAGCGGCGCCGCGGCCGAGTACCATGCGCGCGCCGCGATCGAGCGCGATCCCGACGATCCGATGGGCCTGTCGTTCGCCGGCCACGTCGAGGCCTTCCTGCGCCGCAACTACGACCTCGCCGAGCATTTTCACGAACGATCTCTATCGGTTAACCCCAATTTCGGCTGGGGGTGGGCGCTCAGCGCGCTGGTCGCGTGCTACCGCGGTCGGCCGCATGACGCGCTCGAGCGGATGGAGCGCTACCGGACGCTGTCACCGTTCGACAATTTCCGCTACTTTTGGGAAACGGTAACGGTGATCTCGCTGGCGTTGGCGGGCCGTTACCAGGATGCGGTTGTCGCAGCGCAACCAATTTTGCGCGAGCATCCCAATTTCACCGCTGTGTATGTTCCGGTCATTGTCAGCTTGGCTTACCTCGGCCGTGGCGAGGAGGCACGTAACCTAGCCAAGCAGCTGCTGTCGCTACAGCCCGGTTTTACCGTGCAAATGTATAGCGAGACTTCACCGCTTGAACGGGTTGAGGACCGTGACCGATTTGTGGTCGGGCTGAGAATGGCTGGACTGCCGGAACAATAGGGAAGTTCAGAGTGTTAGCTTTGGTCAACGCACTTCAGTTTTTCGCATTCCGTTCGCGTCTGATTCACGAGCCTTTCGTTACCCAGGACACATTCTAATAACGTACCGCATCGGGGTTGATGCGGATCGGTTTCAGAGCGGGTCGCCCCGGATTGCCAGTTGCAGCCGGTCGCTCTTTCACCGACGTCGTATTCGAGGAGGATGCTGCAATGGTTAAGATCGGTATGATGGCGCCTGCTTTCGGCAAGGCGAAGGTCAAGCTGGGCATGATGTCGCCGGCGTTCGGCAAGGCGAAGGTCAAGCTGGGCATGATGGCGCCGACCTTCAGCAAGAAGAAGGTCAAGCTGGGCATGATGGCGCCGACGTTCTGATCGGCGACTCGAACCAGCTAGGTTCAGAGACAAGCGGGTGCGGCATAGTTGCCGCGCCCGCTTTTTTTCTGCCCGCTGCTGATACTATTGCGTGATCCAAATCGTCCGGCGTCGCCTTGGCGCGGCTTGCGCCGCCGGCGAGACGATTTGACCGGCGGCCGTGCCGCAGGCCTGCAGGCGATGTGCCGTCACGGCGTGATGTCCGCGCACGCGAGGGTAGAGTCATGAGCACGACAGACAAGCCCGAGATTCCCAAACCACTGATCACCTTCTACCGCATGATCCCGGATGCGCGCGAACCGATGCGTGCCGACCCGGCGGCCGGCGGCACGATCCCGACGCGCGCCTTCCGATACTGCGAGCCGATGCGCATCGCCTCGTCGTTTGGCTGGTATCTGTTCCCGCCGATGGATTTTCAGCTGCTGTGGGACGGCCGCGAGACCTTCTGGAGCCACGAGGGCGCCGAGGGGCAGTGGCTGCCGCTGCGCCAGACCGAGTATCCCGGCTTCGACGACTATTTCGACGAGCGCGTGCCGGAGGACTGCAAGGGTTTCGCGCTGCCGTTTCTGGGCGCGCCCAACGAGCCCGGCCTGCTGCAGGTCTGGAGCGGCTACGTGGCCCGTACCGCGCCGGGATGGAGCGTGCTGTCACGGCCGCTGGCGAACTTCCCGCGGCCGTCGGGCTACGAGGCCTATGAGGGCATCATCGAAACCGACCGTTGGTTCGGGCCGATCTTCACCAACGTCCGGCTGACCCGCACCGGCGTGCCGATCCACATCCGCGCCGAAGTGCCGCTGCTGATGCTGCAGCCCTTCCCGCGCTGGCTGTACGCCGATGAGCACCTCGAGAATTTCGGGTTGGTCGAGAAGCTTGAGGACTTCAAGGACGAGGACTGGGACCGCTTCCGCGACACCATCGTCAACCCCATGAACAACGAGAACCGGCCGCGCGGCGAATATGCCGTCAAGGCGCGCAAGCGCCGCCGCCAGGAAGAAAAAGAGTAGGCCTGCCAAGGGCCGCCGGCCGGGCGCCGGCCTTGCGTCGGGCGCGCCGCCTTGTATGGTGCGGCCCGCGTGCGCACGTGCGTCTTGGCGAGGGAGGGGAACATGGCCGGCCACAAGAAGAAAAAGCGGGGCGGCGCCAGAGCGCGCAAACTCCACCCCAATCCGACGCTGGACAAGGCATTGCTGCCCAGCCGCTACACCACGGTTGGCCCCGAGCGCGCGCCGCATCGTTCCTACCTCTATGCCATGGGGCTGAACGAACAGCAGATCAATCAGCCGCTGGTCGGCGTCGCGACCTGCTGGAACGAGGCGGCACCGTGCAACATCGCGCTCTCGCGCCAGGCGCAAGCGGTGAAGAAGGGGGTCGACGCCGCCGGCGGCACGCCGCGGGAGTTCACCACCATCACGGTCACCGACGGCATCGCCATGGGCCACCAGGGCATGAAGTCGTCGCTGGCCAGCCGCGACCTGATTGCCGACTCGGTCGAACTGACCATGCGCGGCCACTGCTACGACGCCATGGTCACCCTGGCCGGCTGCGACAAGTCGCTGCCGGGCATGATGATGGCCATGTTGCGGCTCAACGTGCCGTCGGTGTTCATGTATGGCGGCTCGATCCTGCCCGGCAAGTTCCGCGGCAAGGACGTCACCGTCGTCGACGTCTTTGAAGGCGTCGGCATGCATGCCGCCGGCCGCTTCAGCGACTCTGACCTGCACGAGCTCGAATGCGCCGCCTGTCCCTCGGCCGGTTCCTGCGGCGGGCAGTTCACGGCCAATACCATGGCCTGCGTGTCGGAGGCGATCGGCCTGGCGTTGCCCGGATCAGCCGGCGCGCCGGCGCCCTACGAGACCCGCGACGAATACGCGACGGCATCGGGCGAAGCGGCGATGAACCTGCTGCGCCTGGGCATCCGGCCGCGCGACATCGCCACGCGCGAGGCGTTCGAGAATGCCGCGGTCGTGGTCGCCGCCACCGGCGGTTCGACCAATGCCGCGCTGCATCTGCCGGCCATGGCGCACGAGTGCGGCATCAAGTTCGACCTGCACGACGTGGCGCGCATCTTCAAGAAGACGCCCTACATCGCCGATCTGAAACCGGGCGGAAAGTACGTCGCGCTCGACATGTTCCGCATCGGCGGCATTCCCGTTGTCATCAAGGAACTGCTCGACAACGGTCTGCTGAACGGCGACTGCCTGACCGTCACCGGCAAGACCCTGGCGGAAAACCACAGGGACGTCGCCTTTCCCGAGGACCAGGACGTGGTCTACCGGGTCAAGAACTGCATCACACCGACCGGCGGCGTCGTCGGCCTGAAGGGCAACCTGGCGCCCGACGGCGCCATCGTGAAGGTCGCGGGCATGAAGACCCTGGCCTTCCGTGGCCCGGCGCGCTGCTTCGACAGCGAGGAGGCGGCCTTCGATGCCGTCGTGAAGGGCAAATTTAAGAAGGGCGACGTTCTGGTCATCCGCTACGAGGGGCCGAAGGGCGGTCCCGGCATGCGCGAGATGCTGTCGACCACGGCGGCGCTGTACGGTCAGGGCGTCGGCGAGGATGTGGCGCTGATCACCGATGGCCGTTTCTCCGGCGGCACGCGCGGCTTCTGCATCGGCCATATCGGGCCGGAGGCCGCTGTCGGCGGGCCGATCGGCCTCTTGAAGAACGGCGACATCATCGCGATCGACGCCAACAAGGGGCGTCTCGACGTCGAACTCTCCGACAAGGAGCTGAAGGCGCGCCTCAAGAAGTGGAAGCCGCGCAAGAACGGCTACACGTCCGGTGCGCTATGGAAATATGCGCAGCAGGTCGGTCCGGCCGTGGACGGTGCCGTGACCCATCCCGGCGGCAAGAAAGAGACCCGGGCTTTCGCCGATATCTGACGCCGCTGGCGCGGCGCGCCGGGCGGCCGGCCCACCGCTGCGAGACACCGACTCCCCATTCGTGCGCGGCGTCGCTAGGCTCGCCCGGCGTGAAGATGGCGAACGGGGGGCGCGATGGACGGACGGCAACGGCCGGCACTGCCGGCCGGCGAGGGCAGCGCCTACGATCTGCCCGCCCCGACCTATGACGCGCGGCTGACTGAAGTCAGCCGCGGCACACCGATGGGCGAACTGCTGCGCCGCTACTGGCATCCCGTCGGCATGGCGCGGGACGCCGGCGCGACACCACGGCTGATCAGGGTGCTTGGCGAGGACCTGATCCTGTTCCGCGACGGTGCGGGCCGGCCCGGCCTGGTCTATCCGCGCTGCTGCCACCGCGGCACGACGTTGTACTACGGCAAGGTCGAGGAACGGGGCATTCGCTGCTGCTACCATGGCTGGCTGTTCGATGTCGAAGGTCGCTGCCTGGAGCAGCCCTGCGAGCCCGACGCCGGCCGTCAGCGCGATCGCGTGCATCAGCCCTGGTATCCTGTCGAGGAACGCTACGGCCTGATCTTCGCCTATATGGGGCCGCCGGCGCGCCGTCCGGTGTTGCCGCGTTACGAATGCCTCGAGGTGCTCGACGACGGCGAAACGGTCGAGGCCGACGATTCCAGCATCGGCACCGGCGGCATCCAGATCGCGCCCTGCAACTGGCTGCAGCATTTCGAAAACGTGGTCGATCCCTATCACGTGCCGATCCTTCACGGCTCGTTCAGCGGCCCTCAATTCGTGGCCCAGATGGCGGCCATGCCCAAGGTGAAGTTCGAGTACACGCCACGCGGCGTGCGCAGCACGCAGCTGCGCGCCCAGCCCGACGGTCGCACCTTCCGGCGGATCACCGAGGCGGCATTGCCGACATTGCGCGTGGTGCCGAACCCGCGCGTCGGCCGCTACGGGATGGTCGAGTCCGTCGGCTGGACCCTGCCAATCGACGACACGCACTACCGCATCTATGTCGCCGGCCGGGTCCGCGAACAGGGCGAGCTAGGGAAGATGAGATCGCGCTACAATGGCAAGGTCTGGGCCGAGCTGACGCCCGAGGAGCACCAGAGGTTCCCCGGCGACGTCGAGGCGCAAGTTGGACAGGGGCCGATCACCTATCACTCCGAGGAGCACCTGGCATCGAGCGACCAGGGCATCTCGATGCTGCGCATCCTGTTGCGCAAGCAGCTCGACACCATTGCCGCTGGCGGCGACCCCGTCGGCGTCGCCTTCAGCGAGGCCGATGCCTACGTGAAGTTCGACGCGGGACAATATCTGGAGTGACGGCCCGCCGCCGCGCGGGGACGAAGGAACGCCGGGCTCAGGTCATCGCCTCGGCGTCGAGCTGGATCCAGACCGGCACGTGGTCCGACGGTTCGGGGCGGCCGCGCTCCGACTTGTCGATGTCGCAGGCCTTCAGCCGGTCGGTTGCCTGTGGCGACAGCAGCAGGTGGTCGATGCGCAGCCCATGATCCTTGGTCCAGGCGCCGCCCTGGTAGTCCCAGTAGCTGTACGCGTGTGCATCCGGGTGCAGGGCGCGGAACGCATCAGTGTAGCCGAGATTGAGGATTGCCCTCAGCGCCTGGCGCGACTCCGGCCGGCAGAGCGCGTCGTTGGCCCAGGCGGCCGGATCGTAGACATCCATGGCCGTAGGGCAGACGTTGTAGTCGCCGGCCAGCACGACCAGCTCCTCGCTGTCGAGCAGGTCGTGCGCGCGCTGGCACAGGCGGCGCATGAAGCCCAGCTTGTAGGGAAACTTGTCGCTGTCGACCGGATTACCATTGGGCAGGTAAATCGAGGCGACTCGTACCGTCCCGGCGCTCGTCGCGAACCGCGCCTCGATGTAGCGCGCCTGTCCGTCGCTGTCGTCGCCCGGCAGCGAGCGGTGCACAATGTCGGCCGCCGTGCGCGACAGCAACGCCACGCCGTTGAATCCCTTCTGCCCCGCGACGGCGCAGCGATAGCCGGCGGCCTCGATCTCCGACCGCGGGAATTGGTCGTCCTGGCACTTGATCTCCTGCAGCAGCAGCACGTCGGGCTGGGCGCGCTGCAGCCACGCCACCAGATTGCCGGTGCGCCGCCGCACGGAGTTGATGTTCCAGGTCGCGATTTTCATGGCCGCACCATCGCAAGTCTGCCGTGCGAAGGGAAGATGGACCGATACCGCGGCGCCTGTATCATTCGCCCGCTTGCCGATGGGGTCGTTCCCGAGATCGTGCGGTATCGTCGCGGCAGGTGTCGGGGCGCCCTGCCGAGGGGCCGGTATCCTCCTTCTGCGCCCGACGATGGAGGGTCGTCCCCGATCAGCGCGCGCGAAGGTGCGGGAGTCGCCAATGGCCAAGGAACGCCTGTTCTTCAATTCGGATATCTTCGAAGGCGGCCGTCGCCGGCAACGTCCGGCGCGTCCACAGAAGACCTGGATCGAGCCGTCGCGAACCCTGCCGGTGTTCGCCGAGTGCGACGTGCTGGTGGTGGGTGGCGGACCGGCCGGCACGGCGGCAGCGGTGAGCGCCGCCCGGCTGGGCGCCGACGTCATCCTGCTGGAGCGCTACAATCACCTGGGCGGCCTATCGACCGGCGGGCTGGTGTTCTGGATCGACCGCATGACCGACTGGGACGGCAAGCCGGTGATCCGCGGTTTCGCCGAGGAGATATTCGACCGCCTGCCGAAGGAGTACGTGCGTGGACCGGCCCGCGCCGATTGGGGGTCGCGTGATGCGGCCACGGCCGCCTATTGGGCGGTGCGGTCGGCCGCCTTCCACGGCATCGTCACCTTTTCGCCGATGGTCTGCCCTGAGCGGTTGAAGCTCGTGTCGCTCGACCTGGCAGAGGAGGCCGGCGCGCGCCTGGTCCTGCATGGCTGGGCATCCGTGCCCATCGTCGAGGGCGGCGCCGTGAGGGGCGTCGTCTTTGAGAGCAAGGAAGGGCGCCAGGCGATCTTCGCCAAGGTCACCGTCGACGCCACCGGCGACGGCGACATCTTCCATCGCGCCGGCGTGCCGTCCGAGAGCGATATCGAGCAGAACGACATCCACCACTGCATGAACACGGCCTGGATCTGGGCCGGCGTCGACATGAAACGGTGGATGGAGTTTCGCACCGGCGATCCCAAGGGCTTCAGTGCTTTCATGGCGCTGGGCCGCGAGCAGGTCGGCCATTTCGAGCGCCCGTTCTCCGCCTGGCGCGACGACGTTGCGTTGTTCATGGGACCGCGCCAGTCCGGTTTCGACGGCCTGAACCTCGACGACCTGACGGACGTCGAGATGCTGAGCCGGCGGCTGATGTGGCGGCATCTGGAAGTCTTCCGCGCGCACGCGCCGGGCTTCGCCGGCGCCTATCCCGTCCAGAGCGCGCCGCAGATGGGCGTTCGCCACACGCGGCGCCTGGTGGGCGTCGAGAAGATCGTGCGCGCCCAGTGGGACGACGGCTCGCCGCTGGCCACCGAAGTCGGCGTCAGCACGTCGCTGTCGCCCAAGTTCCGCAACGTCTCGGTGCCGTATGGTGCGCTGCTGCCGCGGCAGATCGACGGATTGCTGGCGCCCGGACGTCACCTGTCCTGCGACGCCACTTCGCACTCCTTCATGCGCGAGATTCCGCAGTGTTGGCTGACCGGACATGCGGCCGGTGCCGCCGCCGGTGTGGCGGCCAACCGCGGCGTCGCGCCGCGCGACGTCGACATCGCCGAGGTGCAGGCCGCGCTGTTGAAACAGGGCGCGTATCTGCGGCCGGCGGCCGATGCCGTCAGCAAGCGCGATGGCACGAGCGGGTGATCCTTGACGGCTTGGCGCCGCCCAAGGGTCGCGTCGTCAGCCACGCATTTGCGCCCGGCCGCAATGCAGCGATGGCCGATACTCGATGTCGGGCGTGGCGGGAAGAACGCTAGACGCTGAACGAGTTGCCGCAGCCGCACGACGAGCTGGCGTTGGGATTCTTGATCTGGAAGGAAGATCCGACCATTTCGGTGACGTAGTCGATCTCGCTGCCCTTCAGGAGTTCCAGCGAGGCGCTGTCGATCAGCACCCTGGCGCCGTCCTTCTCGATCACGAGATCGTCGTCGCCCGCCTTGGTGTCGAAATCGAAGACGTACTGGAAGCCCGAGCAGCCGCCGCCGTTGACCGCGACGCGCAACTTGGCGTCGGCCGGCTCGCGCGACAGCAGGAAGGCGATACGCCTGGCCGCGTTGTCGCTCAATGTGACTTGCGTCTCGATCAGGGCGTCCGGCATGAGATCGGAAACCTTGCACCTACGGGCCCGACGGGCCGTTTGCATATGTTAATGTGGGCCACGATCGGGGCCTGTCAACCAGTTGCAGTCGCAGACATCCGGCCGGCGGCCGAAAACTATGGTTCCGGGGTCGTACCGCTCATAAAATTGCGGTCACTTGGGTTTAACCATTTTTCTTATATGGTCTTGTTGCCATGTCCGATGCCGCCAACCGCGCGGCGGGTCAGCCATCCCAGCTGCCGCTGTTCTATACCGAGGTCGTCCCCGTCGATGCCGACCGGCACAAGGGCAAGGCCCTGCGCGACAATTTCGGCTTCGCCTTTGCGGCGCACACCACGTCGGTGCCGGTCAGCGGGGCCGAATTCGCCTTGGTCCAGCGCTTCTACCCGATCGTCTTTTCGGGCAAGACCGTACCTCTTCCGGTGGCGGTGGTGGGCCTGCGTCCCAACGAAAACCTGTTCGTCGGTGGCGACGGCCTTTGGAAATCGCAGACCTACATTCCGGCTTACGTCCGCCGCTATCCTTTCGTATTCGTCGAGGCATCCGGCGGGCAGCTCGTTCTGGCCATCGACGAGGGTGGCGGCATTCTGGCCGACGGCGGCAGGCTGGCGTTGTTCGACGCCGAGGGTAAGCCGACCGATCTGGTGAAGAGCGCGTTGCGCTTCTGCAGCGCCTACCAGAACGACCACAAGGCGACCGCGGCGTTCGTCGAGGCGCTACGTCAGCAGGACTTGCTGGTCGACAACCAGGCGCAGGCGACGATTTCCGGCACCGAGCGGCTGGCCCTTGGCGGCTTCAAGATCGTCGACGAGGGGCGGTTCAACAAGCTGCCGGGCGCCGTCCTCGAAACGTGGCGCGACAAGGGTTGGCTGGGATGGATCTATGCCCATCTGCTGTCGCTGGGTAGCTGGAACGCGCTCGCCCAGCAGGCAGCCGATCGCAAGCGGGCCGCGCTGTAGCTGGCGCGCCGAGGTCAGGCGGCGGTCGCTGCCGCGCGGCGTCGTACCCGCTCGCGGTGCAGGATATAGAGGCCGGAGCCGATGATAAGCGGCAGGCCCATCCAGAGCCAGGGTGTCGGAATTTCGCGCCAGAACAGCCAGCCGAAGGCCAGTGCGAAGATGATCGCGACGTAGTCGAACGGCGCCAGCACTGCAGCCGGCGCCAGCCGCCAGGCGCGCGTCACCAGGATCTGGGCGAAGCCGCCGGTCACGCCGATGGCGCCAAGCCAGAGCCAGTCGACAGCCGTCGGCCAGATCCACAGCGTGCCCAGCGGGCTGCCGGCCAGGCCGTTGCCGACGATAAGCACGCCGCACAGGCCGATGGTGGCGATGGAATGGGCCATGATCGTCGTGTGGTCGCTGTCGGTCCGACTCAGACGACGGACGCAGACCATCGACAGGGCATAGCAGAACGTGGCGGCCAGCACGGCCAGCGACAGCGGGTGGAAGGCAGCGGTGCCCGGGCGCACGATGATCATGACGCCGGCGAAGCCGACCGCCACGGCGCACCACCGGCGCCAGCCTACCTGCTCGCCCAGCATCGGCACGGCCAGGGCGGTCATGAAGAACGGCGCGGCGAACGAGATCGCGTACAGCTCCGCCAGCGGCATCAGGGGGAACAGGTAGAAGAAGCCGAAGAGGGAGAGAAATGACAGGATGACGCGGCCCAGCTGCAGCAGCGGCTGGCGCGTCCGAAGAGTGCGCCAACCGCCGGCCGCCTGCATCAGCCAGAGCACCGGCAGCATGCCGACCACGCTGCGGCACAGCATGATCTGCAGGGTCGGGTAGCGTGCGCCCAGTGCCTTGACGATCGCGTCCATGGCCGAGAACAGCGCCACCGCCAGCACCTTGCTGTAGATGCCGCCGACGGGATCGCCCAGCGACGTCGCGACGCCTGAAGTGGAACGGGTCATGGCGCGCGCAGATAGCATTTCGGCGACCGCCCGTCTTGACGAAAGCGTCGGATGGCGCCTCTTGCATGGACGCGCCACGCGCCTCGACGCTAAGGTCACGCCGGCGAGGAGAGTCGGCTGATGGTTCGGGTGTTGTCGAGGTCATGGCGCAAGCGGCTGCCGATCATGGCGCCGCTGGTGATCCTGCTGGCGGCCCTGACGATGCGTGCCATCGATCCGCCGGGCGTTGTCCGCCTGCGCAATTTCGCATTCGATACCTTCCAGCGGCTTAAGCCGCGCACCTACGATCCGCAGTGGAACGTCCGTATCATCGATGTCGACGAGGCGTCGCTGGCCGCCTATGGCCAGTGGCCCTGGCCGCGCGACCGTATCGCCAAGCTGGTCGACAAACTGTCCGAGCAGGGCGCCGCCGTCATCGCGTTCGACGTGCTGTTCGCCGAGCCTGACGCCTCGTCGTGGCATCGGCGCGTGCGCGAGCTGATCGCCTACGTCGATCCCGAGACGGTGCAGCGCATCGCCAACGCGGTGCAGGACAATGACCGGCTGCTGGCCGACGCCTTCGCGCACGCCAACGTCGTGACGGCTTACGCGTTCGACGTCGCCGAGCGTCCCAGCCGGCCACCGGCGCTCAAGCACGGTTACGCCATCAGCGGCGAGGATCCCCAGCGTTTCCTGGATCGATACCCCAGCGTGGTCTCGACACTGCCGCTGCTGGAGGCTGGCGCCAAGGGCAATGGCGGCATCACGCCGGATACCGATATCACCGTGATCCGCCGCGTGCCGCTGCTGTTGCGGCTTCAGGGGCAGCCACACGTCTATCCGGCATTGGGCATGGAAGCCGTGCGCGTCGCGCTGGGGGCGTCGACCTACGTGGCGCGCGGCGCCACGTCGGGCGGCGACCTGCCCTGGCTGGCACGGGTCTTGTCGGTCTTCGAGGAAGGCGTGCAGTCCATCAAGGTCGGCGACCGGATCGTGCCGACGGACAAGAACGGCAATCTGCTGCTGTACGACAGCGGCCACCAGGCGGAACGGTTCATCTCGGCCAAGGACGTGCTCGAGGGCCGCGTGCCCAAGGAGAAGATCGAGGGCAGCATCCTGTTCGTCGGCACCAGCGCCGCCGGGCTGAAGGACATTCGCAATACCGCGGTCGACAGCGGCATTCCCGGCGTCGAGATCCACGCCCAGCTGGTCGAGCAGATTTTCACCGATACCTTTCTATCGCGTCCGTTCTTCGCCGGTGTTGTCGAGGGTGCGTTCCTGCTCGTGGCGGGCATCGTTTTTGTCTTTGTGATGCCGCGGCTGTCGGCCGGCTGGAAGACCGGCCTGGGCATTGCCGGCGTGGCCCTGGGCATCGGCGTACCCTGGTTCCTGTTCGACAAGCAGCAGATTCTTGTCGATCCGATCTATTCGCCGGCCACCCTGGCGCTGATCTACGCCGCCAGTTCGGCGTCGAGCTTCATGCTGACCGAACGCGAGCGGGCACAAATCCGCGGTGCCTTCGGGCTCTATCTCTCCCCGGATGTCGTCGAGGAACTGGCGCGCAATCCCGAACGCCTGCAGCTGGGCGGCGAGGAACGCGAGCTGACGGTGATGTTCACGGACGTGCGCGGCTTCACGACGATTTCGGAGCAGTTCGATCCGCAGGGCCTGACGCGCTTCATGAACCGCTTCCTGACGCCGATGACCAACATCATCCTGGCCGAGCGGGGCACCATCGACAAATACATGGGCGACGCCATCATGGCGTTCTGGAACGCGCCGCTGGACGTACCGGACCACGCCGTGCACGCCTGTCACGCCGCGCTTGCCATGCAGGCGCGGCTGAAGGAACTGAATGTCGAATGGCGCGAGCAGGCGCACCACGAGGGCCGCAACCACATCCCCGTGAATATCGGCATCGGTCTCAATACCGGCTTCGCCTCGGTCGGCAACTTCGGTTCGGACCAGCGCTTCACCTATTCGGTGCTGGGTGACGACGTGAACCTCGCCTCGCGCCTGGAGGGCCAGTGCAAGGGCTATGGCGTGTCGATCATCGCCGGCGACGACACCAAGCAACGCGCACCGAGTTTCGCGTTCGTCGAGCTCGATCTGATCAAGGTGAAGGGCAAGACGGAGCCCGAGCGGATGTTCGCGCTGATCGGCGATGCCGCCATGCGCGAGTCGGAAGAGTTTCGCGCCCTGCTGGCAGCGCACGAGGCGTTCATCATCGAATACCGCGCCGGCAACTTTGCCGAGGCCCGGCGCAAGGCGACGGCCGCCAAGGAGCGGGCCGAGGCTGTCGGCTGGTCATGCACCTACTATGACCACATGCGCAAACGGCTGAAGGCGTTGGTCGCCGCGCCGCCCGCCATCTGGGATGGCGTCTACGAGGCCAAGGAGAAGTGATGGCGGCGGCGGACATCGCGACGCGACTGGCAGCGATCGAGACGGTGGTCTGCCGCGAGGTCGGACGCGGCGCGGCGCCGCTGATGGCGGCAACGCGGGGACATCTTGCGCGCGCGGCGCGCGCGATCGCGGCGGTCGAGCGGCCGGTCATCGGCATCATCACAGGTTTTTTCGTGCCGACCCTCGATCCGCCGATGGCCGAGACCGACGGTCCGGTCGGCGCTGCGCATCTGGCGCATGGCTTTTCCCGGAGCGGCTGGCCGGTGCGGCTGGCCACCGACACGCCCTGCGCCGGCGCGCTGGCGGCGGCCGTGCGCGGCGCCGGTCTGACCCCCGGGCCGGCGATCGCTCTGGATGAGGTGGGCGCGGGGGGCGTTGCGACCCTGGCAGCGACCTGGCGCCAGGCCGGCGTGACGCACGTCATCGCCATCGAGCGCTGCGGCCGGGCGGCCGATGGCCGCAGCTACACCATGCGCGGCATCGACGTGGCAGCCTCGGCCGTGCTGCTCGACGACCTGTTTACCGGCGGACCCTGGGTGCGCATTGCCATCGGCGATGGCGGCAACGAGGTCGGCATGGGCCTGCTGCCGCGGGCGTTGATTGCCGCTTCAGTGCCCAACGGCGAGAAAATCGCCTGCGTCACCCCGGCCGATCACCTGCTCGTCTGCGGCGTCTCCAACTGGGGTGCCTACGCGCTGCTGGCGGCGCTGGCCCTGTTGCTGCCGGAAATGGCCGCGCACCTGCTGGCAAGCCTGACAGCCGAGACGGACCTGCACATCCTGGAAACCCTGGTGCGCGACGGTCCGTCCGCCGATCCGGTTGCCGGCGTGCGCGGCGCCTGGGTCGACGGCTTCCCGCACCCCGTGCACGCCGAGGTGCTCGCCAATGTCCTGTCGGCCATGCAGGGGGCGCCAGCGCCAACATAGGGACTGCCGGCATTGCGCCGGATATGAACGGCCGTTAACGTCCGCGCCGACGCCGGACGAAGCAACGGAACGACCATGGCCGCGACCGCGATCCCCGACGACCACCCCTATGCCCGCACGCATCCGGAAATCCGCGACGCGGTGCGCCAGCTCTGCGGCAAGTTCGATGGCGCCTACTGGCGCGATCTTGACCGGCAGCGCGCCTATCCCACGGCCTTCGTCAAGGCGCTGACCGAGGCGGGCTGGCTGGCGACGCTGATCCCCGAGTCCTACGGCGGCTCCGGCCTGGGCATCTCGGCCGCGGTGGCGGTGCTGGAGGAGATCCACGCCGCCGGCTGCAACGCCGCCGCCTGCCACGCCCAGATGTACACCATGGGCACCGTGCTGCGGCACGGCAGCGCCAGCCAGAAGGAGCGCTACCTGCCCAAGATCGCCTCAGGCGAGTTGCGCCTGCAGGCCTTCGGCGTGACCGAGCCCTCCAGCGGCACCGACACGCTCAGCCTGCGCACCCAGGCGGTGAAGAAGGACAACAGCCGCTACCTCGTCAACGGTCAGAAGATCTGGACCAGCCGCGCCGAGCACTCGGATCTGATGCTGCTGCTGGCGCGCACCACGCCGCGCGACCAGGTCAAGAAGCGGACCGACGGCCTGTCGGTGTTCCTGGTCGACATGCGCGAGGCGCTCGGCAAGGGTCTCACCATCCGGCCGATCCGCACGATGATGAACCACAACAGCACCGAGGTGTTCTTCGACAACATGGAGGTGTCGGCGGATAACCTGATCGGCGAGGAAGGCCAGGGGTTCCGCTACATCCTCTCGGGCATGAACGCCGAGAGAATCCTGATCTCCGCCGAGTGCCTTGGCGACAGCCGCTGGTTCATCGAGAAGGCCACGGAATACGCCAAGCAGCGCAACCTGTTCGGCCGGCCGATCGGCCAGAACCAGGGGGTGCAGTATCCCATCGCGCGTGCCTACGTGGCGCTGCAGGCGGCCGAGCTGATGGTCCGCAAGGCGGCCAGCCTGTACGAAAGTGGCATCAACTGCGGCGAGGAGGCCAACGTCGCCAAGCTGCTGGCCTCGGAGGCGTCGTGGCAGGCGGCCGAAATGTGCGTGCAGACGCACGGCGGCTTCGGCTTCGCCGAGGAGTTCGACGTCGAACGCAAGTTCCGCGAGGCGCGGCTCTACACCGTCGCGCCGATCTCGACCAACATGGTGCTGAACTTCGTCGCCGAGCACGTGCTGGAGCTGCCGCGCTCGTATTGAGGGCGATTGCCGCGCTGCACTGACGGCAAGGCGTCACTGACCCGGCGCCCGCCGCGTCAGCTGAAGAGCGCGTCCCGGAGCTGCCGCCAGAATAGCGGCAGCAGGCCGGCAAGCTCGCTGTAGAAGAAGAGCAGGACCACCGTCCAAGCGGCCGCGGCGAGGGTCGTGAGCCAACCGGTCAGCGCCATCAGGCCGTCGCGTTCGAGCAACGCCAGCGAGAAGAACATGACGGCCCAGGCGGGCAGAAAATTGTCGAACGGGATCGGCAGCGCCAGGACGAGGGCATTCAGCATCAACGCCAGCGACAGGCAGAAACCCGCCGTGCCGGTTGTCCAGCGGCCGTAGCGCGGGTGAACCGCGCTTTCCAGGCGGCCGATCCACCGGCGGGCGCGCAGCATGAAATCCTGCAGCCGCCCGCGCTGCATGGCGCGATTCCCGATGAACGCCGGCAGGCTCGGCGCGTCGTGACCCAGCAGCATCTGCGACAACAGGATGACGATCGGCACGCCGGTGATGGTCGACAGCCAGGGAATGCCGGTGGGGACGCAGTTGGGAATGTCGAGCACGGCGATCACGAGCGGATAGCCACGTCCATGCATGTCGTGCAGAAGCTGCGCGATCGTGACCCGGTTCTCGCGCGGACCGGCGAACAGGCGGTCGAGCATGTCGACGAGGGATGTGCGCTCGTTGGCGGGGCCTGGACCGGGCATGATGGCGGCGGACGGCGGGTTTGATCCAGCGCGGCCGGGAAAATCCGGCAATCAGTCGCCCAGCGACACTTCGCCGACCAGCGGCAGGTGGTCGGAGGCCCATTTTGCCGGCGAGTCGCGGTGGCGGGCCACCTGCACGAGGCGATCGTTGGGCAGCGTCCAGATCCGGTCGAGCGACATGATCGGCTGGAACGACGGGAAGGTGCGGATCCGCGGCAGGGCGGCTGGCGCGCCGAGGATGCGCAGCTGCCGGCGTTCGGCGCCGAAGATGTTGAAATCACCGAGCAGGATGGTGACGTCCTCATGGTGATGATTCAGCGCGCTGGCCAACCGAACGAGTTGCTCGGCACGCTCGCGTCGGAAGAGGCCCAGATGGGTGGCGATCAGCCGCACGCGCCGACCCCGCACCACCGCCGTACAGTCGATCGCGCCGCGCTCCTCGAACGGCGCCACGCTGAGGTCGTGCAGCCGCGTCTCGAGGATGGTGCCGCGCACGAACAGCGCGTTGCCGAACTTGTAGCGGCTGCGGCGAAACGTGGTGCCGAACACCGCCCGCATCGGTCTGAGATGTTCCTGGAAGAGGTGAAACTGGTCGTCGATCGCCGAATAGGCGCGCAGTTCCTGCAGCGCCACGACGTCGGCGCGCAGGCGCCGGACGATGTCGAGGATGCGGTGCGGATCGTAGCGGCGGTCGGCGCCGACGCAGGAATGGACGTTGTAAGTCAGCACGCGGCAGACTGAAGAGCGGGCGGCGTGTGCCGCGGCGGACTCGCCGGCGCTCTCTTCGATCACCGACGACGCGCCCAGGTCGGGAGCCACAGCCAGGTCACGGGCCGCCGTCTGTTCGTCGCGCGTCATCTACAGCACCGGCGCCAGCAAGCGGGCGCCCTGAACCGCCACCCGGAAGGCCAGCGAGCGCGACGTCAGGAAATCGGCGCCGATCTCGCGGCTGGCCCGGAAGTCGCGCCTCAGCATCTCGGCCACCTCGTCCGTGAAACGTCCATCGTAGAAAGCCAGTGTAATCTCGAAATTCAGACAGAACGAGCGATTGTCGAAGTTCGCCGTCCCGACCGTGGCCAGCTGATCGTCAAACAGACAGACCTTCTGGTGCAGGACGCCGGGCTCGTAGACATATACCTTTACGCCGGCCTCGGTCATGTCGGGCAGGTACGACAGGCTGGCCAGCCAGGTCGTGCGATGGTCGGGCCGGCCGGGAATGAGGACGCGGACATCGATGCCGCGGACGGCCGCCAGCTGCAAGGCCGCCTGGATGTGTCGGTCGGGCACGAAATAGGGCGTCGCGATCCAGATGCGGTGCCGGGCGGCGGCGATCATCTGCCCGAACGCCAGTCCGCAAGTCTCCAGCAGGTCGGCCGGCCCGGTCGGCAGGACCAGCACGGGCAGGCCGTCCGGGTCGACCTGATAGGCGCGCCAGTCGAGATCCAGCGCCTGGCCGGTGGCCCAATACCAGTCCTCGACGAAACTGAGCTGGCAGCCGCGCACGCAGGGGCCTGTCACCTGCACATGGGTATCGCGCCATGGCCCCAGGACCGGATCCCGGCCCAGGTATTCGTCGCCGACATTGAGGCCACCCACCCACGCGGTGTGTCCGTCGACGACAACGATCTTGCGATGGTTGCGGTAGTTGATCCGCGAATGCCGCGTGATCCAGTTCTTCGACTCGTTGAAAGCGCTCACCGCGATGCCCTGGCTGCGCAGCTCGGCAAAGAAGTCGCGGGGCGTATCCTCGCAGCCGATCTCGTCGTACAGGACGTGCACCGCCACGCCGGCCCTGGCCCGCTCGCGCAGGGCCTCCTTCAGTGCCAATCCGACGCCGTCGGCATGGATCGAATAGTATTGGACGAGCACGTAGCGCCGGGCCTCGGCGATGCCGGCAAAGATCGACGGGAAGGCCTGCTCACCGTTGACCAGCAACGCCGCCCGGTTGCCGCGGGTGAAAGGAAGTTCGACCAGTCGCTCGAGGGCCAGCAGGTCGGATGGTGCCGTGGCCGCGTCGAGGGCCCGTTCGGAGTCGCGTGCCGGCCGTACCGTCCGCATCAGGCTGTTCAGACGTCCGACATGCGAGCGACGCGCCCGCACATAGCCGCGGAACTTGCCGTGGCCGAATACGGCATAGAGGGGCAGGGCGGCGTAGGGCACCAGGACCAGAGAGATCATCCATGCCACGGTCCCTTCGGCGGTCCGGCCGTACATCAGGGCCCGCATGGCGACGACCAGACCGGTCAGGTGCAGCAGCCCGAGGACCGCAGCCGTCACGGAGATCGAGCCAATCATCGCGCTCCCGTCCTGCCCGATACGACGAAATGATGCGGCGATCCGCCGCCGCCCGGGCGCATCATGTCGGCTGACCCGGTCCCGCGCCATAGATGCCGGCGACGGCCGTCCCGGGGGTATCCACGGGCTTGCCGAGCGGTCGCGTCCATGCGTCTGGCACTCGACACGCGAAACCGCGTGGCCTAGGCGCGGCCGGCGCCTTTGGCTATCAATGCGCGGGTGTTGCCATCGGGAGACGACGCGATGCGGGCGATGATCAGCGAAAAAGTCGGCGGACCGGAAAGCCTTGTGCTCAAGGAGCTGCCGGCAGGTCCGGTCGGCAAGGGGCAGGTCCGCGTCGCCGTGCATGCCGCCGGCGTCAATTTCCCCGATACGCTCATCATCGCGGACAAGTACCAGTTCAAGCCGCCGCGGCCCTTCGCGCCGGGCCACGAGGTGGGCGGCGTCGTGACCGAGATCGGCGATGGCGTCAGCGGCTACAAGGTTGGCGACCGCGTGATCGGCATGATCGGCCATGGCGGCTACGCCGACGAGGCCGTGATCGACCAGGCCAACCTGCTGCCGATGCCCGACAACATGTCGTTCGAGGAAGGCGCCGCCTTCACCATGACCTACGGCACCAGCTACTACGCGCTCAAGCAGCGCGGCGAGCTGAAGCCAGACGAGACGCTGCTGGTGCTGGGCGCCGCCGGCGGCGTCGGATTGACCGCCGTCGAGCTGGGCGCCCTGATGGGCGCCAAGGTGATCGCCGCCGTCGGGTCCGACGACAAGATGGAGATCTGTCGCAAGTACGGCGCCACCATGTTCGTCAACTACACCAGGGAAAAGCTGCGCGACAAGGTCAAGGAACTGACCGGCGGCAATGGCGCCGACGTCATCTACGATCCGGTGGGTGGTGACGCCTTCGACGAGTCGATCCGCTGTATCGCCTGGTATGGTCGGCTGCTGGTGATCGGCTTCGCGTCCGGCCGCATTCCGTCGCTGCCGGCCAACCTGGCGCTGCTCAAGAGCTGCGACGTGCGCGGCGTCTTCTATGGTGCCTGGCGCGGTCGCGAGCCGGCGGAGGCGCGCAAGAATTTCGACGAGATGTTCGCCTGGGTGCGCCAGGGCAAGCTCAAGCCGCACATCTCCATGACATTTCCGCTGGAGAAGGCGGCGGAAGCCATGAACGCGCTTCTTTCGCGCAAGGCCACTGGCAAGGTCGTGATCAAGACACGGTAGGGGAGCGTGCGCCGGGGGCGGCTCACGCCTTCCGTCATGTCGAAGGCCGCGAGACATCTTGATGCCGCGCCAGGATCCCTCGCGGCGCCGGGGCTGACGATCGCCGTCAAGGGGACGGTATGCGCGAGCCTTCGTGAGGCCGCCCTGTAGGCGTAGGGTCGACGATCTGTGCGGGAGGGAAAATCATGGCCAGACTGACGGGCAAGATCGCGATTGTCACCGGCGCGGCGTCGGGCATCGGCGCCGCCAGCGCCCAGCTGTTCGCCGAGGAGGGTGCGCAGGTGCTCGCCGTCGACCGGCCGGAATCGGCGATCAACACGGCGCATAGCGGCCGTGACGCCATTGCGGTGCTGGCCAAAGACGTGACGGATCCGGATGCGCCGGCGGCAATCATCGGCGCGGCTCTCGACCGCTTCGGCGCCCTCGACATCCTGTTCAACAACGCCGGCGTCGGTACCAACGCGCTGGCCGAGGTCATGACCGACGCGCAATGGGCCCGCACGTTGGACGTCAACGTCACGGCCGTCTTCCGGCTCTGTCGGCAGGCCATTCCGGCCCTGCGCGAACGCGCCGCCAGGACCGGCCGGGCGCGCATCATCAACACCGCGTCGGTGATGGCGTTCGACACCGACTATGGACTATCGGCCTACTGTGCCTCGAAGGCAGGCGTGGCGGGGCTCACCCACACGCTGGCGCTGGAACTGGGCAAGTTCAACATCACCGCCAACTACATCTGCCCTGGTGCCATTCAGACCGGCATGACTGCGGCCAGCTTCGCCAATCCCGACATCGCCGCGATCTGGGCCAAGAAGGCGGCCCTGCGGCGCCTGGGCAAACCGCTGGACATCGCGCGCGGCGCGTTGCTGCTGGCCAGCGACGAGGCCGACTTCATTACGGGGCACGGCCTGGTGGTCGACGGCGGCTTGACGCTCCGGACCTAGCTCATCCGGTGCCGTGCGACCCGGCGGCGACCGAGGCGGACGTGGACGAGGGTAGCCCGGAAGTGCCACGGTTGCAGTTAGCACACGGCGGAGTCGCAGGATGAGCCACGTCAACGCCAACTTCGACCCGGCGTTCTGGGAGCGGGCGCGACGCCACCTCGTGCGCTACGGCGCCGACTTCTTTCCGCTGATCGTCGAGCGGGCCGCCGGCAGCTTCATGACCGACGCGACGGGCCGCCGGATCCTGGATTTCGCCTCCGGCCAGATGAGCGCCATTCTCGGCCACAGCCATCCCGAGATCGTCGACACGGTGCGCCACAGCATCGGCGAGCTGGACCACCTGTACAGCGCCATCCTGTCGCGCCCGGTGGTCGATCTGGCCGAGGCGCTGGCGAAGCTGGCGCCGGGCAAGCTGGAACGCGTGCTGCTGCTCAGCACCGGCGGCGAATCCAACGACGCGGCCATCCGCATGGCCAAGCTGGCGACGGGCGGGTTCGAAATTGTGGCACTGAGCCGCTCGTGGCATGGCGTAACCGGCGCGGCGGCGTCGGCGACCTATGCCTGGAGCCGGCGCGGTTACGGGCCGTCGCAACCCGGCGCAATCGTCATCCCGGCGCCGGATGCCTACCGGCCGCGCTTCGGATCGGCCAGCGGCTACGACTGGCAGGGCGAGCTCGACTATGCCTTCGAGCTGGTCGACCGGCAGTCGACGGGCAATCTTGCCGCCTGCATCGCCGAACCGATCCTCAGTTCGGGCGGCATTCTCGAGCCGCCGGAAGGCTACATGGCCGCCCTGGCGGCGAAATGCCGCGAGCGCGGCATGCTGCTGATCTTCGACGAGGCGCAGACCGGCCTGGGCCGCACCGGCACGATGTTCGCCTGCGAGCGCGACGGCGTCGCGCCGGACCTGCTGACCCTGTCCAAGACGCTGGGTGCCGGCATTCCGCTGTCGGCCGTCCTGGCCACGGCCGAGGTCGAAGAGCGCTGTCACGAGCGCGGCTTCCTTTTCTACACTACGCATGCGTCGGACCCGCTGCCTGCGGCCGTCGGTTTGAAGGTGTTGGAAGTCATCGCGCGCGACCGGCTGGTCGAGCGCGCCCGCTCGGCCGGCCAGCGGCTGCGCGAGGGTCTGCTGAGCCTGCAACAGCGCTACGACTGCATCGGCGACATCCGGGGTCGCGGTCTGCTGATGGGCATGGACCTGGTGAAGGACCGCCGCACCAAGGAGCCGGCGCCGGAGTTGGCGCTGGCGGCCATGCGCCGCTGCCTGGACCTGGGTATGGCCACCAGCATCGTGCGCGGTGGCCTGGGCGTCTTCCGCATCGCCCCGCCGATCACCATCAGCGATGCCGAAATCGATCTCGGATTGTCAATTTTCGACCAGTCCTTGCGGGACGTGACCCGCTGACTCGTCGCCGTCCGCCCTGACGGGCGGGCAGGGGGCGCGGGTTTGTAAGTCCTGCGCCGCCAGCGGATGGTAGTATTGCGCGTGGAAGGCGGCTTCGGCAGCGAACGCCAACGGGCGCCGGCTGGCGGGGCAATCGGCTGAGGAGACAGCCATGGCGGTGGCGTTCACGCTCAACGGCCAACCGGTGTCGCTCGACGTCGAGGCGGACATGCCGCTGCTCTGGGCACTGCGCGATGTCGCGAACCTGACCGGCACCAAGTTCGGCTGCGGCATTGCTCAATGCGGTGCCTGCACGGTGCATCTCGATGGCATGGCGACCCGCGCCTGTATCACGCCGGTCGGCGACGTCGCCGGTCGGTCGGTTGTCACCATCGAGGCCATCGCCCAGAGCCGTGTCGGCAAGGCGGTGCAGGATGCCTGGATCGCCCACCAGGTGCCGCAATGCGGCTATTGCCAGTCGGGCCAGATCATGTCCGCCACGGCGCTGCTGTCTGAGATCAAAAGCCCCAGCGACGCCGATATCGATGCGGCGATGCAGGGCAATATTTGTCGCTGTGGCACCTACAACTACATCCGCGCCGCCATCCGCACGGCGGCCAGGAACCTGGGGTAGGGGCTGCGCCACGCGGCGTCCCCTGACCGCCCCCTTACTGCGGAGCGGTCAGGGGCCGGATTCCGCTTTGGCACTTCAATTGCACGGAGCTGTTCTTGCAGTGCAGAGCCGCTCACGTCCACTGCATGCCTCAGTCTTGCGGCTTGTAACGCCGGGCCCATGGCCAGGAGATGACGATGGCGCACGATCACATTCACATCGACCCGGCTTTGCCGCTCGTGCGTCAGTCGTCCAAGGGTCACAATCGCTGGCATCCCGATATCGCGCCGGCGATTCGCATCGCGTCGGGCTCCACGGTCGAGATGGAGACGCTCGATGGCCTCGACGGCCAGATCACGCCGCGTACGACGGCCGCCGACCTTGCCGGCGTCGAAATGGGCCGCATCCATCCGCTGACCGGGCCGGTGTATGTCGACGGCGCCGAGCCAGGCGATCTGCTGGCCGTGAAGATCGAAGACATCCTGCCGGCCAGCCGCGGCTTCACGATGATCATGCCCGGCTTCGGCTTTCTGCGCGATGTCTTCACCACGCCGTTTCTCGTCCACTGGGAGATGGCCAATGGTTATGCGGTGTCGGCTCAGCTGCCCGGCGTGCGTATCGCGGGCGCACCGTTTATGGGCGTCATGGGTGTGGCGCCGTCGCACGATCTGCTGCAGCGTATCGTGACGCGGGAGGCTGAACTGCTCGGACGCGGCGGTATGGTGATGCCGCCCGACACGGCGGGCGCGGTGCCCACCACCGAAGCAATCGCGAGCCAGGCGATCCGCACC
>JAHCJT010000170.1 GCA_026126245.1 Alphaproteobacteria bacterium
CTCGGCTGCCGGCCACAGCCAGTCCATCGTGCCGTCGACATGCCAGGTCTGCTGCTCCGGTGCCACCAGCGCGTAGCGCAGACCCATCATGCCGGGCTGCTGTCGCCAGCCGTCGACCAGGCCGCGGCTTTCGAAGCGGTCGAGCGGGAACTGGCCCATGACGGCGAAGCGCTCGGGATAGCGGCGCGCCGCCGCCACCGCGACCGCGTTGGCGTCTGGATCCCAGCTTAGCGGCGGATGGATCAGGGCCGCGTCGACGCCGGCGGCGTCCATCTCCGTCAGCAGTTCTTCGGCGGTGAAAGCCGACACCGGGCGGTGAATGCCGCTGGGCTTGCCACTGGACCAGATGTGGACCTGTGCGTCGATGATCTTCATGGCCGCCGCCCCCGCATCGCGCAATCCGGTCTGTCGCTGGCCCGCGCCGGCCAGGCCGGTCGACTGGCGATGGTGCGGTACGGGCGTCGACATGACGCCGCGATGGCGGATGGGCTCATGCCGGCAGTGCCGGCGCCGCCAGCGGCCGGCAGTCGGGCGCCAGCGCGATCGGGGCGCCGGTGCGCGCCCGCAGATCGTCGGCGCTGACATCGGGTACCAGTTCGCGGGCGACGAAACCCGCTTCCGTCACGTCGACGACAGCGATGTCGGTGTAGACCCGGCTGACGCAGCGCATCGCGGTGAGCGGCAGGGTGCAGGCGGCCAGCAGCCGCGGCCCGCCCTTGCGCGTGTTGTGCTCCATGATCACCCAGGTGGCGCGGGCACAGGCCGCCAGATCCATGGCGCCACCGACCAAGGGCCCCTTGTTGGGGATACGCGAATCCCAGTTGGCAAAATCGCCATTGGCCGCGACCTCGAAGCCGCCGAGGATGGTGACGTCGATGTGCCCGCCGCGGATCATGGCGAAGGCCCACACCGAGTCGATGACGCAGCCGCCCGGCCGCAGGGTGATCTTGCGGCTGCCGGCGTCGACGAGATCGGGCTCGATCCTGTCCGCGGCGGCGGCCGGACCGACGCCGATCACGCCGTTCTCCGACTGAAAGAAGACGTCGCGACCGGCGGGCAGGTGGTCGGAGGCCAGCACCGGAATGCCGATGCCGAGGTTGACGACGCTGCCGTCGGCGATGTCCTGCGCCGCGCGCCATGCCATCTGGTTTCGGTTGAGCCCCGGCATGGTTTAGGCCCCCACTGCCAGGACGCGATCGACGAAGACGCCCGGCACTTGCACCCGCTCGGGCGGGATCGCCTCGTCGCGCGCCTCGCGCACTTCGGCCACGGTCAGTTTCGCCGCCGTCGCCATGGCCGGCCCGAAATTCATCTGGGCGTACTTGAACACCAGATTGCCGTAGCGGTCGGCCAGATCGGCGCGCACCAGCGCCAGGTCGCCGGTAATGGCCGTTTCCAGCACGCAGTCGCGGCCGGCCAGTTGACGCGTTTCCTTGCCGCGCGTCAGGTCGGTGCCGAAGCCGACCGGCGTAAAGAACGCCGGGATGCCGGCGCCGCCGGCGCGGATCCGTTCGGCGAACGTGCCCTGCGGCACGCACTCGAACTCGATCTTGCCGTCGCGCAGCAGCGTTTCGAACACCGACAGGCCGGGATCGCGGCCACGGCCGGCGCTGGCAATCACCTTGCGCACCAGTCCGGCGGCGATCAGCTCGTGGGTCAGCGACGCCGGGTGCGTGGCCGAGTTCACGACCAGGGTCAGATCGCGCGGGCCGCATTCGCACAGCGCCCGGATCAGCACGTTGGCGAAGCCGGCGCCACCGAAGCCGGTAATGAACACCGTGGCGCCGTCGCCGACGTCTTCCATCGCCGCCGCGGCCGTTGCTACCCGCTTGTCGATCGCCATGCCGTTGCGTCCCACCCTCTGGTCTGCCGCTACACTGGAACGCCGTCTGCGCCAACGCAAGAAGGCCGCGGGCCGGCGTGACGGTTGTGTCCCCTATGCGCCGGTGCTCTTGCGCGGCGTGAACAGGAATGCCAGGGGCGCAGCGGCGATGGTCACCGCCGTCATCAGGTAGAAGGCGTTGATGTAGCCGCTCATGCTCGACTGGCGCTGGATCTCGGCAGCCAGGCGATCGTACGGCAGGCTGCTGTTGATGCGGCCATAGGTGTCCAGCCACGGCGCCCACGCGTCGATCCGCAGAACAGTGACGAAACTCGACAGGTGCACGCTCGCTTCGGCAACGGCATGGGCGAACACCAGCAACATCACCGCGATGAACAGGCTGCTGCCGAGCATGCGGATCAGGGCGAAGATCGCGTTGCCCTGGGTCAGCAGCGGGATCGGCAGGGTCGAGAACGACAGCACCGCCGCCGGCGTATAGCACAGGCCGAAACCGAAGCCGTGCAGCATGTTGGTCCACAGGACGTCTTCGGATGTCAGGTTGATGTCGAGCGATCCCATCCACGCTCCGGCGACGGCCTGGATGGCGAGCCCCAGAAACAGGCAGAAGCGCGGCGTGTGGCGGGTGAGCTGCGCGACGACGAAGAAGGAGAGAAAATTGCCCATGCCGCGCGTCGCCACGAGGTAGCCGATGATGCCGTCGGGATAGCCACGCAGCTCCTGCAACAGCGGCGGGAACAGCACCATCGGCGTGTATTGCAGCATGCCCAGGGTGAACGCCACGACGACGCCGACGGCGAAATTGCGGTCGCTGAAGGTGGCGATCTCGAACAGCGGCGCGCGCGCAGTCCACACATGCAGCAGGAACATGCTGAAGAATACGGCCGCCACGCAGCACTCGATGATGATTTCCGGCGAGTCGAACCAGTCGTTGCGCTGCCCGCGGTCGAACATCAGCTGGATCGAAGCGACCGCGATGGCGAGGAACACGAAGCCGGCATGGTCGAAGCGCCGCGCCGTGCCTTTCTCCTGGTCGCCGAGCGCTGCCAGCACCAGGCCGCAGCTCACGATGCCCAGCGGCAGGATCAAGAAGAAGGTCCAGCGCCAGCTCAGCAGCTCGCTGACCACGCCGCCAAAGGTCGGTCCGAGGATCGGCCCCATCACGCCGCCGACACCCCACATCATGATGATGAAGGGGTGCTGCTTGCGGTCGAAGCTGGCCAGCAGCACGGTCTGACCCATCGGGAAGATGGGCGCGCCGAAGGCGCCCTGCATGACCCGCAGCAGCAGCATGCTCTCCAGCGTGCTGACCGTGCCGCAGAGCATTGAGGCGGCCGTGAAGCCGATGACCGAGCAGACCATCAGGGTGCGCCAGCCCAGGCGGGCCGCCAGCCAGCCGGTCAGCGGCGTCGCCACGGCCGTGGCCACGAGGTTGAATGTCAGGATCCACGACACCTGATCCTGCGTCGCTGACAGGGTGCCCTTGAGCTGCGGCAGGATCACCGTCACGCTGGTGGCGGTCAGGCCGAACAGTACGGTCGTGAACTGCACCGACAGCAGGATCAGCCATTGTCGCGCCGTGATGGGGCCGCTCATCGCAGGCCGATCTCAGACGGCACGGCGAAGATGGCCGCCGCCCCGCGGGCGGTCGCGCGCCAAGGCGGCATCGTCCGCTGCGTCAATCGCCCTGACTCCTGGCGCGACCTGCCTGTCGGTCGCTACGCGTTCCATCCCGGCATTCTTGCTTCATTCGACACGGCGCCGGCGCACCGGCGGATTGCAGACTGAAAGGCTGGCCGCCGCGTTGCAAGGTGGCGTGCCGGCCGGATTTGTGGCGGCAGCCTTGCTTGCCCTGCGCGCCTCGACGCGATGGTGGGCTTGAGCGTCGGCGTCGGGCATAGTGGCTCTCCGATGTCGGCGCGCCGCGACTGCGGTGCCCACCCCAGCCTGCAGGAATCCGCCGTGATCCCATTCTCCGTTCTCGACCTGTCGCCGATCATCGCCGGCGGCGACGCCAGTCTGGCCTTTCGCAACAGCCGCGACCTTGCCCAGCACGCCGAGCGCTGGGGCTACAAGCGCTACTGGCTGGCCGAGCACCACAACCTGCCGGGTATCGCGAGTGCCGCCACCGCCGTCGTGATCGGCCATGTGGCGGCCGGTACCAGCACGATCCGCGTCGGGGCCGGCGGCATCATGCTGCCCAACCATGCGCCCCTGGTGATCGCCGAGCAGTTCGGCACCCTGGAAGCGCTGTTCCCCGGACGCATCGATCTGGGCCTCGGGCGCGCACCCGGCACCGACATGCGTACCGCGCAGGCGCTGCGCCGCTATCTCGCCAGTGCTGACAATTTCCCGCAGGATGTGATCGAGTTGCAGGGTTATTTCCAGCCGGCGCGGCCCGGCCAGGCGGTGCGCGCGGTGCCCGGCGCCGGCATGAACATCCCGATCTGGATCCTGGGCTCCAGCCTGTTCGGCGCCCAGCTTGCGGCGGCGCTGGGACTGCCGTTCGCGTTCGCTTCGCACTTTGCGCCCGATCATCTGCTCGATGCGCTGGAGATCTATCGCCAGGAATTCCGGCCCTCTGCAGAGCTGGCAAAACCCTACGCCATGGCCGGCATCGCGGTGGTCGCCGCTGACAGCGATGCCGAGGCGCGCCACCTGTTTACTTCGCTGCAGCAGCAGTTCATCAACCTGCGGCGCGGCACGCCGGGGCCGCTGCCGCCGCCGGTCGATGGCATAGAAACGCGCTTCTCGCGGCCCGAGCTGGCGCTGGTGGCGCATGCGATGCGCCGTGCCCAGGTCGGATCGCCCGAAACCGTGCGGCGTGGCCTGGAGGCGTTCATCGCCGAGACTGGTGTCGACGAAATCATGATCGCCGGCCAGATCTTCGACCATCAGGCGCGCCTGCGGTCCTTCGAGATCGTTTCCGGCATCCACGCCGAGATGGCCAGGGGCGAGAGCAAGCCGGCATCGGCGGCGTAGTTCGAGGCTACGGCTCGTCAAGAGGCCGGCGGGAGGCGACATGGCATCGCGGTCCTACGCGCGTTCGATCGCGCTCTACGAGGAATCCAAACGACACCTCGCCGGCGGCGTCAGCAGCAACGTGCGCTATGCCAGCGCGCCCGTGCCGCTTTTCTTTGAGCGCGCCGGCGGCGCGCGCATGACCGACGTCGATGGCAACACCTATATCGACTACGTCCTGGGCAACGGGCCGGCGATCCTGGGGCATGCGCCGCCGTCGGTGACGCGCGCCGTGGCCGACACGCTGGCGCTGGGCCAGACCTACGCCGCGCAGCACGAACGCGAACTGCAACTGGCGCGCCGGCTGACCGGTCTGTTGCCGAGCCTGGAGGTCGTGCGCTTCGCCACGTCGGGAACCGAGGCCGTGCAGGCGGCGATGCGCCTGGCGCGCGCCTTCACCGGCCGGCCCAAAATCGTGAAGTTCGAGGGCCACTATCACGGCTGGACGGACTCGGTTTACGTCAGCGTGCGGCCGTCGCTCAACGAGGCGGGCCCGTCCCAGGCGCCGGTGCCCGTCGCCGAGTCGAACGGCCAGTCGGCCAGCGTGCTCGCTGATCTGATCGTGCTGGGTTGGAACGATCTGGATGCGCTGGCCGATACCTTTGCACGATCTGGCCAACAGATCGCCGGAGTCCTGATGGAGCCGGTGCTGGTGAATGCCGGCGTGATCCCGCCGCAAGCCGGCTACCTGCAGGGCGTCAGCCGGCTTTGTCGAGAACACGGCGCGCTGTTTCTGTGCGACGAGGTGATCACCGGCTTTCGGCTGGGGCTCGGTGGCGCGCAGGCGTTGTTCGACGTGAGGCCTGATATCACGATCTTCGCCAAGGCGGTGGCGGCGGGGTTTCCGCTGGCGGTGATTGGCGGCCGGCGCGATGTGATGGACTGCCTGTTGACCGGCAACGTCATGCACGGCGGCACCTACAACGGCAACGTCCAGAGCATGGCGGCGGCGCTGGCGGCGCTCGATGAACTGGCGCGCGACGACGGCGCCGTCTACCGGTCCATGCACCGTCAGGGGACGCGCCTGATGGAAGGTCTGCGCGCGGCGGCGCGGCAACATAATGTACCGATGATCGTGCAGGGCTATCCGCAGATCCTTCAGACCTTCTTCATGAAGGGGTCGCCGCCGCGGACCTACCGCGACGTCGCTGCCGGCAACGACCGCGACCGCGCCCTGGCCTTCTGCAAGGCGCTGCAGGAGGAGGGCGTTCGGGTCAACCAGCGCTGTGCCTGGTTCCTGTCGGCGGCGCACGACGATGCCGCCATCGACGAGACGCTGGCCGCGGTCGATCGAGCTTTGGCGCGTCTCTAGCGGCCGGCGTTTGACGGCCGGCAGAACCGCCGTCTACGGTTGGCGCGTGGCTGGCAAATCGCGGAAGGACGGGTCGGCGTGGTGGGGGAGCAAGTCGTCAGGTTGCGCGCCCCGTGGCGGGTCGGGGTCGATGTCGGAGGCACTTTCACCGATCTGGTCGCGCAGGACGCCGATGGACTCATGGCGGTCGCCAAGGTGCCGTCGGTGCCGGCCGATCCCAGCCAGGGCGTGCTCGACGCGGTTGCCGATGTCGCGGCCCGCACGGGCCTGACGGTCGGCGATTTCCTCGCCGGCTGCACCGGCTTCGTGCACGGCTCGACCATCGCCACCAACACCCTGCTGGAAGGCAAGGGCGCGCGCGTCGGACTGCTGACCACTGAAGGATTCCGTGACAGCCTGGAGATCCGCCGCGGCCTGCGCGAGAATCAGTGGGATCACCGCACGCCGTTTCCGCCGGTGCTGGTGCCGCGCTATCTGCGTCTTCCGGTGCGCGGCCGCATCGCCGCCGACGGCAGCGAGGTGGCACCGGTCGAGCTCGATGACGTGCGGGCAGCGCTCGTCGTGTTTCGCGACGAGGGAGTCGAGTCGGTTGCGATCTGCCTGATCAACAGTTTTGCCAACGCAAGCCACGAGCAGGCCGTGGCCCGTGCCGTGCGCGAAGCCGACAACGCCTGGCCGGTCTCGGTGTCGAGCGACGTCATGCCTGTTGTCGGCGAGTACGAGCGCAGCTCGACGACGGTGGTCAACGCCTACGTGGCGCCGCGCGTCGTGCCCTATCTGCGCGCGCTGGATGCCACCCTGCGCCGTCTCGGCCTGCCCAACGGGCTGTTGCTGGTGCAGAGCAACGGCGGCATCGCCTCGGTGGCGCAGCTCGAGAGCCGGCCGGTGAGCCTGGCGTTGTCCGGCCCGGCCGGCGGCGTGGGCGCGCTGGCGCTGTTCGGCCGCGCCGCCGCGACCAATGACCTGCTGTCGATGGAGATCGGCGGCACCTCGTGTGACGTCATGCTGATGAGCGCCGGGCAGGTCGCCACCACCGACCAGCTGATGGTCGGCGGCTATCACCTGTCGACGCCGGCCATCGACATCCATACCGTCGGCGCCGGCGGCGGCACGATCGCCGGCGTCGATGCTGGCGGCATGCTGTTCGTGGGGCCCCGGGGCGCGGGCGCGCGGCCCGGGCCGGCGTGCTACGGCTTCGGCAACAGCGAGCCCACGGTCACCGATGCGCTGCTGGCGCTGGGCCGTTTGCGGCCCGGCCCCTATGCCGGTGGCGCGGTGTCGCTGCAGCCCGAGCTGGCGCGCGCCGCCCTGAAGCGCGCCGTCGGCGACCGTCTCGGTCTCTCGGAGGAGCAGTCGGCGGTCGGCATCATCCGGCTGTTGGAGCAGAACCTGCTGAACGCCGTCGAGCGCATCTCCATCGAGCGCGGCGTCGATCCGCGCAAGTTCACCCTGGTCGCGGCCGGTGGTGCCGGCCCCATGCACGGCGCCGCGGTCGGCCGCGCGCTGGGCTGCCCGCGCGTCTACGTGCCACGCGTCGCCGGCGCCTTCTGTGCGCTGGGCATGCTGCATACCGACGTGCGCCAGGATTGGCTGCGGGTCTTTGCCGGCGAAGTCGATACAGTGTCGGCCGACGCGATGGCACAGCCGTTCGACGAGATGGAAACCCAGGCGCGCCGCATGCTGCGTGCCGAGGGCTTCGCGCCGGCGCGGCAGCGCGTGGTGCGGGCGCTGGACCTGCGCTATCCCGGCCAGCAGTCCTCGCTGCGCGTCGAGATCGACGGTGCGTTCGATCCCGTCGTCGTGCGCGCCGACTTCGAGGCGCAGCACCAGCGCCTGTTCGGCCACATCCAACCGGCCGGCCGCATCGCCATCGTCGGCCTGCGCGTTGCCGGTATCGGCGCGGTCGAGGCGCGCGACCCGCAGGCGCCGGCACCCGCGGCGGGTGCGCCGACCGAGGTCGCCTCGCGGCATGCTTACATCGACGAGCGACACGGCTGGATGGATGCGAAGGTCTATGCCGGTGCCGACCTGCAGCCGGGCCATCGTGTCGAGGGACCGGCGATCGTCGAAGAAGCGACCACCACCGTGTTCGTCGGCGCCCGCGACGTGCTCACGGTGGACGTGGCGGGCAATTTCGAGATCGCGCTGGCGGCGTAGACCGGCGCACGGAGAGATGACATGACGCTCGATCCGATCGCGCTGGCGCTGGTGCAGAACCGCCTGGACCACATCTCGCGGCAGATGGGCTGGGTCATGACGCGCACGGCGCGCAGCCCGATCTTCAACCAGAGCCATGACTTTTCCTGCTTCCTCACCGACGCGTCGGGCACCCTGATCAGCCAGGCCGACGGCATTCCGATCCATACCGGCGGCGGCGGCTTCGCGGTGCGGGCCTTGCTGAAAGTCTGGGACGGCGACATCCAGCCGGGCGATGCCTTCCTGCTCAACGACCCCTATGCGGCCGGCGGCAATCACCTGCCGGACTGGGTGATCGCGCGGCCGGTATTCGTCGAGGGCAAGCTGGCGGCGTTTGCTTGCAATCGGGCGCACCAGTCCGACATCGGCGGCGGCGCGGCCGGCACCTACAACGCCGAGGCGACCGAGATCTACCACGAGGGTATCCGCCTGCCGCCGCTGAAGCTGGTCGAGCAGGGCAGGCTGCGCCATGACCTGTGGGAGATGCTGAAGCTCAACAGCCGCACGCCCGAACTGCTCGACGGCGACGTGCGCGCCATGATGGGCTCGACCCAGATCGGCGCCGAGCGCCTGCAGGCGCTGCTCGAGGACTATGGCCTGGCGCACGGACTGGCGCTGGTCGAGGGCGTGCTGGCGCATGCCGACCGCAGCTTCCGCGCCGCGCTCGCCGGCCTGCCGACCGGGGTCTGGCGCGCCGAGGAGAAGACCGACAACGACTGCTTCGAAACCCGCGATATCTGGATCCGCGTCGCGCTTGATCTGCGGTCCGATGGCCTGACCGTCGACTTCACCGGCACCGATCCGCAAATCCGAGGCTTCAAGAACAGCTCGATCGCCAACACCTGGTCGGCGGTCTACATGGCGCTGGCCTCGTTCTTCGATCCCGATCTGCCGCGCAACGAGGGCACCTTCCGCTGCGTGCGCATCGTGGCGCCGGAAGGCAGCATCGTGAACGCCCGGCCACCGGCGCCGATGACCATGTGCACGGTGTTCATCGCCCACGAGATCGTGCACGCGATCTGGAAGGCGCTGGGCCAGGCCGATCCGGCTCGCGCCTGCGCCGGCTGGGGCAAGAGCATCCACAACGGCTCGGCCGGCCGGGTCGGCACCGACCGCCCGTTCGTTGCCTATCACTGGCATTGCATGCCCGGCGGCGGCGCGGTCGACGGGCGCGACGGCTTCAACCAGATCGGCCACCTCATTGCGCTCGGCGGGCTCACGATCCCCAATGTCGAGGGCTACGAGCAGGCCTATCCGCTGCGGGTGTGCCGCCACGAATTGCGCTGCGACGGTGGCGGGCCCGGCAAGTACCGCGGCGGCACCGGCGTGGAGTACGACGTCAACGTGCTGGAACCGGCCGAATACTCGTTCCGTGGCGAAGGCGTCGGTTACGAGACCGGCTTCGGCGTGCGCGGCGGTCTGGCCGGCAAGTCGGGCATGATGACGCTGACCCTGGCGGACGGCACGGTGATCGAGCCGCCGAAATACCGCGTGTGTCGCTACGAGCAGCCGCTGCGCGAACACGCCTCGTCGCCCGGCGGCGGCGGCTGGGGCCCGCCACTGGAACGCGACGCGGCGGTGGTGCTGCGCGACGTGCGCGACGGCACCGTCAGCCGGCAGGCGGCGTACGACGTCTATGGTGTCGTCGTGTCGGGTGACGGCAAGGCCATCGATGCTGCAGCGACGACGGCGCGGCGTGCGGC
>JAHCJT010000171.1 GCA_026126245.1 Alphaproteobacteria bacterium
GCTGGTCATCGGCTCGGGCGCCATCGGCATCGAGTTCGCCAGCTTTTTCCGCACCTTTGGTGCCGAGGTCACGGTGGTCGAGGTGCTCGACCGCGTGCTGCCGGTCGAGGACGAGGAGATCTCAGCCCTGGCGCGCAAGGCGTTCGAGAAGCAGGGCATGAAGATCCTGACCGGCGCCACGGTCAAGGCGCTGAAAAAGGCCGCCGACAGCGTCACGGCCACGATCGAGGCCGGCGGCAAGACGCAGGACCTCAAGGTCGAGCGCGTCATCTCCGCGGTCGGCATCGTCGGCAACGTCGAGGGCGTCGGCCTGGAAGGCACCAAGGTCAAGGTCGACCGCACGCATGTCCTGATCGATCCCTGGGGATTCACCGGCGAGCCCAACGTTTATGCCATTGGCGATCTGTGCGGCGGGCCGTGGCTGGCGCACAAGGCGATGCATGAGGGCGTGATCGCCGTCGAGCACATCGCCGGCCTGAAGGGCCTGCACCCGATGGACGTCAGCAAGATTCCCGGCTGCACCTACTGCCAGCCGCAGGTCGCCAGCGTCGGGCTGACCGAGAAGGCGGCCAAGGACAAGGGCCACCAGGTCAAGGTCGGCCGCTTTCCCTTCATCGGCAACGGCAAGGCGATCGCGCTGGGCGAGGCCGAGGGCCTGGTCAAGACCGTGTTCGATGCCAAGACCGGCGAGCTGCTGGGGGCGCACATGATCGGCGCCGAGGTCACCGAGCTGATCCAGGGCTACGGCATCGCCCGTACCCTGGAGAGCACCGAGGCCGAGCTGATGCACACCGTCTTCCCGCATCCGACGCTGTCGGAGATGATGCACGAGGCGGTGCTCGCGGCCTACGGCCGCACGCTGCATATCTGACGGCGCGCCGTCCGGGTGGTCCGCGATGCGCACCGAACGCGACATCCTCGACCTGATCGCCCGAGCGGTCCACGAGAAGGAGGTCCGCCGCCGCCGCGAGGCCGAGCGGCAAGCCGAGGAGCTGGATCGTCGTCGCATTTTCCTGCAGGCGGCGCGGGCCGTCTTCACCCATGTCGTCATGCCGGAGATGGAGCGCTTCGGCGGCATCCTGCATGCCGCGCGCCTGCGATCGACTGTGTCGGATACCGGCGCCTTCTATCTTCCGGGGTCGGCCGACGCCACCCTGATCGCCAAGTTCTCCCTGCCGATGCCGCGCGAGCAGGTCGAGCTGCCGCTGTGCATCGCGTTCGAGGCGGTGTTCCCGGTCGGCATGGCTGTCTATTTCTGCGACGCCGACGGTGCGGAGGAGGACATCAAGGGGCCGGCAGAGCAGGTGTCCCTCGAGGACGTGACTCCGGAATTCGTCGAAGACCGGCTGGTGCGCGTGCTCGAAAACTACCTCCATGAAATGTGACCTCGGAAAACGCTCCCTTGACGCCCCTGCGGTGAAAGCTCACCTGTAACGCCATGGACACGCCCCTCGACAAACCGGGTCTGGAGCGCACCGTACGCCATCCGGAAAAGGCGCACCGGCCGGACAAGCCGGTGGCGCGCAAGCCCGAATGGATCCGGGTCAAGGCGCCGACCTCGCCCGAGTATGCCGAGACCAAGCGCCTGATGCGGCAATATGGTCTTTCGACCGTTTGCGAGGAGGCGGCCTGTCCCAATATCGGCGAATGCTGGAAGCTCAAGCACGCCACGTTCATGATCATGGGCGACACCTGCACGCGGGCCTGCGCCTTCTGCAACGTCAGGACGGGCCTGCCCGGCGCGCTCAACCCGCACGAGCCTGCTCACGTGGCCGAGGCGGTGCACAAGCTCGGGCTGCATCATGTCGTGGTGACCTCTGTCGACCGCGACGATCTTGACGACGGCGGCGCGGCGCATTTCGCCGCGGTGATCGGCGCCATCCGGCGGGCCGCACCCGGCACGACGATCGAGATCCTGACGCCCGACTTCCTGCGCAAGCCCGGCGCCGTCGACGTGGTGGTGGCCGCCAGGCCCGACGTCTTCAACCACAACCTCGAAACGGTGCCGCGGCTGTATCCGACCGTCCGACCGGGGGCGCGCTACTTCGCCTCGCTGCAGCTGCTGGCGCGGGTCAAGGAGATCGACCCGTCGAGCTTCACCAAGTCGGGACTGATGGTCGGGCTGGGCGAAACCAGGGCCGAGATCGGCCAGGTGATGGATGACCTGCGCGCCGCCGACGTCGATTTCCTGACCATCGGCCAGTATCTGCAGCCGACGCCCAAGCACGCCGCGGTCGAGAAGTTCTGGACGCCCGAGGAGTTCGCGCAGCTGGCTGCGATGGCGCGCGGCAAGGGGTTCCTGATGGCCTCGGCGACGCCGCTGACGCGATCCAGCTATCACGCGGGCGACGACTTCGCCCGCCTGCGGGCCGCCCGCCAGGCAAAGCTGGCCGGCCCGGCATGACGAACCAGGCTTTCGACCGGGCGGTCTGACGGTCATGCGCAAGCACGCCGAACGGCGCGTCCTGCCGTACACGCCGCGTCAGCTCTACGGCCTGGTCAGCGATGTCGAAAAATACCCCGAGTTCCTGCCTTGGTGCGTCGCGGCGCGCGTGCGCGAACGCAGCGACCGGCTGATCGTCGCCGACCTCGCCATCGGCTTCCGCATGTTTCGCGAACGCTTTACGTCGCGCGTGACCCTGGCCCCCGATGCACCCGGCGGGCCGCGCATCGACACCGCCTATGCCAACGGCCCGTTCAAGCACCTGATGAGCTATTGGGTGTTCCATCCCCACGAGGCCGGCTGCGAGATCGATTTCTACGTCGAGTTCGAGTTCCGCTCCCGCTTGCTGCAGGCGACGATCGAGCTGCTGTTCCACGAGGCGGTGCGCCGCATGGTGACGGCCTTCGAGAGCCGGGCGGCCAAACTGTACGGCAAGGCGGCGGCCTGACGTGGTCTGCGGTCAGGTACCCGCAGCGCCTGCGGCGCCACGTAGTGGTGCTGCCCGCGCGCTGCCGACCCACCCGGATCGCGCACCGGCCGTGCTGCAATGGACCGGCAGACGGCGACTTGTGGCGGGCCGATGCCGGGATCATCTATAGGGCATATCTGCTGACGCCTGCCGGAGGCTGGCCATGGTCGCTCCGCTCCCTTACGAGCCGCGCCGGTTTGAAACCGCTGCGCGACACTACGTCGCCGGACGGCCGGCCTACGCACCGCGGTTGATCAGCCGCGTCGCCGGCCTGTGCGGCTTGCGCGACAGCGATCGCGTGCTCGACCTGGGATGTGGTCCGGGCCAGCTTGCCGTGGCCTTCGCGCCGCTGGCGGCAGAAGTGGTGGCGATGGACCCCGAGCCGGAGATGCTGCGGCTGGCCGCGGCCGCCGCCGACGAGGTCGGCGGCAAGGTGACGTTCGTGCACGGCGGGTCCTACGATCTCGCGCCCGCGCTGGGCTCCTTTCGCATGGTGACGATCGGCCGCGCCTTCCACTGGATGGATCGCGTGGACACGCTGCGGCGGCTCGACGGCATGATCGAGCCGGACGGCACGGTTGTGCTGTTTCACACCGGTCACCCGACGGTGCCCGACAACGCCTGGCTCGCTGACTACCGGGCGCTGATCGACCGCTACGCAGCCGACGACATGCAGCGCAGCCTGCGCCGCTCGCCTGATTGGATCCGGCACGAAGCGGTGCTGCTCGACTCGCCGTTCAGCCAGCTGGAGACGGTCGGCGTTATCGAGCGTCGCCACACACCGGTCGAGAGCCTGGTCGAGCGTGCGCTGTCGATGTCCAGCACCTCGCGGGGCCGGATCGGTGAGCAAGTCGATGACCTGGCGCGGGCGATCCGCGAGACCATGACCATCCACGCCCACAACGGCGCCGTCGTCGAGGTGATCGAATCCGATGCCCTCATTGCGCGACGGCCTGTCCCGATCGGGCCGTAACCGCCTCGGCTCGCCAGCGTCGCTATCGCGGATCTCTGCAGCGCCGCAGCCCGCTCACTCAGTCCGCCGCGCGGTTCAGCAGCTCAAGGGCCTTGTCCAGCGCGGCGGCGCGGACGGCATCGCGATCGCCGGCAAACACGTGCCGCTCCGCCTGTGTCGGCCGGCCGCGCCGCGCCAGGCCGAAATGCACCAGGCCGACGGGCTTGTCCGGTGTGGCGCCACCGGGACCGGCGATCCCGGTGATCGATACCGCCACGTCGGCCAGCGATTCGTGCAATGCCCCCTCGGCCATGGCTCGCGCCACCGGCTCGCTCACCGCGCCATACGACAGCAGTGCCAGCCGCGGCACGCCCAGTTGCTGCTCCTTGGCATCGTTGGTGTAGGTCACGAAGCCACGCTCAACCACGTCGGACGATCCCGCGATTGCGGTCAGGGCGGCCACCACCAGGCCGCCAGTGCAGGACTCAGCTGTTGCGATCTTCAGGCCGGCGCGGCGGTAACGGGCCAGCAGGTCGGTCGCGATCTGGCGAATGGAAGGGGAGAACATGGCGCTTTCCGGAAGAGGGCGGACGGCGTCGAGCCTAGAGAACGCGTCCGACGGATGGAAGGTGCGCCGGTTCCGCCAGGCCGCAGTCGACCAGATGACCCGCAATTAGGGCCGAGCCGCCGCAACGTCTCAATCAGCCCCATCCGGCAGTTCGACGGCCGCCGCGGCCTGCGCAGCGATCCCCTCGCCGCGGCCGGTAAAGCCCAGTTTCTCGGTTGTCGTCGCCTTGATGCCGACGCGGTTCGGCGCAATCCCGAGCATGCTCGCGACCCGCGCCCGCATCTGCTCGCGGTAGGCGCCGATGCGCGGTTGTTCGCAGATGATGGTGATGTCGACGTTGATGATGCGACCGCCTTCGCGCGTCACCAGGGTCACGGCGTGATGCACGAAGCGGTCCGACGCCGCGCCGCGCCATTGCGGGTCAGACGGCGGAAAGTGCACGCCGATATCGCCGGCGGCGACGGCGCCGAGCAGCGCGTCGGTCAGCGCATGCAGGGCCACATCCGCATCGGAGTGCCCGACCAGGGCCTGGGAGTGCGGAATTTCGACACCGCACAAGGTGACCGAGGTGCCCGGACCGAAAGCATGAACGTCGAAGCCGCTGCCCACGCGCGTCTGCAGGCGCGGCGTCAGGTCGCGACGGGCGCGCTGAAGATCTTCTTCTGTCGTGATCTTGAAGTTGCGTTCATCGCCCTCGACCATGGTGATCTCCAGCCCGGCGCGTTCCGCCACCGCGACGTCGTCGGTGAGGGCGGTGTCCTCGCGGTCACCCAGGGCGGCGACGGCGCGGTGCGCCGCCAGCAGCTTGTCGAAACGAAATCCCTGTGGCGTCTGGGCGCGCCACAGCCCCGCGCGATCGACGGTACCGGCGATGCGCCCGCCGTCGACGCGCTTGAGGGTGTCGACAACCGGGATACCAGCGACAGCGCCATCGCCGCTGCCTGTGGCCACCGCCTCGATCGTGCGCGAGATCGTGTCCGTGCCGACCAGCGGGCGCACGGCATCGTGGATGACAACGATTTCCGGCGCCTCCTCGATGAGCGCCTCCAGACCATTGAGCACCGAACGCTGCCGCGTCGGCCCACCGATCGCTGCCCGGCGCACGACCAGACCGGCTGTCTCGGCGTCGTAGAGAACCCGGTCAGCGGCGGCGATCACCACCTGCACCGCCTCGATGGCGGGATGGCCCAAGAATTGCTCCAAGGTGTAGCGCAGGACCGAACGGTCGCCGAGGGCCTGATACTGCTTCGGCAAGTCGCCACCCAAGCGGTGGCCGCGGCCCGCGGCAACAATCAGGGCGACGGTGCGCGGCATTGGGTCGGGATACTACCGAGCATAGGCGATGTCGACGGTGTTGCATCTGCGAACGGGCCGGGTTACAAAAAGCGCACAATTTTTGTGCAAGAACCATATTGCACAAAAATTACGCAAAATGATTGATCCTACCGAACCCAGAGCCGGGACGACCCTGGCGCCCTCTCCCGACCCCGCGGCTGCCCCCCGGGGAGCGATCCGGCTGGATCGCGTCACCATTCATGACCCCGTGATCCTGGCGCCGATGTCGGGCGTGACGGACCAGCCGTTCCGCCGGCTGGTGAAGCAGGCAGGCGCCGGGCTGGTCGTGTCCGAGATGATCGCCAGCCAGGCGATGATCCGCGAGAACCGCAAGACCCTGCTGATGGCCGCGCGCGCGCCGGACGAGGGGCTGATGTCGGTCCAGCTCGCCGGTTGCGAGCCGGCAGTAATGGCCGAGGCCGCCAAACTCAACGAGGATCGCGGCGCCGACATCATCGACATCAACTTCGGGTGCCCGGTGAAGAAGGTCGTCAACGGCCACGCCGGTTCGTCGCTGATGCGCGACGAGGCACATGCGGCGCGGATCCTGGAGGCCACGGTCAAGGCGGTTCGGCTGCCCGTCACGCTGAAGATGCGCAAGGGCTGGGACGAGCGCAGCCAGAATGCCCCGGCGCTGGCCCGCATCGCCGAGCAGAGCGGCATCCGCATGATCACCGTGCACGGCCGCACCCGCTGCCAATTCTACGACGGCCGCGCCGACTGGGCGTTCGTGCGCGAGGTCAAGCGCGCGACCAATTTGCCGGTGATCGTCAACGGCGACATCGTCACGCTCGACGACGCGACGCAGGCACTGGCCCAGTCCGGCGCCGACGGCGTGATGATCGGCCGCGGCGCCTATGGCCGGCCTTGGTTCCTGAACCAGGTGATCGACTTCCTGCGCACCGGCGAACGTCAACCCGAGCCGACGCTGGCGGAGCAATACGGCATCGTCCTGCGTCATTTCGAGTCGATACTGCTGCACTATGGCGAACCGGCCGGCGTGCGCATGGCGCGCAAGCATGTCGGCTGGTACTCCAAAGGTCTGCCCGGGTCCGCCGACTTCCGCGGTGCCATCAACCGTACGGGCGACGCGGCGGCCGTGCGTGGTCTGCTGGCGGCATTCTACGAGCCGTTGATCGCGCGCGGCGTGACGCGGACGCCGGCGGTCGACGCCGAGCCGGTGAGGGAGGCCGCGTAATGGCAGGTGCCGCGGCCCGCAGCAACGAGCATCGCCCGCAGGGTGCGCCGTCGCCGGCCGCAATCCTCGAGGCGCTGGTCGAGGCGGTGGTGGCGGTCGACCGTGACGGCCGTATCGTCCACGCCAATCCCGCGGCCGAACAGTTTTTCGATCTCAGTACCGCAATGCTGCTGGGTCGGTCGTTGACCGATGTCCTGCCGTCGGACTCGCCGTTGTTTTCGCTGTTCGAGCAGGTCCTGCAGACCGGCGCCGCCGTGTCGGAGAACGGCGTGACGCTGTCCTCGCCGCGCCTGGGCAGCCGGTTCGTGACCATCCTGATGGCGCCCTTGCACGACGACGGCGGTGTGGCGATCTCGATCCTCGAACAGTCGATCGCGCGCAAGATCGACAACCAGATGCTGCATCGCGGCGCCGCCCGCTCGGTCAGCGCCATGGGCTCGATGCTGGCGCACGAGGTGAAGAACCCGCTGTCGGGTATCCGGGGCGCCGCGCAGTTGCTCGAACAGAACATCGGCGACGCCGAACGGGAGCTGACCCAGCTGATCTGCGAGGAGACCGACCGCATCGTGGCGCTGGTCGACCGTATGGAAGCCTTCGCCGACGGCCGGCCAGTCGAACGCTCAGCCGTCAACATCCACCAGGTACTGGGCCACGTCCGCAAAGTGGCGGAGCACGGTTTCGGCCGCGGCGTGCGCTTTTCGGAAGTCTATGATCCGTCGCTGCCCGAGGTCTGGGGCAACCGCGACCAGCTCGTCCAGGTTTTCCTGAACCTGGTCAAGAATGCCTGCGAGGCGACGCCGCCTGGCGGCGGCGAAGTCGTCCTGTCGACCGCCTACCGGCAAGGCGTGCGGCTGGCCGTGCCGGGCACCGGCACACGCATGCACCTGCCGCTGGTGGTATCGGTTCAGGACAACGGCTCGGGCATTCCCGAGGAACTGCGCGAAAACCTGTTCGACGCGTTCGTCACAAACAAGGTCAACGGCACCGGTCTGGGACTCGCACTGGTGGCCAAGATCGTCAATGACCATGGAGGGGTAGTCGAGTTCCAAAGCGAACCGAAGCGTACCGTGTTCAACGTCATGCTGCCGATGCGGCCGCGGGCGGAGGGCAAGGACGCGGCGGCCCGACTCCGGAAACCCCCGCCATGACCCGCTCGCCTGCCGTCATTCTTGTCGCCGACGACGACCGCGCCATCCGAACCGTCCTGCAGCAGGCGCTTGGCCGCCACGGCCACGAAGTCCGCACCACCGGGACCGCCAGTACGCTGTGGGAGTGGGTCAAGGACGGCGACGGCGATCTGATCATCACCGATGTGGTGATGCCTGACGAAAACGGCCTCGATCTGGTGCCGCGCATCAAGAAGCTGCGGCCCGACATGCGCATCATCGTGATGAGCGCCCAGACGACGCTGCTGACGGCGGTCAAGGCGACGGAGCGGGGGGCCTTCGAGTACCTGCCCAAGCCGTTCGACCTCAAGGAACTGGTGGCGGTGGTCGATCGCGCCCTGGCCGTGCAACCCGAGCGGCCGCGCGGCAACGGCGAGGCGGTCAACGGCGAGGAACGCCTGCCGCTGATCGGCCGATCGCCGGCGATGCAGGACATCTACCGCACTCTTGCGCGGCTGATGGCCACCGACCTGTCGGTCATGATCAACGGCGAGTCGGGCACCGGCAAGGAGCTGGTGGCGCGCGCCCTGCACGACTACGGCAAGCGGCGCAACGGACCCTTCGTCGCCGTCAACATGGCGGCCATTCCGCGTGAGCTGATCGAAAGCGAACTGTTCGGCCACGAGCGTGGCGCCTTTACCGGCGCAACCCAGCGCTCGCCCGGCAAGTTCGAACTGGCGGCCGGCGGCACGCTGTTTCTTGACGAAATCGGCGACATGCCGATGGAAGCCCAGACGCGTCTGCTGCGTGTCCTGCAGGAGGGCGAGTACACCACCGTCGGCGGTCGCACGCCGATCCGCGCCAATGTGCGCATCATCGCGGCGACCCATCAGGACCTGCGTCGTGCGATCGGGCAGGGGCTGTTCCGCGAAGACCTGTTCTACCGCCTCAACGTCGTGCCGATCCGCCTTCCGCCACTGCGTGAGCGCCTCGACGACATCCCCGAGCTGGTCAACCATTTCCTCGCCAAGGCGGCTGCCGACGGCCTGCCGGAAAAGGTGCTGGATCCCAGCGCCATCACCCGGCTGAAGGAGCATCGCTGGCCGGGCAACGTGCGCGAGCTGGAGAACCTCGTCCGCCGGCTCGCCGCACTCTATTCCCAGGAGGTGATCACCGCCGATGTGATCTCCGCCGAACTGGCCGAGCCGTCGATCGCCGACAATGCCGTCGCCCAGGTGACCCCTGTCGTCGGCGAGAACATGGCGGACGCCGTCGAGCGCCACCTGCGCGACTACTTCGGCACCTTCAAAGGCGCGTTGCCGCCATCCGGGCTCTACGATCGCGTGCTGGCGGAAATCGAGCGCCCGTTGCTGTCGCTGACCCTGGCCGCGACCCGCGGCAACCAGGTCAAGGCGGCGCAGCTTCTGGGTCTCAATCGCAATACGCTGCGCAAGAAGATCCGCGACCTAGACCTGCAGGTCGTGCGCGGCTTGCGCTGAGCCGCGCCGCTTCGGGCGAACCCGGCAGGGCAGGGACAATAACCGCCATCTCGGGCCTGACGGCCCGGCGTGGCATGCGCTAGACTGGGCTTGCGGCCGTTCCACTCCGGGATGCCGCCCAAGCGCAGCGCTTCAATAATGTCCGTCGACGCCCCTCCGTCCCGCAGTGTTGTCCGGTCGATCGGGCGGCTGTTTACCAGCCGGGCGATGGCCTATGGCCTTGCCGTGCTGGCGATCGTGGCCGGCGCCCTGACCTATGCCGCGGTGACCGGCTTGCTGCCGTTGCATTTCGCTTCCACCCGGTTCGTCAGGGCGCTTTTCCTGGCCGATGTCGCGATCGTCCTGGCCCTGGCGGCCGTGGTCGTGGCCCGCCTGGCGCGTGCTGTTGTCGAGCGGCGCCGCGGCGTCGCCGGCGCGCGGCTGCATCTGCGGCTCGTCCTGCT
>JAHCJT010000172.1 GCA_026126245.1 Alphaproteobacteria bacterium
CATGAAGTCGCGCAGCGAGGCGTAGGGCATCGATCGGTATCAGGCGATGGTGCTGCGGCGCGCCGGCAGGGCGGTCGCATGCCTGGCTACCCGCATGGCGGCGCCGAATCTCTGTCGTCCCGACCAAGGCCCGAAGGGCCGCGTGGAGGGACCTTGTTTCAGCGACGACGGCCTTTGTAGCGGAGAGAAGGTCCCTCGACGACACCGCGCTTCGCGCGGCGCCACTCGGGACGACGGGTCTGTTCTGCTCGGCGAAGCCATTTGGGTAATCAGCTATGCGATAGCCCTGCGGTTGGCGGCGCGGCGTTCAGTTCCGGAAGTTGATGTGCTTCCGGAAATCGGCCAGCGAGCGTTCCCACCAGTTGAACCAGTTGCGGAAATTCTGCTCCAGCATCGTGCCGCGCGGATTGACGCTCATCTTCAGCCGCACGCGGCCTGTGCCCTCGGTCGAGCACATGGTCCAGCGCTGCTTCTCGTTCCAGTCGTTGAGCTTTTCCAGCGTGATCGGCGGGTCGAGGTCGCGGAAGCCGGCCCAGAACTGGTAGCTCAGGCACTTGCCCGGCGCCGCCTTGTTGCAGTCGTAGAAGAAGATGACGTAGTTGATGCCGTCCAGGGCGCTGACGATCTCCGGCTCGCCCTGCTTGTCGAGCTCAAGCTGCGCGCGGTAGCCCCACTTCTTCAGCAGCGCGGCCAGATCTTCCGGCCGCACGCCCTTGTCGTCGACGGTCGTCGCCACGTCGGCACCCAGGATCTGCGCCTGCGCCGTGACGGGCAGCGTCAGTGCGAGCGCCGCCGCGGCGCCCCATGCGATGGCGCGCAGCCGCTGCCGGGCGCGCTCCGAACCCCTCATACGAACCTCCTTGCACTGCCGCGCGGCGGCCGGCGCGCCGACCATGGCGTCCGATCACCCCGGCGGGGCCTTCATTCATTGCCACAGGAACAGTTTCGCAGCCGGGGTGAATCCAGTCCACAGTGGTTTGGTCCGGCCGTCACGCGATTGACGCCGCAGGCGTGCAAGTTATTGTCCGGCTGCTATCGGAGGAGGAGTCGGTGCCGCTGCTGGGCGGGCTCATACTGGCGATCGATGTCATCGCCATCATCCACATCCTGCGCAACGGCTACCCGCAATGGTGGATGTACGTCGTGCTGTTCATGCCCGGCGTCGGCGCGCTGGCGTTCTTCCTGTTCGAGGTCGTGCCCGGCCTGGGCACCACGCCAGCCGGCCGCAAGGCGGTGGCCGGGGTGCGCCGCACGCTGGATCCCGACCGCGAGCTGCGCGAGCGCGCCAAGGCCTTCACGCGCTCCGGCACGCCCAAGACGGCGATCGACCTTGCCGAGGAGCTGGTGCGGCGCGGTTTCTACGACGACGCCATCGATCTCTACGACAAGGTGATGACCGGCCTGTTCGAGCACGACCCGGCACTGCTGATCGGCCGGGCGCGGGCCCAGTTCGGCAAGGGCGACTTCGCCGCCGCGCGGCGTTCGCTCGACCGCGTGCAGGAGCATCATCCCGGCTACATCTCGCGCGACGGACACCTCTTGTATGCCCGCACGGTCGAGGCGCTGGGCGACACCCGGCAGGCGGCCGAGGAGTATGAGGCCCTGGTCCCGACCTTCCCCGGACCGGAGGCCAGGGTGCGCTTCGCGCTGATGCTGGAGCGGGCGGGCCAGACCGCGCGGGCGCAGACACTGTTCGCCGAGGTCGTGCAGGCGCATGAGGATCGGCGTGGCCAGATGCTGCCGGAGGACCGGCACTGGCTCGACGAGGCCCGCCGGCGGGTGCCTGCCTGAGGCGACGAAACCCGATCACCCCGGGCTTTGGCACGGGACGTGCCACAGGACGACGCGGCGCAAGCGGCGAAGGTGAGGGGGATGATGAAACGCTATTGGGTGATCGGCGGCGAATATAGCGATACGAGCTTCACCCGATTCGCGCCGGGCAAGGCGGAGATTCGCGTCGGGCCGTTCGCGACCTACGAGGAGGCGCTCAAGGCGTGGTCGGGTCGCGCCTGGGCCACCGTCGACGATGCCCACAGCCGCTACAGTATCCTCAGCGAAGAGGCCGGGCGCACCACCGGCACGCGTTACTGGGTGGTTGGCGGCGAGTACGCCGACTCGACGTTCACCGTGCCGGCCGCCGGCAAGACGCTGGAGCGCCTGGGGCCGTTCGCCACGCAGCAGGAGGCACAGAAGGCCTGGGCCGGCCGTGCCTGGGCGACGGTGGACGATGCGATGTGCCGCTACCGCATCGAGATCGAGCACATTGCGGCCGATGACGGCAAGGCGGCGTGATGGCGGGGATATCGCAAATCGCGTGCGTTCCCAGTCGTTCCGAGCGGAGCCATGCGGGTAGTTGAGTAGGCGATTGGCCTCGGCGTGACGGGGATTTGGCGCCGGCGCGCCTGCCCGTGGCCACATCGCTTGCCGTGACGGCGGGGCGCGATCGGGCTATCGATGGTCAGACCGACGAGACTGGCCAGCCCACCCGTGACCCGCTTTCCGGCTGAATTCGAGGACATCCTGTCGCGCCAGGGACGGCGGGTGCTGGCCGGCACGCACGCGCTGTGCGGCGCCCTGGCCGATCCGCGCACGCGCTTCGTTGCTGCCGACGATCTGGTCGACCGTCGCGCCGCGGCGCGTCTGCGCCGGCTGCTGGATGCGCAGCTTCTGGGGGCGCTGCAGCGCATCGACCGGCCGATCCCGCCCGAATCGATCTGGGAGATGACCGACGACTACGCCGAACTGCTGCCCAAGTCGGCGCGCGCCGGCACGATCTATTTCGACTCGCCGCGCGAGGCCGGCGTGCGCATCGCGCGACGCCTCGGCCTGGCGGCGATGCTGCGCTCCGACAGCTTCCGCGCCTTCGCGGCGGCGCTTGCCGGCCGGGCGCTGGCCGACGATGCCGGCCAGCAGGTGCTGTGCTATGGGCCCGGCGACTATGCCGGCCCGCACAACGACCATCATCCGCGCAACCGTCGCGCCCGGTCGGGCTATCTCGACGTCCATCTCTCGCTGGCCTCGCCGGCGGTGCTGCACCAGTGGCTGGTCTATGCCCGCGCCGGCCATTTCAGCGAGATCGTCAGCGTGGCCGGTCCGGCGACCATCACGGCCTACCGCCTGCCGTTCTGGCACTACGTGACGCCGCTGGCGGCAAGACCGCGCCGCGCCCGGCAGGCGCGACGCTGGGTGCTGCTGGGCACGTTCCTGTTCGCGCCGGCGCGGCCGCCACGCGCCGCTCAGGCGTCGCTGAGCATGCCCTCGAGCGCGGCGCGGTCGAACTCGCGGCGGAAGTCGTAGGCGGCGCCGCCCTCGCGGCTGAGCCGCGGCAGATCGACGATGGCCTGTCCGGTGGCGGCGATATCGGCCATCGCCTTCTCGGCCGCGTCGGCCACGCGCACCGTCCCGAGCGGATCGAGGCTGCCGCTGCCGGCATCCTCGTCGGACTCGGCTTCCAGCCAGCCGCCCAGCTTGACCACGCGCGCATCGCGGCCGCGCCACTGCAGCAACTCGTCGACCAGCAGCGCGCCGTGTTCGACCATGCCGAGCTCGGCCTCCTGGCGGGTGACGTCCCGCTTGTAGTGCTTGGGGCCGCTGGCGTCGGCGGCGATGAACGGCAGCTCGACGCTGGCGCGGCCGGTGGCCTTCAGATCGGCCGACACCTTGATGGCGACGTCGGCCACCCGCGTCATGATCATGCGGTCCGACAGGTAGCCGCCGCCCAGCGTCTCGTTGACGTCCTCCATCAGCCAGTCGGCCAGGCCGCATTCCCCTTCGTCCCGGCCCTTGGCTTCGAGCAGTTCGCCGGCGCTCATCGCATCGTCATCGGCGCCGCCTTTGGCCGTCGCCGGCGCCCGCGCCGGCGCATCAGGCTCGACCGTGGCCGGCCCGCCGACGTCGATCACCCGTTCCCGGCCGCGGCCGAACCGCAGCAGCAGGATGACCAGCAATCCACCAGCGACCACTGCGGCGACGATCCAGATCGGTTCCATGGCGGAGTCCCCCCGATGCTTCTGTCGGGCGCCAGCCTAGCCGTCATGCGCCGGCAGCGGAACCATGCCGCCGTCGCGCCTGGCTATTGCGGCCGGTTCAGGGGCACCACGCTGATCGAGTTGCGCGGGCTGCCGGCCAGCACCTTGTCGGTGTAGGTGAGATAGACCAGCACGTTGCGCTTGGCGTCGTAAAAGCGGACCACCTGCGTCTTCTTCCAGATCAGCGAGGCGCCGCGCGAGAACACCTCCTCGCCATTGCGCAACGACCTGACCTTCGCGACATCGATCGGGCCGACCTGCCGGCAGGCGATCGAGGCCTCGCCGGGGTCTTCGGCCAGCCCCAGCGCGCCCGACACGCCGCCGGTCTCGGCGCGCGACAGGTAGCAGGCGACGCCCGGCACGGCGGGATCGTCGAACACCTCCACCTTGATGCGGTCGTTGGGCCCCAGCCACTTGAAGCGGTAGCTGGCTGATCCAACCTCCTCGGCGCGGGCGGCGCCGGCGGACAGGGTGGCGGCGAGGACGAGGAAAAGCAGGCGGCGCATGTCGGTCTCCGCTGCGACGGGCAGGTGCTGGCCAGTGTCGCCGCAATTTGTGGCCGACACGCGGCGGCACGGTGCCGCTTGGTGGCCGGACGGCAGACCGCTCGATGGATGGATCGCGGACCGCCGCCGCGCCATCTCCGCGGCGCGCGGCGGTTGCCGGCTACGCCGGCTTGAGCCCTTCAGCGGGCACGGTGCCGCCGGCTTTGCGCACGGCGCGGCGATAGGCCGTCTCGCTCGTGAAGGGACCGTATTTCGGATAGGCGTCGTTGCGGCCCCGGCGGGCCACGCCTGTGGTCGGATCGACCAGCAGCAGACGCGCCTGCGGATCGAGCACGGGAATCGAGCGGCCCCAGCGGCTGAAGACCCGGCGCATGGTGGCGGAGTACTCGATGTAGGTCTGCCACTCCTCCTGGTCCTTGGCGAAAATGGCGCGCCACGTGTCGAGACATTCGTCGATGAAGGTCTTCTCGACCAGCTGCAGGTTGGACATCATCCAGCAGCGATCCTCGAAGATCCAGTAGATGCTGAGCCCGAGCACCTGCCGCTCGCGCGTCACGTAGGGAAAGAACGGAAATGCCCGGCAGGCGATGGTACGGTTCTCGCGCTCGCAGAAGGCCGCGCCCTTGCACTCGATGGCGCATGACGAGGTCGTGAGGTCGCCGACGATCTTGCGCGTGGGCGCATCATAGGGCGTGAAGCGCCGCCACAAATCGGTGCGACTACGCAGGAGCCTGAACTCGGCCTTGTGCACCACCGGCACGGCATCCTGCGTCGAGCAACAGACCGGCGTGCCGTCGTTGAGCGGCGCGCATTTCTTGCCGCAGTCGAACTTGCACACCGACGCGTTGAAGCGCCGGTAGAGGCGGGCGAAATCTTCGGGGGTCAGCTGTGACGCCGCTTTCGTCATGCGCGCGGACTGTAGAGAGGTCGATTGTGAAAGACCAGTTACGGAATTGTTGCCAAGACCACAACCGAGATGGGGACGTTGACGCGCCGCGCTACCTTGTGTCGCGGCCCACCCGACGGTTCAGGCGTGGACGCGCCACACGGTGGTCTGGCGCAGGCCGCGGTTCTCGAGCTGCAGCGACGTCGGGATGTCGTAGCGCGCCACTTCTTCCAGTCGCTCGGCGGTAAAGTAGTTGCGGCCGGGATCGCCCAGCAGCACCAGCCGTCCCGCCGCGGCGTGGCTGCGCAGCCAGGCCATGGCGCGCGCCGTCATCTCGCGCTCGTAGCAAACGTCGCCGGCGATCACGACGTCGGCGGCCGGTGATGCCGGCGGACCGGCGAGCCAGTCCGAGCCGTCGCTGTCGACCGTGATGGCGTTGGCTTCGGCGTTGAGCCGCACCGCCGCCAGCGCCATGGCGTCGATGTCGTTGGCAACGACGCGCGCGGCGCCGGCCTTGCCCGCCGCGAGGCTGGCGATGCCGCCGCCGGCGGCGAAGTCGATCACCGACTTGCCGGTGACGAGCGCGGCGTTGTCGAGCAGATGCCGGGCCACCGCCTGGCCGCCGGGCCAGCAGAACGCCCAATAAGGTGGATCGACGTTGTTCGCCTCCAGCCAGTCCTCGGTCGCCTGCCAGATCGGCAGGTATTCCGTCGCCATCCATAGCCGCAGCTCCGGCACCAGTGCCGGCCGTTCCAGCGCGGTATGGCCGCGGATGAAGGCGTCGGGATCGGGGTGGCTTCGCGCCATGGCGGTCATCGACCTGGTTGCGACATGTCTATGCCCGCACGCGCCACACGGTGATCTCGCGCAGATCCCGGTTGTCGGGGTCGTCGGTCGCCGGCATGGCGTAGGAGGCGCGCATCTCGAGGTGATCGGTGGCGAGGAACCGGCGGCCGGGATCGCCCAGCAGCACCAGCCGGCCCTTGGCGGCGTGGCCGCGCAGCCACGCCAAGGCGCGCATCGTCAGCTCGGCGCCGTAGAAGATGTCGCCGGCGGTCACGACATCGGCGTCGGGCGCGCCGGCGTCGCCGGCCAGCCAGTCCTCGCTGCTGACCTCGACCGCAACGCCGTTGGCCTCGGCATTGAGCCGCAGGCACACCAGCGCCAGCCGGTCGATGTCGTTGCCGACGGTGGCGGCCGCGCCGGCCCTGGCCGCCGCCACCGTCACCACGCCGCCGCCGGCGCCCAGGTCGATGACGCGTTGGCCGGCGACCGTGGCCGGATTGTCCAGCAGATAGCGCGCCACCGCTTCGCCGCCCGGCCAGCAGAACGCCCAGTACGGCGGCAGCAGATCGCGCCGGCCGAGCCAGACCTCGGTCTGTTGCCAGATCAGCAGCTTCTGTTCCTCGTTCGCCAGCCGCAGCTTCAGTTCCGGTACCAATGCCGGGGCCGCCAATGCCGTGTTGGCCACGATGAAGCGTTCGACGGGCGTGAGGTAGCGGTCCATCGCCCGACCTTACGAAGGCGTGGTGTCGCCGGCAATTCGGCCGGCGGCACTCACAACAGACGGCCGGCCAGAATGCCCGCCAGCAGCAGCCAGCCGATCCAGCGGTTGGCGCGGAACTTGTGCAGGCAGTCGGCCGGATCGCGCGGCTTGACCGTCGCGACCTGCCACGCCAGGTGCGCCGCCACGGCGGCAAGCCCGACGTAGTAGACGCCGCCGATCCGCGCCAGCCAGCCGGCCAGTGCCAGCCCGATCACCGTCAGGACCGCGAACAGCGTCAGCCACGCCTGCGGTTGAGCCTGGAAGCGCCGCGCCGTCGAGCGCACGCCGATGATGGCGTCGTCGCGCTGGTCCTGCATGGCGTAGATGGTGTCGTAGACCAGCGTCCAGGCAACGCCGGCGAGATACAGGCTGAGGGCGGCGTAGGCCAGGCAGGGGCGGTCCGCGCCGACCGCCGCCCAGCCCAGCAACGCGCCCCAGTTGAAGGCGAAGCCCAGCACCACCTGCGGCCACGACGTGATGCGCTTCATCAGCGGATAGATCGCGACGATCAGCAGCGACGCCAGGCCGACGGCGATGGCAAACAGGTTGAAGCTGAACAGGATGGCGGCGCCGACCGCGGCCTGCGCGGCGAGCCAGGCCAGCGCCTGGCCGACCGTCACCTCGCCGGCCGGCAACGGCCGGTCGCGGGTGCGCTCGACATGCGCGTCGATGTGGCGATCCAGGATGTCGTTCCAGGTGCAGCCGGCGCCGCGCATGGCGAAGGCACCGATGGCGAACGCCAGCATGAACCACGCGAAGCTGGCCCAGTCGCCCGGGCCATCCACGTGCGACGGCGAGTCGGGCGCCGGCAGCGGCGCGCACAGCGCGATGCTCCACCAGCACGGAAACAGCAGCAACCAGATACCGATCGGTCGGTCCCATCGTGCCAGCCGGCCATAGGGGCGCGCCCGCGCCGGCAGTATCCGCAGCATCCAGTGCGTGCGGTTGATGTCGGTGTGGCCCGTGGCGGGGATCGCCTCGCTCATGCCGCCATCATGGGCGTGGCCCGCGACGTGCTCAATGGCAGCCATGACGCAGGCCGCCGCTGTTCGCCGACCACAGTCACATGCCCTCGATCGGCCAGTGGTGTCGCTGCCGGTTGCGATCAAGGTGGCGCAGGCACGCGGGTCGTCGCACGCAATCGCATAGGGCGTGCGCGGAGCTGGTCGACGTCTTGATCTTCCCCCGGAGGGAGAAGGTCGACGAACGTCATATGCGATCGCCCCAGGGGCCGTCCGCATCGCGGACGGGCAAGGGCGCGGCAGGCGGCGGCAAGCGCCAGGCGGCACTAATCCGTGCTACAGGCGGCGGCATGACGCCTCGTCTGTTCCTCGACGCAGAGCTGGCAGCCGGGTCGGCCGTCGGCCTCGACGCCGATCGCGCGCACTACCTGCGCGACGTGCTGCGGCTGGGCGCGGGTCGCGAGGTCAGGCTGTTCAATGGCCGCGACGGCGAGTGGCGCGCCGTCGTCGACGCCGTCGGCAAACGGGCCGTGACGTTGCGGCTCGTGGCGCGCAGCCGCGCGCCGGCGCCGGAACCCGATCTGTGGCTGTGCTTTGCGCCCGTCAAGAAGGCGCGCCTGGACTTCATCGCCGAGAAGGCGACGGAGCTGGGCGTCAGCGTGCTGCAGCCGGTGATGACGGCGCGCACCATCGTCGAGCGCGTCAACCTCGATCGCCTGTGCGCCAACGCCGTCGAGGCGGCGGAGCAGACCGAGCGGCTGTCGGTGCCCGAGGTGCGTGCGCCTCTGGCGCTGGACAAACTGCTGTCGGCGTGGCCGGCCGATCGCCATCTGCTGCTGGCCGACGAGACCGGCGGCGGACGTCCGGTCGCGGACGTGCTGGCGACGCTCGATGCCGCGGCGCGCGCCGCGCCGTGGGCCGTGCTGACCGGCCCCGAAGGCGGCTTCGCGCGCGCCGAGCTCGACGCCGTGGGCCGCCTGCCGACCGTTCATGCAGTGGGGTTGGGACCGCGCATCCTGCGCGCCGACACCGCGGCGCTGGCGGCGCTGGCGATATGGCAGGCGATGATCGGCGACTGGCGGCGTGCCACGCCGCGCCGCTGGCCGGATTACGCCACGACGCAGGATGCGTGAGCCTGCGGCCCGGTCATGAGGTGTCGCTGCCGGCGCGCTTGCGATTCGTGGCGCGTCGGGATCTCGGTTTGTCGTTGCGATCCGATCGCACGAGCGGCGGGCGCCGGCATCACATGAATCTCCTTGCGCGGCCACGCGAGGAAAGCTCATCCGAGTGTCATCGGCCCGGTTGAGTTGGGCGCGGCGGCTTGCTAGCAACGGCGCCGACCGGGGCGGCTCGACCGCCCGCAACATCGTGCGACCGCGTGGCGCCAGTGCGCCGCGAAACGCGGCGGGGGGAAAACTGCTGATGTCCGCGCCGCCCAGCGGAGCCGGCGTGCCGATCACCGATCGGCGGCAGCTCATCGACTACATGGCCGCCGGCGGCAAGCCGCGCGACCAGTGGCGCGCCGGCACCGAACACGAGAAGTTCGGGTTCCTGCGCGCCGACCTGAAACCGATCCCATACGACGACCGTGCCGGTGTCCGCGCCGTGCTGGAGGGTCTGGCCGACCGTTTCGGCTGGCAGCGCGTGCTGGAGAACGGCAATCCCATCGCGCTGACGCGCGAGAAGGCGAATATCACGCTCGAGCCGGGCGGACAGCTCGAGTTGAGCGGCGCGCCGCTGGCCACCGCGCACGAGACCGCGGCCGAGGTCGACGAGCACCTGGCCGAGGTCAAGGCCGTCGCCGAACCGCTGGGCATCGGCTTTGTCGGCATGGGCCACACGCCGACATGGCGGCGCGAGGACTTCGACTGGATGCCCAAGGGGCGCTACGCGATCATGCGACGCTACATGCCGAAGAAGGGCAAGCTCGGCCTCGACATGATGCTGCGGACCTGCACGGTGCAGACCAATGTCGACTTCGCCGATGAAGCCGACATGGTGAAGAAATTCCGCGTCTCGCTGGCGCTGCAGCCGGTGGCGACGGCGCTGTACGCCAACTCGCCGTTCGTCGAAGGCGTCGA
>JAHCJT010000173.1 GCA_026126245.1 Alphaproteobacteria bacterium
AGCTCGGCGAACGCCGTCTTGACCCGCTCGGTCGGCAGCAGGCGGCGGTCGATCTCGACGGTGCAGGCGCTGGGCACGACGTTGGTGTTGTGCCCGCCATGGAACATGCCGACGTTGACGGTCGATTTCATGGCGCCCGCCACGCGCCGGGGCAGTTCGCGGTCGTAGAAGGCCTGCAACGCGCCGACCAGCCTGATCATGCGCAGGATGGCGTTGTCGCCGGCGGCAGGGTTGCCGGCGTGCGCCGCCTTGCCCGAGGTGGTGATGCGCGCCCACATCACGCCGCGTTCGGCGACGATCAGCTGGTTCTCGGTCTGCGCCCCGAGGATCAGCACGTCGGGCCTGACCTTGCGCGACGTGCGCAGGAAGTCCATGCCGTTGGGCCCGAGGTTCTCCTCGTCGGCGACGAAGGTGAAGACGATCTCGCCACGTTCGGGACCGCCGAGCCGGGCGATCTCCTCGGCCAGCCAGAGCTGCACCGCCATGCTGCCCTTGCAGTTGCCGGCGCCCAGGCCGTAGACCAGTCCGCCCTTGACCGCGGCCTTGAACGGATCGGTTTTCCAGTTGGCGCGTTCGCCGACACCGACGGTGTCGACATGGGCGTTGAACACCGTGCTGGGGCCGCGGGCTGGACCCTTGAGCCGTGCCACGACATTGTCGACACCCCTGACCTTGCGCACGGTCTCCACCTTGTAGCCGGCCTTCTTCAGCCGCTTGGCGGCATAGCCACTGATCTCGACACTGTCGCCCGGCGGATAGGGGCTGGGAATCGCCACCAGGTCGGTGAGGATGGAAACGAGTTGCTTGGCGAGTGCGGGCATGGGGAACCTTGCAGGGATCGGCCTCACCTCTGCCCGGCGCGGAGAGGTCGAAGCGCGCGGCGGGTAGGGGGTGGTGCAAACGACATCAATGGGAAGGTCGCATCATCGGTTTGCCAGGCGCAGCAGCGCCTCGACCAGCACGCGCGCGCCGGCGGCGAGATCGGCCGGCGTGGCGTTCTCGATCTCGTTGTGGCTGATGCCGCGCTCGCAGGGCACGAAGATCATGCCGGTCGGACACAGCGCGGCGATGTGCATGGCGTCGTGGCCGGCGCCCGAGGGCATGTCCATGTGGCTCAGCCCCTGCCGGCGCGCGGCGTCGCGCACCAGGTCGATGACGGCAGGGTCGAACACCGTCGGCGCCACCGACGTCACCCGCTCGATGCCGGCGCTGCACGGCGCGGCACCGGTCGCGACGATGGCCCGCAGCCTGGCCTCATGCGCGTCCAGCACCTCCATGTCGGGATGACGCATGTCGATGGTGAAGCTGACGCGGCCCGGCACCGTGTTGGGCGAGCCTGGCAATACGTCGACGCGGCCGATGGTGAAGCGCAGCGTGTCGTCGGCGTCGCGCGTCGCCTCCTGCATGGCGCCGGCGATGGCGACGGCGGCGACGAAGGCGTCCTTGCGCGCGGCGCGCGGCGTGGTGCCGGCATGCGCCTCCTCGCCGACGATATCGACCACGAAGCGCCGGCTGCCCTGGATGCCGGTGACGACGCCGATGGTCGTCTTCGCGTCCTCCAGCCGCGGACCCTGCTCGATATGCGCCTCGACGTAGCCGTCGAGCGCGAAGCCCGGTCGTTCGCCGCGCCCGGGGGCTGGCGCCGCCGCCAGGGTCTCGGTCAGCGCGTCGCGCAGCACCACGCCTTTCCAGTCCTTGACGTCCAGCATGGCGTCGAGCGTGTAGTGGCCGGCGAATACGGCTGATCCCATGGCCCCGGGCTGGAAGCGGCTGCCTTCTTCGTTGGTCCACGCCACGGCCTCGACTGGCCGTCTCGTGGCGATGCCGGCATCTTCCAGTGCCTCCAATGCCTCGAAGGCAGCCAGCACGCCGTACATGCCGTCGAAGCGCCCGCCGGTCGGCTGGCTGTCCATGTGCGAGCCGCTGAGCACCGGCCTCGCGGTCGCGTCGCTGCCGGCGCGGCGCACGAACAGGTTGCCGATGGCGTCGGTCGAGACCGAAAAGCCGCGGGCGCGCGCCCACGCCATGAGCTGGTTGCGGGCAGCCGCGTCCTCGGGCGACAGCGCCTGGCGGTTGACGCCGCCCCTGGCAGTACCGCCCAGCTTCGCCATGTCGAGATGGCGTCGCCACAGCCGGTCCTCGCGCACCGCCTGCGTGGCCCGGTCGATGTCGGTCATCGGCCGCGGGCGTGCGACTGCCGTCGCGCGTCCTTGATTGCGTTTGCGCACGACGCGCCACTGGAGTGGCGCGCCCCCAGCGGACCGTATCGTGTCACCATGTTTGTCGCTCCGTCACGGCACCGGCTTTGCTATACAAAGGTCGAGGCGGTCGGGCAATGCAAGCGCCGGGCCGGTCGGAGGAACAGGACCCATGCTGCGCGATCATCTCAGCCGCGACCTGGTCGGCTACGGCCCCAACACACCGGATCCGCAATGGCCCGGCGGCGCGCGCCTCGCCGTCAGCTTCGTGTTGAACTACGAGGAGGGTGGCGAGAACACGGTCGTCAACGGCGATCCCGGTTCCGAGGTCTTCCTCAGCGAGACGCCCGGCGGCCAGCCCTTCATGGGCATGCGCGACCTCAGCACCGAGACGATCTACGAATACGGCAGCCGCGCCGGCTTCTGGCGCATCATGCGCCTGTTCGCCCAGCGCGACATCCACTTCACATCGTGGGCGATCGGCCGGGCGCTCGAGCTCAATCCGGCCGCCGGCAAGGCGATGGCCGACGCCGGCCACGAAGTCGCCAGCCACGGCTGGCGCTGGATCAACTACAAGGACATGTCCGAGGCCGACGAACGCGAGCACATGCGGCGCGCCATCCGCGCCATCGAGCAGACCTGCGGCAAGCGGCCGGTCGGCTGGTACACCGGCCGCCTGAGCGACAACACCCTGCGGCTGGTGGTCGAGGAGGGCGGCTTCCTCTACTCCAGCGATTCCTATGCCGACGACCTGCCGTACTGGGTGGCGGTGGGCGGCAAGCCGCATCTGGTCATTCCCTACACGCTGGAAGTCAACGATATGAAGTTCGCGGTGCCGCCGGGCTTCACGTCGGGCGACGCATGGTTCGCCTACATGCGCGACGCCTTCGACGTGCTCTACGCCGAGGGCGCCACCGCACCCAAGATGATGTCGATCGGCCTGCACTGCCGGCTGGCCGGGCGACCGGGCCGGGCCGCGGCGCTGGCCAAGTTCATGGACCATGTTCTGCAGCACGACCGCGTCTGGGTGGCGCGGCGCGAGGACATCGCGCGTCACTGGACGATGGTGCATCCGGCGCCGGTCTAGGTCAGCCGAGCCCGCATCGACCCGGTCCGTGGCTGACGCCACTCGGCTCTTCCGTCGGGCGGGCGTCCCTCGCTAGGCTGCGCCAACGGCAGACAGGGAAGAAACGCCATGACAGCCTCGCTCCACGGCGGCCCGACGGGCGTCGATCTCACGTTGCGCGCGCTGCGCCGCTTTCCCGATCGCACCGCCTTTGCCTGGGAGGGCGGCAGGCTGAGCTACAGCGCCACGCTGGCGCTGATCGGGCGCCTGCAGGCTGCGATGGCGGCGGCCGGGCTGGCGCACGGCATGCGCATGGCACTGCTCAGCGCCAACCGGGCGGATGCCTGGTGCGCCGGCGTTGCCGCCCAGGCGCTGGGCCTGATCATCACCTGGCTGCATCCGGTCGGCTCGCTCGACGATCACGTCGAGGTGCTGCAGGACGCCGAGATCGATGCCCTGGTGATCGACGCCGCCAACCATCGCGAGCGGGGTGGCGAGCTGGCCGGCCGTTGCCCGCAGCTCAAGTGCATCTTCACGCTGGGGGCATCGAACTACGGCACCGACCTGCTGGCCAGCGCCGACGCCGCCGGCGAGGCCAGCCCGCGTAGCCTGGTGGGCGCCGACGACTACGCGATCCTCGCCTATACTGGCGGCACCACCGGCAAGTCCAAGGGCGCCATCCGGCGGCATGCCTCGTGGTCGGCGGTGACGACCTCGGTGCTGGCCAGCTTCGAGATCCCGCAGGATCCCCGTTACCTGGCGGTGGCGCCGATCACCCATGTCGCCGGTACCAAGGTGGTGCCGACGCTGGTGCGCGGCGGCGCCGTGCACCTGATGAAGGGCTTCGACGCCGAACGCGTGCTGGCGACCATCCAGCGCGAGCGCATCAACATGACGCTGCTGGTGCCGACCATGATCTACGTGCTGCTCGACCATGCGGCGCTGGACAAGACCGACCTGTCGTCGCTGGAGCTGCTGATGTACGGCGCCTCGCCGATGTCGCCCAGCCGGCTGGTCGAGGGCATCGAGCGCATCGGTCCGGTGTTCTCGCAGCTCTACGGCCAGACCGAGGGCTATCCGCTGTCGGTGCTGCGCAAGGCGGACCACGATCCGTCGCGGCCGGAGCTGTTCGCGTCCTGCGGCCATCCGGTGGCCGACGTCGAGATCAGACTGCTGGACGACGAGCTGCGCGAGGTCGCCACCGGCGAGGCGGGCGAAATCTGCGCCCGCGGGCCGCAGGTCATGGAACAGTACTGGAAGCGCCCGGAGCAGACCGAAGAGACGTTCAGGGGCGGTTGGCTGCACACCGGCGACATCGCGCGCGCCGACGAGCGCGGCTACCTCTACATCGTCGATCGCAAGAAGGACATGATCGTGACCGGCGGCTTCAACGTCTTCCCGCGCGAGGTCGAGGACGTGCTGACGTCGCATCCCGATGTCGCGATGGCCGCCGTCATCGGCGTGCCCGATCCCAAATGGGGCGAGGCGGTCACGGCGCTGGTCGTCGCCAGGCCCAACGCGACGCCCGACGCCGCCGCGCTCATCCAGCTGGTCAAGGAGCGCAAGGGCTCGGCCCAGGCGCCCAAGCGGGTCGAGGTCGTCGACAGCCTGCCGCTGACCGCCGTCGGCAAGGTCGACAAGAAGGTGCTGCGCGCCCGCTTCTGGGCCGGCCAGCAACGCCTGGTGGGGTAGCGGCTGCGCCTACCGCCGCCGGTCGCCCGCCTTCAGCTCGGCGATCGGCGTCGACATCACCGCCTCCTGGTCCCATGGGAACAGGATCCAGGTGTCCTGGCTGACCTCGGTGATGAAGGTATCGACCATCGGCTTGCCGGCCGGCTTGGCGTAGACGGTGGCGAAATGCGCCTTGGGCATCAGCTCGCGCACCCGCTCGGCGGTGATGCCGGTGTCGACCAGGTCGTCGACGATCAGCCAGTCCTCGCCGTTGTCCTGTTCCGCCGCCGCGCCCTTGAGCACCTGCACCTTGCCGCCGCGCTTGGTCTTTTCGTAGGTCGAGCAGCAGATCGTGTCGATCAGGCGCACGTTGAGCTCGCGCGCCACGATGGCGGCCGGCACCAGGCCGCCGCGGGTGATGGCGACCAGCCCCTTGAACGGCCCGAGGTCGGCCAGCCGCCAGGCCAGCGCTTTGGCGTCGCGGTGCAGTTCGGTCCATGAGACCGGAAACATCTTGGTATAGGCCGATCTGGCCGCCATGCCGGCGCTCTCCCCCGCTGTGCAGGTGCCGGGATAGCATTTCCCGCGATCGGCGCGGAAGCGACGCGGGCTGCGGATTGCGGGGGTATTTACACCGCGCCGCCGCACGTTATGGTGCGGCCCGTCGTTCGCCGGCGGCCGGACTGGGGGCTGTATGGATTTCGTGATGCCGGATGTCGCCAGCGCCGCGTTCTGGGTGGCGCTGGGCAAGATCATCGTCGCCAACGTCATCCTGTCCGGCGACAACGCCGTCGTCATCGCCATGGCCTGCCGCAACCTGTCGGACCTGCATCGCCGGCCGGCGATCATCTTCGGCAGCCTCGGTGCCATCGTCCTGCGCATCATCTTTGTCTTCATGATCACCTGGCTGCTGAGCGTGCCGTTCCTGAAGCTGGTCGGCGGCGCCCTGCTGCTGTGGATCGGCGTCAAGCTGCTCAACGAGGAGGAAGCTGAGGGCGACGGCGGCGGCGTCAAGGCCAGCGCCAATCTGTGGGGCGCGATCTGGACCATCGTCGTCGCCGACGCGATCATGAGCCTCGACAACGCGATCGCCATTGCCGCCGCCGCCAACAACGACGGCGTGCTGATCATGCTCGGCCTGGTCATCAGCATCCCGATCATCATTTTCGGCAGCACGCTGCTGACCACGATCCTGCAGCGCTACCCGGTGCTGGTGATTCTCGGCGGCGCGCTGCTGGGCTGGATCGGCGGCGAGGTGATGGCGACCGACGGCAAGCCGCCCAACGCCGCGGTCGCGCCCGAGGGCACGATCGCCGCCTGGCTGGAGGCGCGCATCCCGCACGCCGAGCATGTCTGCGCCGCCGCCGGCGCCCTGTTCGTCGTCGGCTTGGGACTGTGGCTGGCGCGCCGGCGCAAGCCGGCGGAAATCGTCGACCTGGCCCGCAACAAGGACTGAGGCAAGCACCATGGCCGACACGCCCGCGATTCTGGTACCCGTCGACGGTTCGGAAAACTCGGACCGGGCGGTGCGGCACGCCCTCGGCATGGCCAAGCTGGCGCCCGGCACCGTGCTGCACCTGCTGAACGTGCAGGCCTCGGTCGGCAGCCTGGTGACGATGTTCGTGCCCAAGGCCAACGTCGAATCCTACCACCGCGAGGAAGGCGAGAAGGCGCTCGCGTCGGCCGTGAAAATCTGTGCCGACGCCGGCGTCAAGGCGGTGACGCATATCAGCGTCGGCCGGCCCGGACCGGTGGTGGGCGAGTTCGTGCGGCGCTTGGGCTGCCAGAGCGTGGTGATGGGCACGCGCGGCCACGGCGGCGTCGCCGGCGTGCTGCTCGGCTCGGTCGCCCAGGACGTGATCGCCCATGTCGAGGTGCCGGTCTGTCTGGTGAAGTAGGCGACGGCCACGGGCAAGCGGGCGATCCCGCGACGGCGGAGGACGGATGTCGCAGCAGGCGAGCGCGATCGGATCGGACGGCCGCCGCCTGGCGCCGTACGCCAGCGATTCGCGCGCCTCGCGCGGCCGCCTGCATGGCGAGGCGGAGGCCACCACGCGCTCGCCGTTCCAGCGCGACCGCGACCGCGTCATCCATTCGACGGCGTTCCGGCGGCTGAAGCACAAGACGCAGGTCTTCGTCTACCACGAGGGCGACCACTACCGGACCCGGCTGACCCATTCGCTGGAGGTGGCGCAGATCGCGCGCTCGATCTGCCGCACCTTGGCGCTGGACGAGGATCTGGCCGAGGCCCTCGCGCTGGCCCACGACCTCGGGCACACGCCATTCGGCCATGCCGGCGAGGAGGCGCTGGATGCCGCCATGCGGCCGTACGGCGGCTTCGACCACAACGCCCAGACGCTGCGCATCCTGACCAAGCTGGAACACCGCTACGCCGACTTCGACGGACTGAACCTGACCTGGGAGACGCTGGAAGGGGCGGTGAAGCACAACGGGCCGCTGCTCGGGCCCGGCGTGGCGCCGGCCGACCTCCCGGCCGCCATCGTCGAGTTCAGCGGCGACTGGGACCTCGAGCTGCACACCTGGGCCGGGCCGGAGGCGCAGGTCACGGCGATCAGCGACGACATCGCCTACAACAACCACGACATCGACGACGGCCTGCGCGCCGGCCTGTTCAGCGTCGAGGACCTGCTGCCGCTGCCGATGGTCGGCGATATCGTGCGCGAAGTGCGCCGCCGCTATCCGACGCTGGAGCAAGGCCGGCTGATCCACGAGACGGTGCGCCGACTGATCAACGTCATGGTCGAGGACGTCGTTGCCGAAACCCGCCGGCGGCTGGCGGCGGCGGCGCCGGCCAGCGTCGAGGCGGTGCGCCATCTGGATCGGCCGGTGGCTGCCTTCTCGGCGGCGCTGGCGGCCGAGAACGCGGCGCTGAAGACGTTCCTGTTCGAGCGCATGTACCGCCACTGGCGGGTCAACCGCATGACCTCGCGGGCGCGCCGCGTGGTGGCCGATCTGTTCGGCATCCTGTTCCGGGAAGCCAATTGCCTGCCGGACGAATGGCGCGCCCGCGCCGCGGCGACCGACGAACGCGGCCGTGCCCGCGTCGTGGCCGACTACATCGCCGGCATGACCGACAACTACGCGCTCGAGGAACACCGAAGACTGTTCGACCTGTACGACACCGAAACGTCGTAGCGCGCACCATACGGCACGCCGCCAGCGGCGCCGCGTATGGGAGCTTCGCGCCGGGCGGCTGGCTGCCGGCGCGGGCAAGGCCCATGATCCGCGGCGATTGCCCGCCGGCGCGGCGCCTGGGGCGCGGTGCCGCGCCTCACCGCGGCGGGAGACGAGGAGTGACGATGGCCGCGATTGCCTGGGAATTGCCCGACGATGTCCGCGCTGTGCGCGACGGGCTGGCTGCCTTCGCCCGCGCCGAGGTGTTGCCGCGGCACGAGAAGAATCACGACCTGTTCGAAAATCAGCGCCGCTTGTACCGCGAGGACGGCCGCTTCTCCGACGAGCTGAAGGGCCTGATCGGCGAGGTGCGGCGCGCCGCCGCCAAGGCCGGCTACTACAACATGTGCGTGCCGGAGTCGCTGGGCGGCGGCGGCCTGGGGCACCTGGCGTACTACGCCGGATGGGAGGAACTGTTCCGGCTGTGCGGCCCGCAGAACTGGCTGATGCTGTACGTCATCAGCCACTGGGCCTTCGGGCCCAGCCGGCTGCTGGAAAAGGTCACACCGGAAGCGCGCGACCGCATCCTGGCGCCGATGATGGCCGGCGAGGCGTCGATGTGCTTCGGCCTGTCGGAGCCGGGCGCCGGCTCGGACGCGGCCGCGATCGCCACCCGGGCCGTCGCCGACAACCAGGGCTGGCGCATCACCGGCCGCAAGATCTGGACCTCCAACGCGCCGGTGGCCGACTACTGCATCGTCTTCGCCGTCACCGATGCCGCGCGCGCCGCGCGCCGCGCCGGCGGCATCTCGGCCTTTCTCGTGCCGACGTCGTCGCCCGGCTTCGAGGTGCAGCGGGTCATCAAGCTGTTCGGCCACATCGGCGGTGACGAGGCCGAGCTGCGGCTTGAAGACGTGCGCGTCGAGCCGTGGCAGCTGGTCGGCGAGCTGAACAACGGCTTCGGGGCGGCGCTGTACGGCGTCTCGCTGGGCCGCATCTACAATTCGGCGCGCGCCGTCGGTTACGGCCGCTGGAGTCTGGAGAAGGCACTGGAGTACGCCAAGATGCGCCAGGCCTTCGGCCAGCCGATCGCCGACTACCAGGGCGTCACCTTCCCGCTGGCCGAGAGCGCCATGGAACTGCACGCCGCCCACCTGATGGGGCTCAACGCCGCCACCCTGCTCGACCGCGGCGAACCGGCGGTCAAGGAGCTGTCGATGGCCAAGGCATATTCGGTGCAGGTCGGCTACCGCGCCGTCGATCGCGCCATGCAGACGCACGGCGCCATGGGCTTCACCAACGAGGTCGGCCTGTACCACGCCTGGCATGCGCTGCGCATCGTCAACGTCGCCGACGGCACCAACGAGATCCTCAACCGCACCGTCGTGCAGCGCCTGCTGAAGGGCGACACCGACCTGTGAAGATCACGACCTCTCCCCACCGGGGAGAGGTCGGGCGCGTCGCGCGCCCGGGTGAGGGGGCCGTAGACCAGACGAGGTGTCTACAGTGTAGCATCGCACTGTTGCACCGCCCCCTCACCCGGCGCTACGCACCGACATCTCGCCGCCGGGGAGAGGTGAAAACTACTTTCGCTGCTGCATCGGGCACGCTAAACGCGGCGGCATGAATCCGTTTCGTCATATTGCTGCCGAGATCACCACCGCGCTGCAGGCCATGGCGGCCGACGGCGAGCTGCCGGCCGGGCTCGATCTGTCTTCCGTCACCGCCGAGCCGCCGCGCGATCCGTCGCATGGCGATATCGCCACCAACGCCGCCATGGTGCTGGCCAAGGCGGCCCGCAAGAAGCCGCGCGACATTGCCGAGGCGCTGGTCGCCCGCCTGCGCCGGGTCGCGGGCGTGACCGACGCGGCGGTCGCCGGCCCCGGCTTCATCAATCTGCGCCTGTC
>JAHCJT010000174.1 GCA_026126245.1 Alphaproteobacteria bacterium
CTGGTTCCAGAGATACGACAGCATACCGCGCGCGACGTGCGCGCCGGGCTGACCGGCGGTCCAGGACAGCGCGTGCGTGCCGTGGCCGATCGCCAGCGCCATCAGCTCGTGCCACGCCGGATGAAACTCGATCTCGTCGACGCGGTTGCCGAAGCGGTCGTGGCTTCTGAGGTCCGGCAGGTTGCGATTGGCGTCGCGCGCCAGCTGGGCGACGCGCGCGCTGGCGACCGTTGCCCCCGCCTCGGCCAGCAGTCCGTCCGCCCACGCGATCTTCTCGCGGCCGGCGATCTCCGTCAGCAGCCGGTCGCCCGTGAAGGCGTTGTGCCCCGCAAGCGGCGTCGCCTGATTCATCACCTCGTGCGTGGCGTAGCCGTCCGCAGGCAGCGACGGAAAACGGCCGAACAGGTCGGCGCCGGCATCTTGCGCGTGCTCTTCCATGAGTCTCACTCCGGGGCGCCGACGCTGGCGCGCAGGCAGAACTGGGTTATCTGCTCGATCAGGTGCCGGTCGGCGCGCGCACCGGTGCCTTTGGCCGGCGCCAGCGGCCCGACCAGCGCTTCCATGAAGGCGCCGACGATGCAGGCGGCGGCGACCGCCGGATCGAGACGCGGGAAGACGCCGCGCATGATCCCTTCGCGCAGGATGCGCTCGAAGCAGTGCGCCAACTGTGCCCGATAGTCCAGACGCACGGTCTCGACCTCGGGATCGACAGGCTCGGCGATCAGCGCGTAGGCCAGCCGCCGGCCACGCAGCGCCCGGCTGGCGAAGGTGCGGATGGCCGATTGCAGCTTCTCGACTGGCGATCCGTCGGCGTCGGCGATTGCCTTCGCGATGCTGACTTCGCGCGACGAGACGCTGGCCACGATCTCGGCGCACAGCTCGGCTTTCGCGGACCAGTAGCGATAGACCGTGCCGGTCGCCACACCGGCCTTGACGGCGACGTTGTCGACCTGGGCGGCCGACCATCCGCCCTCGGCGACGAGCTCGCGGGCGGCCTTCAGGATGCGGGCCCGCTTGTCCGCCAGCCGCTGGGTCGCGCTTTCCGTACGCCGGTAGACCATTGGCGCCGCCTGCCACGAAGGAATGAACCGAGGTTCACTATCAAAGAGTGAACTTCAGTTCATCTCTTGATGTCAAGGCCGGAGCGCGCGGCGACGTCGCCGCCCGGGAGTATCGCGTCGGCCGCGCGGGACCGCGCCGCGCTACTGTTGCACCAGTTCGACGCGGCGGTTCTTGGCGCGGCCATCCTCGGTGGCATTGGACGTGACCGGCGCCAGCGGTCCCAGCCCGCGCGGCGTCATGCGCGCGGCCGGAATGCCATACTGGGTCGCCAGGGCCCGCACCACCGCCTCGGCGCGACGCTGCGAGAGGCCGATGTTGTAGTCGAGCGCGCCCTGGTTGTCGGTGTGGCCGACGATGTAGACCTTCAGGCCGGGATTGGCCTTCAGCAGCTTGGCCATCTCCTCGAGCTGCGGTTTGGACTCCGCCTTGATGTCGGCCTTGTCGAAATCGAAGTAGATGCCGTAGATCGCCTGCTTGCCGTCGCGGCTGAGGTTGGTCGCCATCTCCGGCGCCTGCACCGTCACCATGCGCTTTTCCATGGTGCCGCTCTCGACGATGTCGACGAACACCGCCACCCGCTTGCCGGCCGCGGCGTTGGCCGAGTTCTCCTGGAAGGCGGCGAAGACGATGACGGTCGCCTGGCCGCCTTGCGGACGATCGAGCCGCGCCACGAACAGGCGCGGGTCGACGACGCCGTAGGCGAAGGCGTACTGCATCACCTGGTCGGCCATCAGCTTGCGGCTGTCGTTGTTGAAATAGAACGGCACTTCGACCGAGTCGCCGCAGGCGTCGCGATTGCATTCGAAGAGCGGCTTGAAGCCGGCGGCCAGCAGCGCGTCCTTGTAGTTGCGCATGACCTCCAGTGACGTGCGCTCGAATGGCGCGACATACAGCAGCCGCGTGCGCGCGCCTTCGAGAGCATCCATTCGTTCGAAACGACGCTGGCCATTGCTGCCCAGGGTGACAGGCCCCATGGGGATGTCGACCTCGGCGAAGCGGTCGGCCTTGTAGCCGATGATGAAGGAGCCTTCGTAGCGCGGTACCAGCGGATGGTCCTTGGCGCCGGCTAGGTCGCGCGTGATCTCGACCCGCGGCTGCGCCAGCGCGGCCCCCGCCACAACGCACGCCGCAACTACCGCGCCCACCGCAGCGGCGCGCACCGCAAGCCACATGATTGCCCCCTGGAAACCGGTTCGATCATCGCCACTCTACCTGATCCGGCCGGTGCCGTCAGTGCGCAGCCGGCCAACCGGCGAACGGCGGCCTGCGACATGGACCTGCCGCTGCCGCGCCGCTATGACGGCGGGCCACCAGGAGGACCGCCATGACCGAGACGACCCAGATCATCCTCGCCCGCCGGCCGCAGGGCGATGTGACGCCCGACTGCTTCCGGCTCGAGCGCCGCGCCTTGCCGGCGCCGGCCGAGGGCCAGATCGTGGCCCGCACCCTCTACCTGTCGCTTGATCCCTACATGCGGCCGCGCATGACGGAGCTGCATTCCTACACGCCGCCGTTCGAGCTCGACCGGCCGCTGACGGCCGGCAGCGTCGCCGAGATCGTCGAGTCGCGGAACCCGAAATTCGCCATCGGCGATGTCGTGGTCGGCATGCTCGACTGGGCGACGCACACGCTTCACGACGGCCGCGGTCTGCGCAAGATCGATCGCGCCGCCGCACCGCTGCCGGCCCATCTCGGCATTCTCGGCATGCCGGGCTACACCGCGTATCATGGCATGCTGCGCATGGGGCAACCCAAGGCGGGCGAGACGGTGTTCGTGTCGGCGGCGACCGGCGCGGTGGGACAGGTGGCGGGCCAGCTCGCCAAGCTGAAGGGCGCCCGCGTCGTCGGCTGCGCCGGTGACGACGCCAAGTGTGCCTACGCCACGGCCGAGCTGGGCTACGATGCCTGCTTCAACCACCGCCGTGAAACCGACTACGGCGCGGTGCTCGACAGGCTCTGCCCCGGCGGCATCGATGTCGATTTCGAGAATGTCGGCGGCGCCATCTTCCACGCCGTCTTCGCCCGCATGAAGGATTTCGGCCGCATGGTGATGTGCGGCGCGATCTCCGAGTATCAGGACCGCACGCCGCGGCCCGGGCCCGACAAGATGTTCACCATCGTGCAGCGCCGACTGCGCATCGAGGGCTTTATCATCTCCGACCACATCGCCGGCATGGGCGAGTTCGTCGCCGAGGTCGGCAGCCTGCTGAAGGCCGGCAAGATCCGCAACCGCGAGACCATCGTCGACGGGCTGGACCGGGCGCCCGCGGCATTCATCGGCCTGCTCAAAGGCGAGAACTTCGGCAAGCTGCTCGTCAGGGTGAGCTGATCGCGATTGCCGGACGCGCCGTCATCGCAGCGGCGCGTCAGCGTCCTGACACCAGCGCACGCAACCGTCGATCGATACGACGCGCAAGGTCAGGGACGAATCAGACCGTCGGCGCACATTGCGTGCATTCCCTGGCGATCGACGTTGCGCTGCCGGACCATGCACGACAAGACGGCTTGCCCGCACGACAGGCGCGGGCCTCATCGACAGCTGACGCCATCGTCCGAGTCACGTTCGCCGCTGCGGCGGCGAAGCAACAAGAGCGGCACGATGACGGTCAATTGCATCTCGGCGCTTGCGCGCGCGCTGACACCGGCCAGCGGCATCGGCCCGCGTTGCGCGACGTGGCGCCGCAAGATCTCGCTGCTCGCCGCCGCGTTGTCGCTGGCGGCGTCGAGCCTTCCGGCGCATGCCGCCGACGCCATCGACCACCTGCGCGCCCGGCCGGAGTTCTCGATCTTCGTCGCGTTGCTCGACGCGTCCGACACCATCACGCAGATCAGGGCCGCGCCGGCCATCACCATTTTCGCGCCGCCCAACCGCGCCTTTGCCGAGCTGCCGCAAGGCGCGCTCGAGAGCCTTCGGGGACGCGAGAACCTCGAGCGCCTGCGCCGCTTCGTACTGACGCATGTGGTCGCCGACCGCGTGAGCGACGCGCGCATCAAGGACGCCGAGTTCGACGTCACATCGCTCGACGGCGGCACGCTGCGCATTGACGCCGACGATGGCGAGATCCTGATCGGCAAGGCGCACATCGTCGGCCCGGAAGTCGTGGTCGACAACGGCATCGTGCATGTCATCGACCACGTGCTGGTCCCGCAATGAGGCGCCTGTGCCGCTCGCCCCTGGTCGCGTGCGCGCTGGCCGCCATCGTGCTGGGCCCGGCCGCCGCGGCGGCGGACCGGCCGCTGGCGCCGGGCGGCCGCCACAGCCCGGAGGCGCTGCTCGGCTTCGTGGCCTTCAACTCGCCTTATCTCTACGGCGCGGTCGAACGGCACGACGGCCTGACCTGCCAGAGTTGCCATGACGGTCACGGACCGACCGGCATCGCCGCCACGTTCTCGTTCCGCGTCGCGCCACCGTCGCTGCGTGGCATCGCGCAGCGTGCGCCGCGCGCCGACGGACGAGTCTTCGCCTCGGTCGAGGCCTTTGCCCGGCACGCCATCGAAGAGGAATTCGACGGCCCGCCGGCCGATCCGCGGATCATCCGTGCGCTTACCGTCTATCTCGCCGGACTGCGTGCGCCGCCGCCGCCGGCCACCGGCGACGGCTCGTCCGCCTATCGCGACGAGATCGTTCTCGACGGCCGCGACGCGGCGGCGGCGGCGATCGAACGCACCGCCATCGACATCGCCGCCCGCGATGCGACGCTCGCCACCTTCTCCCTGCTGACGGCGCGCCATCTCCTTGGAGAGTGGGCCCGGGAGGCGCCATCGTGCGCGGCCAACGCAGCCACGGCGTCGCTGGCGCTTGCCGACATCGACGACGCGCTCATCGCCGGACAGTGGCAGGCCGCCGTCTGGCGCCTGACCACGGCAAGCTCGCCGCTGCAACGCCCGTGCACGGGCACGCCATCCGCCACATCGGAAAGGGAAACGCCATGACCCGCACTCCGCTCGTCGCACTCGCGCTGGCCATCGCCCTTGCCGGCCCATTGCCGGCATCGGCCTACAAGGACGACGACGCCCCCAAACCCCAGGCGCTGCTGGACGCCGAGAAGGCCATGAAGGGACACGACTACGGGCTGGCGATCGCCAAGCTGCAGCCGTTCGTCGCGGCCAATCCCAAGAACGTCGACGCCCTGGCCGATCTCGGCAAATCGTACCTCGAGACCAAGGACGCCGACGCGGCGATCCGCTATCTGGCGCAGGCGCTGGAGCTGGAGTCCTCGAAACTCGATACCAATCTCTGGCTCGGCGAGGCCTATCTTGCGAAGGGGATGTTGCCGCAAGCCGAAGAGCGCCTGAAGCGCATCAGCAGGCTGTGCTTCTTCGGCTGCAGCGAGGAGCACCAGCTCAAGGCCGAGATCGCCACCTACAAGGCAGCGCACTGATCCGACCGGGGACATCCCGGCAAACAGCGGAACGCCGGCGAGCCGGCCCGCTCCGGACATCGCCCGCCACCGCGGCGGCGCCCCATCCGGCCGGCAACCCCCTTTCCCGCCAGCGGGAAAGGGCCGTCGATCTCACTTCTGGAAGCGCAACGCGACGAAACGCGGGTCGCCCTTGGACTCGACCAGCAGCACGGCTGCCTTCTTCTTCTGGTCGAGCAGCTCCTTGACCTTGTTCTGCACGTCGCCTGGCGAGTTGACCTCGACCTGCGCCACTTCAAGGATCAGATCGCCGACCTTCAGCCCCTTCTCGGCGGCCGGGCTGCCCTCGGCAACCTTGACCACCACCACGCCCTTCTGGGCGTTCTGCAGGCCGTGCTTTTCGCGCAGCGTGTCGGTCAGGCGCGCCACGGTGATGCCGAACGGCTCGATCGTGCCGGGCGGCTCGGCTTCCTTCGGTGCCGGCGGTTTGCTGCCGCCCTTGGCCGACGCCGTCTGCTTGTCGCTGTCCTCCAGCTCGCCGACCTTCAGCTTGAGGTTGGCGCGCTTGCCGCCGCGCATGACGACGATCTCGACCGTGTCGCCGACCTTGCTCTCGGCGACGATGCGCGGCAGCTTTTTCGAGTCAGGCACGTCCTTGCCGTCAAAGCTCAGGATCACGTCACGCTGCTTGAGGCCGGCCTTCTCCGCCGGACCGTTGGGCGTGACGCCGGCGATCAGCGCGCCGCGCGGCTTGTCGAGCCCGAAGGACTCGGCCATGTCCTCCGAAATGCTCTGGATCTGCACGCCGATCCAGCCGCGGCGCACCCGGCCGAATTCGCGCAGCTGCTCGACCAGCGGCCGCGCCATGTTGGACGGGATGGCGAAGCCGATGCCCAGGCTGGTGCCGGTCGGCGAATAGATCGCAGTGTTGATGCCGATCACCTCGCCGTCCATGTTGAACAGCGGGCCGCCCGAATTGCCCTTGTTGATGGCGGCGTCGGTCTGGATGTAGTCGTCGTACTGGCCGCCGATGTCGCGCGAGCGGGCCGAGACGATGCCGGCCGTCACCGTGCCGCCCAGCCCGAACGGGTTGCCGATGGCCACGACCCAGTCGCCGATCCGCGACTTGTCGGAGTCGCCGAACTTGACGAACGGCATCGGCTTGCGATTGGGCGGTTCGACCTTGAGCACGGCGATGTCGACCTTGCTGTCGCGCGCCACCAGCTTGGCCTTCAGCTGGGTATCGTCATGCAGGAGCACCGTGATCTCGTCGGCGCCGTCGATGACGTGGTTGTTGGTGACGATGTAGCCGCTGGGATCGATCACGAAGCCCGAGCCCAGCGAGGTGCCCCGGCGCGGCCGGTCCGGCCGGTTGCCCCGGTCACCGAAGAAATCGCGGAACAGATCCTCCAGCGGCGATCCCGGCGGCGGCTGCGGGATGTCGCCGCGCCGGCGTTCGGCGGGCACCTGCTGCGTGGTCGCGATATTGACCACCGCCGGCAACAGCCGCTCCGCCAGGTCGGCGAAGGAACTGGGCGCGTCGCGCGCCTCGGCCGGCGTCCACACGAGTGGCGCCGGGGCCGCGAACAGGACGAAGGCCGCCGCAACGACCGTCAGCAGCCGATAAGGCAATGCATAAAGACCCCGCGCGAACCCATTCCGGGAACCCGCGAAAATACGAATTTCAGCGCTTTTCACGACATACCTCCGAAGGTTTCCGGCGGCCGCACACAATTGCGGCAGGCGTGGAAACGCGACGAAAATCCATTCCCGGAACCATTTACATGGCGTCTGACGATGGCGCAAATGCGGCGAACGCTATCATTGGCGGCTGGTGATAAATACCGCGTGACAGTGACATAACTGCAACGCTTGCGGTGCCGCCGCAGCCTCCCCCCGGCCGCGGTCGGGCACCTCTTGCATACGGCCTGCGATCTTACCCTCCCGCGCCGCCCCGGCCGACGACGGGACCGGGCCACCGGCGGCGCGCCATCACTTGGGCGCCGCCGCAGGATGGCCGCCGGTACTGCCGAAGAACCGGAAGAAATCGCCCTCGGGCGTCAGCACCATGGTGGTGCCGCTGCCCCCCAGGGCCTGCCGGTAGGCTTCCATCGACCGGTAGAAGGCGAAGAACTGCGGATCGCGCCCGAACGCCTCGGCGTAGATCTTGATCGCCTGCGCATCGCCCTCGCCGCGCAGCGTCTCGGCCTTCCTGCGCGCCTCGGACAACAGCACGATCCGCTCGCGGTCGGCGCCGGCCTTGATGCGCTGGCTCTCCTCGTCGCCCTCGGCACGCAGCTGGCGGGCTTCCTGCTCGCGCTGGGTGCGCATGCGATTGAACACCGCTTCGGAGTTCTCGCGCGGCAGTTCGGCGCGCTTGATGCGCACGTCGACCACCCGCACGCCGTACTCGCGCAGTGCCGGGCCACGCACCATGTCCGTGATGTCCGTCATCAGCTGGCCGCGCCGCTCCGACAGCACGGCCTGCAGCGGCACGGTGCCGAGCTCGCGCCGGATGTTGCCGTTGATCAGGTTGCCGAGCTGACCGCGGAAGATCGCTTCGACGTTGCTGGTCGCCTGATAGTACTTGAGCGGATCCTCGATGCGGTAGCGGGCGAAAGCGTCGACCACCAACCGCTTCTGGTCGCCGGCAATCAGCTCGAACTCCTCGGCCTCGATGTGCAGGAGCCGCTTCTCCATGCGGACCACGTCTTCCCATGGCCACTTGAAGTAGAGGCCGGGCTCGCTGCGCGGCTTGCCCTTGACGGCGCCGAACGCCGTCACCAGCGCCTGCTTGGTCGGATCGATCACGAAGAACGACATCTGCACGAGCAGCGCCAGCACCGCCAGCACGACACCCGCGACGATCAACTTGGCGCTGTTCATCGGCCCGCTCCCTGTCCGGGCGCGGTGATCGCCGGGCCGCTGCGTTTCTGGATCTCGGGCAGCGGCAGATAAGGCACGACGCCGCCGCCGTTCTTGTCGAGGATCACCTTGTTCACGCCGCGCAGCACCTCCTCCATGGTCTCGAGATAGATGCGCTGCGTCGTGACATCCTTGGCGAGGATGTACTGCTGGTACACGGACACGAAGCGCTGGGCGTCGCCCTGCGCCCGGTTGACGACCTCGGTGCGGTAGCCCTCGGCCGCCTGCACCAGCGCCTCCGACTCGCCCTTGGCCCGCGGCACGATCTCGTTGCGATAGCCGTTGGCCTCGTTGATCTTGCGCTCCTTGTCGGCCCGCGCCGCCTGCACATCGCGGAACTGCGCGATCACCTGCTGCGGCGGATCGATCTGGCGCAGCGCCAGGCCGACGACGCGGATGCCGGCGCCATAACTGTCGAGCATGCGCTGGATCTCTTCACGCGCCTCTTCCTGGATCTTGTTGCGGCCCTCGGTCAGCGCGAACTGCAGGTGCGACGTGCCGACCACCTGGCGCATCGCCGATTCGGCGGCCGCCTTCACCGTCTCGTCGGGATTGGGCAGGTTGAAGACGAACTTGTAGATGTCCTGGACCTGCCAGAAGACGACGAAGCCCATGTCGAGGATGTTCTCGTCGGATGTCAGCATCAGGTTTTCGGTGGTGATCGCGCTGCCCCGCGGCCCGCGCGAGCCGGGCAGCGGGCGTGTCTCGGACGGCCCCGCCGAGCCGATCAGCACCGAGCGCTGGTTGGTGACGTCGACCTTGATGACGCGACCGATCGGCGCCGGCAGATTGTATCTCAGGCCCTCGCCGCGGGGCGGACCATTGGGCCGACCGAAGATCATCTCGATGGCCTGCTGGTTGGTCTCGACCCGGTACAGGCCGGTCAGCAGCCAGCCGGCAATGACCACCAGCGCCACCAGCAGCAGCCCGCGCGCCGATCCCATGCCGCCGGGCAGCAGATTCTTGAGCCGGTCCTGGCTCTTGCGCAGCACCTCCTCACGATCGGGAGGGCGCGGTGGGCCGCCGCGGTTGCCGCCGCGGCCGCCACCGCCCCACGGGCTGTTGCCGCCTCCGCCGCCGCTGCCACCGCCGCCGCCCCAGGGGCCGCCGCTATTGTTGTTCCAAGGCATGAAGACCTCGCTGTCGTCACCCAACCGTATGGACCGTGGTGTTTCCTTTTCTTTCCGGTCCGGCTGCATATATGACAGGCACGACGCTGGCGCAACGCAAGGGCGACGCCATGACATGCCCGGACATCGCGCCTCATGTCGAGACGCGGCCGGGGATTTTCAAGCGTCGGGGGAAGCGCGATGGCGGACATTGATCGGAAAGCGGTCGAGGCGGCCCTGGCGGGCGTGGCGGCGCCCGATGGCACGCGCAACGTGGTTGCGGCCGGCCTGATTGACGGCATCGCCACGCGCGGCGGCCACGTGCAGTTCGCGCTCAAGGTCGATCCGGCGCTGGGCGCGCGGCTCGAGCAGCTGCGGCTGTCCTGCGAGGCGGCGGTCAAGACCGTGCCGGGCGTGCAGTCGGTGACGGCGGTCATGACGGCGGAACGGCCGGCGGCGCGCGCGCCGGCACCACAG
>JAHCJT010000175.1 GCA_026126245.1 Alphaproteobacteria bacterium
CGCGCGCCTGCGCCAGCTCGACGGCGGCGGCGCGCGGCGTGATGCCGCCGGCCGTGGCGCGATCGAGCATGGCGCGCGTGTTGGCGCGGATGCGTTCGTCGATCATGGCGAAGGCCTGCGTCTGGGTGGCGCCATGGTATTCGGCGGCGGCGCAGATCACGCCGCCGGCATTGGCGATGAAATCCGGCAACGACAGGATGCCGCGATCGGCGAGGCGCCGCTCGGCGGCGTGCGTGATGGGAATGTTGGCGCCCTGGGCGACCAGCCTGGCCTTGAGGCGATCGACATTGCGCTCATCGATGACGTCGGGGCGCGCGGCGGGAATCCAGATGTCGCAGGCCACGTCGATCACCGCCTCGGGCCCGGCCTTGCTGCCGCCGTCGTAGTCCAGCACGCCGCCGCCCCGGCCCTTGAGCGCGATCAGGCGCTGCACGTCGAGGCCGCCGGTGTCGATGATCGTGCCCTTGCTGTCGGATGCCGCCACCAGCCGCGCGCCGCGTTCGGCAAGGAAGCGCGCGGCGTGCTTGCCGACAGCGCCGAAGCCCTGCACCGCGACCGTGGCGCCCTGCAGCTGCAGGCCGCAGGCTTCGCGCGCCACGTCGATGCAGGCGACGAGGCCGAAGCCGGTGGCGCCGATTTCATCGAGCGGGATGCCGCCCAGCGCCGGCGGCAGGCCGACCGAGCGGCCGATCTCGTCCTGGATCCACGCCATGCAGGTTTCGTCGGTGCCCATGTCCGGCCCGACGATGTAGTCGGTGATGTGCGCGATGGCGTCGGCGAAGCAGCGCACCAGCTGCTCCTTCTCGGCCGGCGGCATGCGCGGGTCGGCGAAGATCACCGACTTGCCGCCGCCGTGCGGCAGGCCGGCGGCGGCGTTCTTCAGTGTCATGGCGCGCGCCAGGCGGGCGCATTCCTGCAGCGACACGTCGGGCGCCATGCGCGCGCCGCCGATCGCCGGACCACGCGCGACGTTGTCGACCACGACGATCGCCTTGAGGCCGGCGGACGGCACATGGATGTGCGTGACATGCGCCGGCCCCATCGCGTCGGCGAGGCTGAAGGGGTCAACCATGGTACGACCTCTCGTGTGCGGGCGCGGCGGTCAGTCCGGGCGCTGCAGATCGGCGACGACCGCGGCGAGGACGCGCGCGGCATCGCCACCGGTCGCGGCGCGATGATCGAAGGTCAGCGACAGCGGCAGCAGGCGGCGCGCCACGACGGCGCCGTCGCGCACCACGGCCTGGGCCGCAATCCGCCCGGCGCCGAGGATGGCGACCTGCGGCGGCGACACGACCAGCACCGCGTGGCGGCCGGCCAGCGTGCCGAAATTCGACAGCGTGACAGTGGCGCCGGTCAATTCGTCGCGGCCGATGCGGCGCTGGCGCACGCGCGACTTCAGCTGGTCGATGGCGGCGCGCAGGTCGGCGGCATCGCGCGCGGCGGCATCGCGCACGACCGGCGTGAACAGGCCGTCGTCGGTCTCGGTCGCCAGCCCGATATCGATGCGCGCGTGGCGGCGCAGGACCAGCCTGTCGCCGTCGAGCCAGGCGTTCAGCACCGGCGCCGCACGGCAGCCCGCGACGACGGCGCGGATCAGTCGCACCGTGACGTCGGCATCGGGGCTCGCCCAGGCGTCGACATCGGCCTCATCGTGCACCGTAGCCGGCACCACCTGGGCGTGGGCGCGCGCCATGTTGCGCGCCATGGCGCGGCGCGGCCCCTGCAGCGCGCCGCCCTCGATGACACCCGGCGCTTTGGTTTTGGCCGCCGCCCTGACATCGGCTTCGCTGATGGTGCCGTCCGGGCCGCTGGGCGTGATGGCCGCGAGATCGACGCCGAGGTCGCGCGCCAGAGCGCGGACGCGCGGCATGGCCCGCGGCGCTGCTGCTGGCGCGGGCGGCGGCGCACCGGACCTGGGTGCGGCCGTCGTTGCCACGGTGGCGGCGGATGCGGCTGCCCGCGGCACGGTCGCCGGCGGTTCGGGTGCCGCGAGGTCGCCGACGATGGCGCCGGTGTCGGCGGCAGCGCTGTCGGCGAACGTCACCAGCGGCGCGCCAACCCGCACATGCGCGCCGACCGGCGCCATCAAGCTCTCGATCGTGCCGGTGCGCGGCGCGGGAATCTCGACCACGGCCTTGTCGGTCTCGACCGCCACCAGCGGCTGGCCCTCGACGACATGCTCGCCGGCCGACACGTGCCAGGTGACGATCTCGGCCTCCTCGAGGCCCTCGCCGAGGTCGGGGAGACTGAAGACGCTCATGCGTAGCTCATGGCCCGGTCGCAGGCCGCCACGATGCGCGCTACGCCGGGCATGTAGAGCGCTTCCAGCCGCGGCAGCGGCATCACAGTGTCCCAGCCCGCGACGCGTTCGATCGGCGCGCGCAGCGCCGCGAGCGTGCGTTCGGCCAAGGTGGCGGCGACCTCGCTGGCGAAGCCGCCGGTCAGCGTCGCCTCCTGCACCACCACGCAGCGGCCGGTCTTTTCGACCGAGGCGCAGACAGTGTCGGCATCGAACGGCTTCAGCGTGGCGACGTCGATGATCTCGGCCTGCACGCCCTTGCCGGCCAGCGCCTCGGCGGCGGTGTGGCACTCGGCCAGCATCGCGCCCCACGCCACCAGCGTGACGTCGCCGCCGTCGCGCTCGATGAAGCAGCGATCCAGCGGCAGCGCGACGCCGTCGTCGGGCACGTCCTCGCGCACCGCGCGATAGCGCCGCTTGGGTTCGAGAAACACCACGGGGTCGGGATCGCGAATTGCCGCCAGCATCAGCCCATAGGCCCGGCGCGGCGAACTGGGGATCACGACGCGCAGCCCCGGGATGTGCGCGAACATCGCCTCGGGACTTTCCGAGTGATGTTCCGGTGCGCGGATGCCGCCGCCATAGGGCATGCGCAGCACCATGGGACAGCTCAGCCGGCCGCGCGTGCGGTTGCGCAGCCGCGCGGCGTGATTGACCATCTGGTCAATCGCCGGATAGGCGAAGCCGCTGAACTGGATTTCGGCCACCGCGCGCAGGCCCTGCGCGGCGGCGCCGACCGCCACGCCGGCGATGGCGGCTTCCGACAGCGGCGTATCGAGAACGCGGTCGGGGCCGAACCGGTCGAGCAGGCCGTCGGTGACGCGGAACACGCCACCGTCCTTGCCGACGTCCTCGCCGAACAGCACGACGTCGTGATCATCGGTCATCGCCCGCGCCAGGGCCATGTTGAGGGCGCCCACCATGGTCTGCTCAGCCATGGCGCGGCGCCTCGGCGAGGAAGCGGGCGCGCTGCTCGGCCAGCGCCGCCGGCAACGTGGCGTAGAGGTAGTCGAACACGGTTTCGGGCGCCTGCGGCGGCGTTTCAAGATAGGCGGCCGCCGCCGCGTCGACCTCGGCGGTGCAGGCCTGCAGCAGATCCTGCTCCTGCTGGCGGCCCCAGGCGCCGCTGGCCACGAGCCAAGTGCGCAGGCGCGCGATCGGGTCCGCCTTCCACGCCGCCGTCACCTCGGCGGGGTCGCGGTAGCGGCTGGCGTCGTCGGCAGTGGTGTGGTCAGCGAGGCGATAGGTGAGCGCCTCGATCCAGCCGGGGCCCTCGCCGCGGCGCGCGCGCTCGATCGCCTCGCCGACGACGACGCGCACGGCGACGACGTCGTTGCCGTCGACCTGCACGCCCGGCATGCCGGCGGCGATGGCCTTCTGCGCCAGCGTGCCGGCCGCGCTCTGCGCGTCGCGCGGCACCGAGATCGCCCAGCCGTTGTTGACCACCACGAACACGACCGGCAGGTTCCACGCGCCCGCGATATTGGCGGCTTCGGCGACGTCGCCCTTCGACGTCGCGCCGTCGCCGAAGACGCAGACCGCGACGCGCGGCTGCTGCCGCAGCTTGAAGGCCAGCGCGACGCCGGCGGCATGCGGCGCCTGGCTGCCGACCGGCACGCAGATCGGGAAGTCCTCGCGCGCCGCCTGGAAGTCGCTGCCGCGCTCGTCGCCGCCCCAGTAGAGGAAGAGCTCGCGCAGACTCACGCCGCGCAGCAGCTGCGCGCCGGTTTCGCGGAACGACGGCAGCAGCACATCGTCGGGCCGCATTGCGGCGCCGACGCCGACCGCTGCTGCTTCCTGGCCCAGCGACGAGCCGTAGGTGCCAAGCCGCCCGGTGCGCTGCAGCGCGATGGCGCGCGCATCGAAGCTGCGCGTCAGCACCATGGTGCGATAGAGCCGGATCAACTCGGCAGCATCGCGCGCGAACGCCGGCAGCTCGCCCGTCGCCTTGCCGTCGGCGTCGATGATGCCGGTGTGGGAAATACTGAACGTCGCGACCTCTTTCATGCGTCGCCGCCCGGACTCCGCAGTGGCTGCGTCATGCATAGGCACAGCGGGCGTGCGCGACATTGACCTGCCTCAAGCGCAGCCCGGCGCGATGGGTCGGCGACGCGGGATCTTCGCTGGCCTCTTGCGGAAGGTGCCCCGGAGCGGTCAGGCTCGGCCGTCGCGCCGATGGAGCCAGCCATGACCCAGCCCGCCCCCGCCGCCCCGATGGGCATTCTCGAGCGCCGCCGCATCGAGGCCGAGATCATCAAGCCGATCTACGAGGAAATGAAGGCCGCGTTCGGCGAGGCGGCGGCCAAGGCCGTGATCGAGCGTGCCGTAAAGAAGGCGGCGATCGACGCCGGCCGGCAATTCGCCGCCCAGGCGCCGGGTGGCCCGTCGCTCGCCGCCTTCGCCGCCATCCAACCGCTGTGGACGCAGGGCGATGCGCTGCGCATCGAGCCGGTCAAGCAGGACGACGCGCACCTGGAGTTCAACGTCACGCGGTGCCGCTATGCCGAGATGTACCGCGCCATGGGCCTGGGTGACATCGGACATCTGCTGTCGTGCAACCGCGACGGCACCTTCATCGAGGGCTACGACCCGCGCATCACCATGGAGCGCAGCCAGACCATCATGCAGGGCGCCAGCCATTGCGACTTCCGCTATCGCGTGGCGCCGGCCGACAAGACATAGCTCTGCCTTGCCGGCGCGGAACGCGGCGCCCGCGCCCAGCGACGGTGAGTTCAGCGGCGACAACAGGATTCACCGCTTGACTCGTTCAATCGGAAGCTCAAGTTCGACAGGTATCGAGGTGCAGGCATAAGACCGCGGCAGACGGAAAGCGCTGTGACGCGGCGGTAAGCGGGGAGGCGGCCTTGATGTTGGTGGTGCGCGTCTGCCGTGCGCTGGAGCGCGGCCTCGCGAGACTGTGCGCGCTTGTCGCATGGCTCACCATGATGCCGCTGATCGCCGTGTCGGTGTACGACATCGTCGGCCGCCAGTTCTTCAATACCGGCTCGACGCGCCTCCAGGAACTGGAGTGGCATTTCTTCCTCACCCTGGTGATGCTGTCATTCGGCTGGGCCTATCTGCGCGACTCGCATGTGCGCATCGATCTGGTGCGCCAACGCGTCGCGCCGCGCGTGCGCGCCGGCATCGAACTGGTCGGCTGCCTGGCGGTGCTCCTGCCGTTCTGCGTCCTGCTCATCGTCGATGGCGGCGAGCTGGCGCTGCGCGCCTTTGAGACCGGCGAACGCTCGCGAGCGGCCATGGGATTGCCGATGCGCTGGATCATCATCTCGACCGTGCCGGCGGGCGGCTTGCTGCTGATGCTGGCGGGTCTCATCGTTGCCGCCCGCAACATCGTATTTCTCGTTACCGGATCTTCGGGCACCGGACCGCTCGCCGACCCGTCCTCGGCCTGAGCGACGGGGCGCGCGAGCGGTCATGGAAATCATTGCCGAAAACCTCGCGCTGCTAATGGTCGGGGCGCTCGCGTTGCTGTTGTTCAGCGGCTATCCCGTGGCGCTGGTGCTTGCCGGAGTCGGCCTCGGTTTCGGGCTGATCGGCTACCTCCTCGGCCAGTTCCCGCTGATCGCCTACTTCAATATCCCGCTGCGGATCTACGCGACGCTGGGCGAGAACCTGATCTATCCGGCGGTGCCGATGCTCCTGTTCATGGGGATCGCGCTGGAAAAGAGCGGCATCGGGCGCGAATCGCTGCTGTGTCTGCAGACGCTTCTGCGCCGAGTACCGGCCAACCAGGCCGTCGCGGTGACGCTGATCGGCATCATCCTGGCGCCGTCGGCCGGGCTGGTGGGCGCTTCGGTCGCCACGCTTGCTGTCCTGGCGCTGCCCACGATGCTGGAGCGCGGCTACAGCCCGTCTTTCGCCAGCGGCTCGATCGCCGCGGCTGGCACGCTGGGTATCATCCTGCCGCCGGCGATCATGCTGTTCTTTCTGGCCGACCTGCTCGGGGTGAAGATCGCCCACGTCTTCCTGTCGACCGTGGTGCCCGGCGCCATGCTGGCGGCGATGTACCTTGCCTACCATGTCGGCGCCGCCATGGTTGATCCGCGGCTGCCGCCGCCGCCGACCGACCTGCCGGTACGCACGACCACGGCGCTGATCGTCTACGTGGCGCGCAGCCTTGCGTTGCCTCTGCTGCTGATCGCGCTGGTCCTCGGGGCGATCATGTCAGGGCTGGCGACTCCGACCCAGTCGGCCTCGGTCGGGGCGGCCGGCGCCATCGTGCTGATGGTGCTCAACCGCAGCTTTTCCCTGCGCATGCTGCACGACATCATTGTCAGCACGGCGCTGCTGACGGCGATGGTGTTCTTCGTCGTCGCTGCCGCCACCGTCTTTTCCTACACGTTCCGCTATTTCAGCGGCGATACGGTGATCCTCGAGATGCTGCACGGCCTTGGCTTCGGCGACTGGGGCATGCTCGCGACCATCCTGTCGATCATCTTCGTGCTCGGTTTCTTCATCGACTGGATCGAGATCGCGCTGATCACGCTGCCCATCTTCCATCCGGTTCTGGAGTCGCTCGACTTTTCAACCTATGTCGGTTCGGCGCAGTCGGCGTCGATCTGGATGACCGTGCTGATCGCCCTCAACCTGCAGACGTCCTTCCTCACGCCGCCCTTCGGGTTCGCGCTGTTCTTCCTCAAGGGCTCGGCGCCGCCTGGCGTCACGCTCGGCCACATCTACCGCGGCATCGTTCCGGTCGTGGCGATCCAGATCCTGGGCATCGCGCTCGTCGTGGCGATGCCCTGGCTGGCGACGTGGTTGCCGCTGCGCGCCGGTGGCGACTAGCGGGTTCGCGCGGCCGCGATCCCCCGACGAATTGACTGAGACGTCGATTGCGTGCCGGCCGTTGGGAGAACCATGAGCGCCGCCTGGCATCGGCCCAGTTCGGCGGTCTTGCGGATCACGAGAACAGCGCGCCCTTGATCAACAGGATCATGCCGCCGGTCGCCAGGCAGACGACGACGAACCCGAGGGAATACACCAGCGGATCGGACTGCAGCAGCCTGGGCTGACGGTTATCGCCGCGGTGACGAATGCTGTAGAGCAGCACGCCGCCTGCCGCCAGCATCGCCACGCCGAGCGCCGTCAGCAACATGGCTGTCTCCTCAGGCCGAACAGGCTGCACGTGGCGTCGGGTGCGATGGTTGGCACGGGCAGCCGGATGACAACGCGCGACCGTTGCCGCGACCCGACTCGCCGGCGCGATGCTGCGCCTGCCCGCTGCGCCGCGCGCACGTCGTGAGCGGCCTCAGCCATCACAGGCCGATTTGTTTCTGCGCCAGCGCCGCGACCGCACACAGCGCCGCGCCGCCGGTCAGGCTGGCGGTGAGGCCCAGAGCTGTCCATGTTGCGACGGTTTCAGATCGCATCAGGCCGTAAGTAACGCCGTTCCGCGGGCGCAGGAAATACAGCACGATCGCGCTGGCCAGCAGCAACGCCACCCCGCTCACGAACTGGGTCATTTGCCCCTTCCGGATTGCTTGCGGGGAATTGTTGGGCCGTCAACCTGACGGCGAGTTGACCAACGGGGCTGCAGCACTCGTGAAATGGCGGTCAGGACTAGCCACACGGGCGAACTGTATCGGTCGCCGACCCCGTCGCCGTGGATCGGGCGTGTGCCGCGCTCTCCGGGGCGTTCCGGGCTTGCCCGCCGGCGTGGTTGCGTCGGTTCTGCGGACCTTACGCGGCGTCGTGTACCACCCGTCCGCCCAGCCAGGTGCGCAGCACGCGGGTGGCGGGCAGCGCGTCGAGCGCGCAGGTGAACGGATCGCGGTCGAGCAGGATCAGATCGGCCTGATTGCCGACCGCCAGCGTGCCGACGTCGGGCCATTGCAGCACGCGGGCCGCGTCGCGCGTCCACATCAGGATCGCCGCCGCGCGGCTCACCGCATGGTCGGGTGTGGCGTTGCGCCGGCCGCTGCCGGCGAACTCGTGTGTCTGGGCAAACCGGATGTGCTCGAAGATGTTCTTGGGACCCCAGTCGGTGCCGCAGGCCACCGGCACGCCGACGTCGAGGTAGCGCTGCAGCGGGATCAGGTCGCGCAGCACGTGCTCGCCGATGCGCTCGGCATAGAGATCGCCCTTGCCCCAGGAGAAGCTCATCGACGTCGTCATATCGAAGCCCAGCGCCTTGTAGCGTTCGATGTGGCGGCGGGTGGTGACGATGCAGTGCTGCACGATCCAGCGTCGGTCGCGGATCGGCACGGTTTCGGCGAGCCGCTCGCAGGCCTCGAGGAAGTCGTCGTGATCGCGCTCGCCGCCGGCCAGCAGGTTGGCGCGCACGCCGTGCTCGGCGCAGTAGCGCAGGAAGTCGTTCTGCCGCTCCGCCGATATGAAGGTGATGCCGCGCGTCGGCTGGCCCCACGGGTCCTTGTAGGGCGCATGCGTGCGCAGGAAGCCCGGCCAGCACGGACCGCCGGTCGCCAGCGTGGCGCCGTCGATGCGCAGCAGATCGTCGTCGCGGCTGACCAGCGAGCGCGCCAGGTCGAGATTGGCGCGGAACGTCGCGTCGCTCAGCGGCTCGTAGGGCGGAAACGCGGTGATCTCGATCTCCATCGCCGCCAGCACGCGTACGGTCATCTGATCGGCGGCGCGCAGCGACTTGTAGAGGCCGATCTGGGCCGCCGTCATGTTGTGGCCTTCGTAGGCCGTGGTAACGCCCATGGCGTTGTACTGCGCCATGGCGCGACGCGTGGTGGCAGCGACGTCAATGCCTTCCATGCCCGGCAGCTGGCGCAGGATCTGCGTCCAGAACGGGTCGAAGGTGTAGTAGTTGTTGACCGCGCCGCGCAGGCGGCCGGTCAGCTCGCCCTTGTCGTCCTTCTCGATCTCGACATGGCAGACCAGGTCGGGGATGTAGCTGGTCAGGCCGATCTTCTTCAGCCCGGCGCTGTTGAAGGCGCAGACGTTGGGCGTCACCGGCCCGTAGGCGGCAATGAACACCGGATGGTCGGACGTGGCGCGATCCAGCACGTGGCGGTCGGGCAGGCAGCGCTCGGCCAGATCGCGCCACGAGCGGCGGATGAAATAGAACGGCTCGCCAACCGGCGTGGTGACGATCCACTGGCCCTTGGGCGTGGTAGCGGCGCGCTCGCGGATGCGCGCGATGATGTCGGCGTGATCGCGCGCGTCGGCGATATCGACATAGCTGCCGGAGCGGGCCGCGAAGTGCAGCATGTGCGGGTGGGTGTCGACGAAGCCGGGCAGCACGGTCGCGCCGCCGGCGTCGATCTGTGGCGCGTCGCTGCCCAGTGCGGCCAGCGCCTCGGCCCGGCTGCCCAGCGCCACGATGCGGCCGTCGCGCACCGCGATCGCCTCGTCGTCGTCGCGATCGGTGCCGCCGGTACAACGGCGCAGTCGGGCGTTGACGATGGCGAAGTTACGATCTGATGACATGCGCGGCGTCCTCCCAAGGCGGCAACGTTAGCGCGGCCCGGCCGTCATCGCCCAGCGTTGGTGCCCGATCCATCGTCGGTGTGAAGCTTCGCGGCCGAGCCACCGGCCTGCGAAGCGGCGGCGCGTCAAACCGCTTGCCACGATGACTCCGGGCGGCCAGCCTGCCGCGGAAATTGGGGGAT
>JAHCJT010000176.1 GCA_026126245.1 Alphaproteobacteria bacterium
AGCGACTGGGTGAAGCGGCCCATGACGCGGATCGGGCGATTGAGCACGCGGCGGATGCGGCCGAGGATCTCCGGTCCCAGGTAATCCTCGATCGGCGGCGTCTCGGCCGACAGGGTCGCGAACACCAGGCCGCACAGCGTCGTGGTGCGCAGCTTGCGCGGCCCGTGACCGTCGCGGCGGATATCGCGCGCCATGCCGCCCTGGCCATTGATGCCGTGCTCGAAGGCGATGCCCTTGAGGTTGCCCGCGAGGTCGTAACTCCAGGCGTGGTAGATGCAGCGGAAGTTGTTCTGCACGTTGCCGCCGTCGTCGAAGGCGATCAGCGCGCCGCGATGCGTGCAGCGGTTCTCGAAGGCGTTGATGCCGCCGTCGGCGTCGCGCACGACGATGACCGGCATGGCCCCGACATGGCTGGTGCGATAGTCGCCGCGGTTCGGGATGTCGGCTTCGAGGCCGACGAAGTTCCAGGTCGGTCCCTCGAAGATGCGCTTCTGCTCGTCGTCGAAGACGGATGCGTCCTGGTAGACCCAATAGGGCACCCGGGCCAGCGAGTCGGTCGGCCAGTGGCGATCGACCGCGGTCTTGCCAATGACGGTATCCATGGCGCACCTGCCTTTGCCGGCACCGGATGCCGGCTGCGTTCAATGCCTCAACGACGCACCCTCATCGTCCTGTCACCCCGGCCGCGCGGCGGCATCCGCGTGGATGCGCGCGCCGCCAGCCGCCTCCACCGCCCGTCAGCTCACCGGCTTGCCGCAGCGCCGCCAGAGCTGCGAGGGGTCGGACGGACTCTTCATGCGCATTTGCGTTTCGCTCAGCAGCGTCATGACGATGGTCGCGCCGGCATCCGGTTCGGGCGATGGCACGACATAGGCGAAACCGTGCCGGTCATAGTCGCCCTTCATGTGCGCGCCACCGGGCGTCACGATCTCGGGCCCGTGGATGGTGAGCCGCCGGCCGTCGGTGTGGCACCAGTCGCCGTCGATGGCGTCGGCCAGGGCGGCGGGGCTGTACAACAGAAAGGCCGCGCCCATGACCGGCGCCATGCTGCCCAGGAACCGCTTGGCGACCATGCCGTCCTCCCGTCGTCGCGCCCGGCCGCGCCGGTCCGGGCCGGCGCAGGCGTTCCGTCCGTCGAGCCTAGACCTTTCGGGCGCCGGGGAGGAAGTCGTCGAGTGGCACGCCAAAGCTGTTCAGCGCCCAGGACACCAGGTTGTACTGGCCGATGGTGAAGACCATGTCCATCATCTGCTCCGTCGAATAGGTCTTCGACAGGGTGGCCCATGTGGCGTCCGACACGACGGAGTTCTCGTAGAGATCGTCGGCGGCCTGCATCAGCGCCGCCTCGTGCGCGTTCCAGCCGGCCTTGGGCCCCTGCTTGATCTTCTCGATATCCTGCTCGCTGATGCCGCCGCGCTTGGCGATCTGCTCATGCTGCGCGAACTCGTATTCGGCCTGGTTCAGCCAGCCGATGCGCAGGATCAAGAGCTCGCGGTCGCGGAACGGCAGGGTCTGCTTCGACAGGATGTGGCCGGCGAACGGCGTCCAGCGCTTGACCAGCTTGGGATGGTTGGCCAGCACCTTGAAGATGTTGAAGATGCGGCCATTCATGGCGTTCTTCTCGACGGGCTCGCGGTCTTCGGCCGTCATCTTGGACAGATCGCGCATGTCGATGCGCTGCGTGCGCTTGATCACCGTGGCTCCTCCTCGCATGGCTCCGCCCCTTGGCGCGGTGGGCATGCTAGTCGATCGACGGCGGCGACGCAGCCGGGCGATGCGGCGTCGGTTTCGCATCGCCTGACGAGGTGCTCAGCTCAGCGCTCAGCGGCCGGCGGCGTGCCCGATCTTCTCGAAGCGCCGCACGAGGCGGTCGCGCCGCAGCCGCGACAGGCGCTGGATCCAGAAGGTGCCGTCGAGCTGGTCGATCTCGTGCTGCAGGCAGACGGCGAGCAGCCCGTCGGCGTCCTCCGTCTGCTCGGCGCCGCCGACATCGCGATAGCGCACCCGCACCCGCGCCGGCCGTTCGATCTCGTCGGTCACGCCGGGCATGGAGACGCTGCCCTCGGTGTGTCGCGCCACGTCGTCGGACGCCCAGACGATCTCGGGATTGACGTAGGTGCGCACCGGCTGCGCTCGATCGAGCTCGATCACGACAACGCGCTGCAGGATCCCGACATGCGGCGCCGTGATGCCGATGCCCGGTGCCGCGCGCATGGTGTCCAGCAGGTCGCCCGTCAGCGCCCGCAGGTCGTCGTCGAACGCCGCCACCGGCGCCGCGGCCAGGCGCAGACGGGGATCGGGATAGCGCAGGATCGGCCGCACGGCCATGGACGCCCTCCGGGACGCAGGTGCAGCATGACGGCGGCGCCGGACCGCCACAATGTCGGCCAACAGCGCCATCATGATGCGCCGCGACCGTCTTGTGCGTATCATGCTCCGGATCCTGTCGAATGCGCATGTCCGAACTGCCCCCGCCGATGCAACCCGTGCCGCCGCCGTCACCGAGGACGGTGCTGCCGTTTGCGCCGCACAGCGTGCTCGACAATCCGGCCACGGGGACCAGCTACCGGCTGTTGCGGCCGATCGGGGAGGGCCACTTCGGGATCGTCTACGCGGCCATCGATACGTGGGAAAACGAGCTGGCCATCAAGGTGCTCAAGCCGCAGCCCTCGCCGCAGGAGGACGCCAACAAGGCAGCGGCCGAGATCGACAAGCTGGTGATGCTGCGCAGTCCGTACCTCACCTATATCTACGAAGCCTTCGCCATCAACGGCTACTACTGCATCGTCACGGAACGCTGCGAGCATCCGCTGTCGGCGGCGCTGGGCCAGCCGTGGTTCAAGGGGCCCAATTCGGTGCGGTCGGTGGCGCGCTGCCTGCTGCAGGCCGTGCAGCGCATGCATGATTTCCAGCTCGTGCACCAGGACATCCATCTCGACAACGTCTTCGTGGCGGTGACGCGCGATGCGCTGGTCGGCGGCCCGGCCGGCGCCACCACCTTCAAGCTGGGCGACGTCGGGCTGGCCAAGCCCGTGCACCAGCTCAATCCCTTCAACACCAACGTCAACCCCGAGACGGTGGCGCCGGAGTTCCTCGACCCCGCCGCGTTCGGCACGCCCGACCACCGGGTCGACATCTATCACTGCGGCCTGCTGCTGCTGCAGGTGCTGGTCGGCGAGCGCCTGCGCTTCACGCCGGACCAGATCCGCGCCGCTGCGCCGGCCCACCATGCGCTGTCGCTGGGCACGCCGCTGGGCGCGGCGTTGGCGGAGGCGCTGCATCGACGCGTCGGCCGCCGCTACGCCTCGGCGCGCGACTTCTGGACCGCCCTGGCGCCGGCCGCCGTGGCGTCCTGACGCCGTCGCGACGGCGGCCCGCCCGCGGCAGGCTGGAAGGGCCAACGACCGCCGTCGCGATGAGGTAGACTGTGGCCATCTGCGGCGTCGAACCCCGGGAGCAGCCATGGCAGCCGAAGCGCGATCACCTCGTCTGGCGGTGCTGATCGACGCCGACAACGCTTCGCCGCGCATCGCCGACGGGCTGTTCGAGGAAGTCGCCAAGCTGGGCGAGGCCAGCGTGCGGCGCATCTACGGCGACTTCTCCAGCACGCGCCTGAAAGCCTGGTCCGACATCCTGTCCAAGCACGCGATCATCCCGCAGCAGCAGTTCGCCTACACGACCGGCAAGAACGCCTCCGACATCACCCTGGTGATCGATGCCATGGATCTGCTCCACAGCGGCCGGTTCGACGGCTTCTGCCTGGTCTCGTCGGACAGCGACTTCACCCGCCTGGCCTCGCGCATCCGCGAGCAGGGCATCGATGTGTTCGGCTTCGGCGAGCAGAAGACGCCGGAAAGCTTCCGTCAGGCCTGCCGGCGGTTCATCTATACGGAGAACCTGTTGCCGCGGCCCTCGAGTCAGGGTCAGGACGCGGTCTCGGCCGTCCGGGCGCTGGAGCCGTCCGCCGCCGCCGTCGAGGTGCTGAAAAAAGCCATCGCGCAGATGGAGAGCGACGACGGCTGGGTGGATCTGAGCGCGGTCGGCCGGCGGCTGTCCAATCTGGCGCCGGATTTTGATCCCCGGACCTACGGCTTCAGCAAGCTGAGCGACCTGGTGCGCAAGACCGACGCCTTCGAGGTCGAACACGCCGAAGGCCGCGGCCTGCGCATCCGCGTCAAGGCGGCACCGGCGCCCGCCCGGCGACGGCGGCGGTCCTGACTCCGCGAGGGCGTGGCCGCCGGTATGTGACCTACGACCCGCCCGGTCAGATCTGCGAATAGCCGGTGCCCGGCGTCTCGGTGCCGCGGCCGACGGCGCGGTCGATCCAGCCGAATTCCTTGAGGACCTGCTGGCTGTAGGTGACGCGGCCGTTGACCCGGGCAGCGGGCTCGCTGGCCAGCAGCAGGGCGGCACGCGCCATCATCGAGACCGGTTCGCCGCGCTGGTCGTCGGGACCGTCGACCAGCTTGTGGAACACCGTGCCCGGCGTGGCCACGACGCGCGCCGGCGAGACGCAGGTGACGGCGATGCCGTCGTGCTGCGCCACCTCCTGCGCCAAACCTTGGGTGAAACGCTCCAGCGCCGCCTTGCTGGCGCCGTACATGACGCCGCCGCGCACCGTCTTGTCGGCATAGGGACCGCGGCCGGGTCCGATGGCGGCGCCCGAGCCGATATTGACGATGGCGCCGCGCCGCGCCGCCACCATGTCCGGCAGCACCGCCTTGGACAGGATGAACGGCGCATGCACGTTGATGGCGAAGGCCTTGACCCAACGATTGGTCGGGTAGTCGGCGGTCGCGATGTAGTAGTTCAGCGCCGCGTTGTTCACCAGCACGTCGATCGGGCCGTAGAGTGCCCGCGCCTGCTGGACCAGCGCCAGGCACTCGGCTTCCGACGAGATGTCGGCCGCCACCGGGCTGGCCTCGCCGCCGCTCTTGCGGATCGCCGCCACCGTGGTCGAGAGCGACCCGGCCAGCGGATGATCGCCCTCGTTCAGGGTGCGGGCGGCGCAGACCACCCGCGCGCCCTCGGCCGCAAACAGCTCGGCGATCGCGCTGCCGATGCCGCGCGACGCGCCGGTGACGATGGCGACGCGGCCGTCGAGTTTGCCCATGTCTTCCTCCCCTCGGTTGCGGCGCGCGCCCGAGGCGCATCACCCGGTGCCGTCGGCCGTATACACTGCCACACTTTCGGGTAGGCTCCACCCGACCGCCGGCGCGAGGTTGCGCCGCGACGCCCTGCGCCGACGCCATGGCCCCGACGCGGGGCGCGGCGCGCCGGGGCCGGCAGGACGTGCGCAGGAACCTTCATCATGACCGACGCCATCAAGCCCTTCCGCATCGCCGTCGGCGATGACGTGCTCGACGACCTGAAGTCGCGGCTGCGGCGCACCCGCTGGCCCGAGGCCGAGCTGGTCGGTGACTGGAGCCAGGGCGCGCCGCTGAAGTGGATCCAGGAGGTCTGCCGCTACTGGGCCGACGGCTACGACTGGCGCCGCCGCGAGGCGCGGCTCAACCGCTTCGCGCAATTCACGACGACGATCGATGGCCTCGACATCCACTTCGTTCACGCGCGCTCGCCGCATGCCGACGCCATGCCGCTGCTCATCACCCACGGCTGGCCGGGGTCGGTGGTCGAGTTCCACAAGGTGATCGAGCCGCTGACCAACCCGACCGCACATGGCGGCGGCGCGGCCGACGCGTTTCACGTGATCTGTCCGTCGCTGCCCGGCTTCGGTTTCTCGGCCAAGCCGACCGCCACCGGCTGGGGCGTCGATCGCATCGCCGCCGCCTGGGCGGTGCTGATGGACCGCCTCGGCTACGCCCGCTATGGCGCGCAGGGCGGCGACTGGGGCTCGGCGGTGACCACGTCGCTGGGGGCGCAGGACCCCTCGCATTGCGCCGGCATCCACATCACCCTGGCCATGGCGAGCCGGCCCAAGGTCGAGGGCGCGCCGACTCCGGAAGAGGCCAGGGCGCTCAAGGGCATCAAGCACTACGCCGACTGGGACTCGGGCTACTCCAAGCAGCAGTCGACGCGACCGCAGACCGTGGGCTACGGCCTGACGGATTCGCCGGCCGGCCAGGCCGCCTGGATCCTCGAGAAGTTTTGGGCATGGACCGACTGCGACGGTCATCCCGAAAACGTCCTGGGCCGTGACGAACTGCTCGACAACATCATGCTGTACTGGGTGCCGGCGACCGCCGCGTCGTCGGCCCGGCTGTACTGGGAGAGTTTCGGGCCGGAGCGGCGGGCGGTGCACACGGTCACCGTTCCCACCGGCGTTGCCGTGTTCCCCAAGGAGATCGTGACGCCGGTGCGGCGCTGGATGGAGGGCAACTTCACCAACATCCGCCACTGGAGCGAAATGCCCAAAGGCGGGCATTTCGCTGCCTTCGAACAGCCCGAGCTGTTTGTCCGCGACGTGCGCGCCTTCTTCCGGACCCTTCGGTAGGCGCAGCGATCGCGTATGGCGAATTGGCCGTCGTCCTGAGCGCAGCGAAGGACCTTGCGCTGATGATCACGGTGAATGGCAGTGCCGGTGAATCACTGGTCCCGCGGTGCCGGAATCGACCACCGCAAGGTCCTTCGCTGCGCTCAGGACGACTTGAAAACCGTCATCAGCGATCGCCCTGCCGCGGTACGGGGCACCGCCATCACGCTCTGCAACGGCGCGTCAGGTGTCCCTATCGGCAGTGTGTCCTGTCCGCCGCCAATCGGCGGCCGTCAGGCATAGGGTCTGCCGGCGCGTGCCGGGCCGCTTCATTTCAGCGGGCCGTAGAAGATCACCCACACGGAGAAGTCGTCGGTGCAGTCTTCGAAGCCGTGTGGCGCATGCGCGGCCGCGAACAGCAGATCACCGGTGCCGACCGCGGTCAGCGTGTCGCCCACCCGATAGTGGCCATGTCCGGCCGCGACGATGTAGAGCTCGTCCCGATCGTGTGGTATCTGCGGGCCGCGCGACGGCGACGCCGCGATCCGGACTTCGAGGTCACCATCGCGAAACACCTCCGCGGACCGGCGGCCCTCGGGCAGCGGCAGGCTCTGGGCGACAGCGAGGGCCATCGGCAATGGTGTATTGTCCATCGGACCCTCTCCCCTCTCGCTAGTGCCCCTGCGGCGACCGACGGTCGGCCGGATCGCGCGGCGCAAGCGACTGACTGCACGGTCGTGCAGGTGCGGCATGCAGTCTACACGTACCGGATGTGATGGAAGATGGCTGATACACAAGGACGCCATCACGGGAGGAAACGATGCGACTGAAAGACAAGGTGGCTCTGGTGACCGGCGCCGCCAACGGCATGGGCGCCGCGACGGCCAGACTGTTCGCGCGCGAGGGCGCCAAGGGCGTGGTCGTGGCCGACGTGCTGGATGCGCCGGGCAAGGAGGTGGTGGCTGCCATCGAGAAGGCCGGCGGCCACGCCATTTTCGTGCATCTCGACGTCACCAACGAGGCGGCATGGCAGGCGGCGATCGACAAGACGCTGGCGACCTACGGCCGGCTCGACATCCTGGTCAACAACGCCGGCATCAGCGGCTCGGCCGCCGAGGACCTGTTCGCCACTGACCTGTGGAACAAGTTGATGACCATCAACGCTACCGGCGTCTTCCTCGGCACCAAGTACGCCGTGCCGGCGATGAAGAAGACCGGCGGCGGCTCGATCATCAACCTGTCGTCGGTTTCCGGTATCGTCGGCCAGCCCGGCATCCATGTCGGCTACAACGCCTCGAAGGGCGCCGTGCGGGCGCTGACCAAGAGCATCGCCGTGCAGCACGGCCGTGACCGCATCCGGGTCAACTCGGTGCATCCCGGCCTGATGCCGCCGATGATCACCTCCGGCCGCACGGCCGACCCCGCTAACCGCGCCAAGACCCTGAAGGGCGTTGCCCTGGGCCGTGCCGGCGAGGTCGACGAGGTGGCCTACGCCATCCTGTTCCTGGCCTCTGACGAGGCGTCCTACGTCACCGGCGCCGAGCTGGTGGTCGACGGCGGCTGGACGGCCATGTAGGGCAGGGCGATCGCCTGTCGCGAGGACGGTTGACTTCGCCTTCCCCCGGAGGGGGAAGGTACGTCAACGCCATATGCGATCCTGACTATCCGGATGTCTCCGCTTGGAGCGGAAAATGCCGTCGTCCCGAGCGAAGCCGCCCGAAGGGCGGCGCAGTCGAGGGACCTTCTCTCCGCAACAAAGGCCGTCTTTGTCGAAATGAGGTCCCTCCACGCGGCCCTTCGGGCCTTGGTCGGGACGACGGAAGTTCGGCGGAGACATCCGGGTACTCAGGTATCCGATCGCCCCGCGATGTAGGGAAAGCAACAGCGATCGCGGCGGCGTGCCTGCCGCGAAGGCAGGCATGCTGCGTTCGACGGCACCTGCCTCGTCACCATTTTCTTGGCCCGGCAACGGGGCGCGGCCTGAAGCGCGCGCCACGCATGGCTGGAAACTTGATGTCGGATGGCTGTTGCAGTCGGCCGCGTCATCCCCGACAACATGCGTCTCCAACTGGCCGCCCCTGGCGGGCATGGCCGCTCCCGAACCTGAAGAGGACCCCCGCGGTGGCCGTCGCAGAAACCCGATCCGACCGCAAGAGCGCGCCGGCGAACGCTTTCGATGTGCCGGAATCCGTGCTGCGCACCCTGCGCAATTCGAAGTGGAGCAAATACGGCCCCGACGTACTGCCCGCCTGGGTGGCTGAGATGGATTTCTCGGTCGCCGAGCCGATCCAGCAGGCCGTGCGCCGCATCGTCGACGCGCGCGACTACGGCTATCCGATGCGCGACGGCGATCGCGCCGGTGTCGCCGTCGCCAAGGCGTTCGTGCAGCGCATGAAGGACCGCTTCGCCTGGGAGGTCGACCAGGCCCTCGTGCTGCCGCTGGCCGATCTGGTGCAGGGGACCTACGCGCCGGTGCTGGCTTTTTCCGAGCCGGGCGACGGCGTCGTGCTGCAGGTGCCGAACTATCCGCCGTTCCGCGACGTGATCCAGACCACCGGGCGGCGGCTGATCCCGCTGCAGATGCGTAATAACGGCACGCGCCACGTCTGCGACACGGCCGAGATCGCCGGCGCCGTCGACGCGCGCACCCGCATCTTCGTGTTGTGCAATCCGCAGAACCCGACCGGGCGAGTCTTCACGCGCGACGAGTTGATGGCGATGGCGCGCTTCGCGATCGAGCGCGACATGATCGTGATCTCCGACGAGATCCACCAAGACATCACCTATCCCGGTCATCGGCACATCCCGTTCGCCTCGCTGGGACCCGAGACGGCCGAACGCACGATCACCATCACGTCGCCGACCAAGAGCTTCAACATCCCGGGTCTGCGCTGCGCCGTGCTGCACTTCGGCACAGCACAGCTGCGCGAGCGATTCCTGAAGCGCATCCCGGCGCGGCTGATGGGCGATCCCAACGTCATCGGCGTCGATGCCACGGTGGCGGCCTGGACGCAGGGACAGCCGTGGCTCGACACGGTGATGGCGCATCTGTTGCGGGCGCGCGATCGCATGGTGAGCACGCTGCGCGCCGAAGTGCCGGAGATCCGCTGCCTTGCGCCGGACGGCACGTTCCTCGCCTGGCTCGACTGCACGGGACTTGGCTTGAAGACTTCGGCGTTCGACTTCTTCCACAACGAGGCGAAGATCGGCTTCAGCGCCGGCGAGACCTTCGACCCGGCATGTGCCCAGTACGTGCGCTTCAATTTCGCGACGTCGATGTCGATCCTCGACAAGATCCTCGACCGGGTGATCGACAGCGTCCGGCGTCAGGCCTGACGAATCGCCGCGGCGCCGGCGCCCGGGTAGAGTCGGCGCAGGCGGGCTTGCGCCTTAAGTCATCCTGAGCGAAGCGAAGGATCCTGCGGTGCCGCGGCCAGAGAACCGCCGCGCCGGCCAGTTGT
>JAHCJT010000177.1 GCA_026126245.1 Alphaproteobacteria bacterium
CCGCCGCAATCCATGTCAACAGAAGATCGAGCAGCGGCACCGACCGCCCCTGCGCCTGTGCCCAGTCGACGATGGCGCCCGACCAGCCGCCGAGGAACTTGCCGGGCAGCAGCATCAGCGAGCTGAACAGGGCGTACTGGGTCGCGGTGTAGGCGGTATTGGTCAGGCTCGACAGGTAGGCGATGAACACCGACCCGGAGATGCCGGTGACGAAATTGTCGGCCGATATGGTGGCCGCCAGCAGCCACAGATCGGGGCGCCCGCGCGCCGCCAGCAGCGCGAACAGCAGGTTGGTCAGCGGCAGCAGCAGCGCCATCCAGATCAGCGGCGCCCGGATGCCGTAGCGCACGACAATGGCGCCGCCGGCCAGGGCGCCACCGATCGACATCCAGAAGCCATACAGCTTGCTGACGGCGGCGATATCGGCCTTGGTGAACCCCATGTCGATGTAGAACGGGTTGGCCATCACGCCCAGCGTGATGTCGCTGATGCGGAACAGGCCGATGAAGGCGAGAATCGCCACGCCCAGCCAGCCCATGCGGCGGAAATAGTCGGCGAAGGGTCCGATGACCGCCCTGGCAAACCAGTCGACGACCGGCGACCAGGCCGGGGCATTGGCCTTGATCCGGGGCGCCTCATCGGACGGTTGTGCCGCTGGCGGTTCGTCGATCACCAGCGTCGCCGTGACCCCGATCAGGCCGAGCGCCGCCATCGCAAGATAGGCGGTGCGCCAGCCGTGCAGCTCGGCGAGATAGAGCGCACCGGCGCCGGCTGCGAGTACGGCAATGCGATAGCCGAGCTGGTAGGCGCCGGCAGTCGGGCCCTGCAGCTCGGGGCCGGTCGCCTCGATGCGCCAGGCGTCGACGGCAATGTCCTGTGTCGCCGAGGCAAAGGCGACCACTACGGCGGCAATGACCAGAGGTCTCAGGTCGGTGCCGGGATCGAAGCCGGCCATCAGCAGCAGTCCCACGACAATGGTCGACTGCGCCAGGAGCATCCAGCCGCGGCGTCGCCCCAGCCGCGCGGTCAGCAGCGGCAGCGCGAGACGATCGACCAGCGGTGCCCAGGCGAATTTCCACGCATAGGTCATCGCCACCCAGCTGATAAAGCCGATCGTCGTGCGGTCGACGCCCGACTCGCGCAGCCGCGCCGAGAGCGTGCCGAAGACCAGCAGCAGCGGCAGCCCGCTGGAGAAGCCGAGGAACAGCGCGGCGCGCACACTGCCGTGCCGGTAGGCCAACACCGCCTCTTTCCAGCCGCGTTTGCCTCCAGAACCGGCGGTGTCGTCCACCGCGGCGATCCTAGACCAGCGTCTTGAGAGGCTGCTCCGGACGGGCGCCAAAATGCGAAATCACCTCGCCCGCCGCGACGCCGCCAATACGGGCGCATTCCGCCAGCGGCAGCCCGCGCGTCCAGCCGTAGAGAAAGCCGGCGGCGTAGAGATCCCCGGCGCCCGTGGTATCGACGACCCGCGATACCGGCGCGGCGTCGACGACATGAACCTCTTCGCCGCGCACAACGACCGATCCCTTGGCGCTACGCGTCAGGGCCGCGACCTTTCCGTCGCGCCGCATCGCCTGCAATGCCGCATCGAACGACTTGGTCTGGTAGAGCGACATCAGTTCGGCCTCGTTGGCAAACAGAATATCGATCTTGGTGCGAACCAGGTCGAGGAACTCCGCGCGCCAGCGATCGACACAGAAGGCATCGCTCAGGGTCATGGACACCAGCCGGCCGGCGGCATGGGCGGCGTCGATCGCCTTGCGCACCGCGGCCTTGGCCTCGGGTGGGTCCCACAGATAGCCTTCGATGTAGGTAACCTTGGCGGCGGCCACCGCCTTGACGTCGATATCGTCCGGGCCGAGCGTGACGCAGGCGCCGAGATAGGTGTTCATGGTGCGTTGCGCATCGGGCGTGACGAAGATCAGGCAGCGCGCGGTCGGCGGCCCCGAGGTGGCGGCCGGCGTTTCGAAGGCAACGCCCGCCGCGCGGATGTCGTGGCGAAACGTCCAGCCCAGACCGTCGTCACGTACCTTGCCGACATAGGCGGCGTTGCCGCCCAGCGAGGCAATGCCGGCCATGGTGTTGGCGCACGACCCGCCGGAGCACTCGACGCTGCCGTTCATCGCCTGATACAGCGCCTCGGCGCGCTCGGCGTCGATCAGCGACATGGCGCCCTTGGCCAGCCGGTTCAGCTTCAGAAACTCGTCGTCGGTGCGCGCCAGGACATCGACGATGGCATTGCCGATACCGAGCACGTCGTGGGAAGCGGTCATGAGGGGAAGCCCGGTCCTTGTTGTCGTTGCCCATCCAGTATATCGGCACCGGCCGGCGGCGGCGAGGCGGCGATCAGGCCGACCTTGCCGCGCCGTCGTCGTCCGAAAGCGCCACCTCCAGCACATCGGCGCCGCTGCAGGCGTGCAGCAAGGTCAGCAGGTCGGCCAGTGCCAGCGCAACGCAGCCTTCGGTCGGCGGATAGCCCGGCCGAGCGACGTGCAAGAAGATGGCGCTGCCGCGCGCCGGGACCGGCGGGTCGTCGTTGTAGCCCAGTTCGACCACGACGTCGTAGACCGCGTCATCGCGCCACAGCCGTTCGTGCCGCGCCGGGTGCGGCAGCGTGACGTGCCGGTTGTAGGCCGGTGACGCCGGATCGTCGCACCAGCCGTCACTCGCGCGCACGGCGCGAACCGGCAGCGCGGTCGGCGGCGCATGTCCGAGTCGGTCGGCCCTGTACCAGACGCAACGCAGCGGCCAGATACCTGCCGGCGTGGCGCCGTCGCCCTCGCGCTTGTCGCGCCGCACGCCGCCGCGTCCCAGCGCGCAAGGAAAGCTGCCGGCGCCCTCGACGCGAAGCTTGCCGCGCGACGGATCCAGTGCATCTGCGACGACCCGCATCGTCGTCACTGGCTGACCACCACCTTGACCCGCTGGCCCGGAAGCAGCCGGTCACCCGGCTGCAGGCCGTTGAGCAACAGAAACCGTTCGACGCGGTGGGGTTCCTCGGCCGGGGCGCGGCCTGCCAGCCGGTCGATCGTGTCGCCCGGCTTCACCGGCTCGACGACGAGGCGCAACGGCCGCGTGTTGGCCGCCTCCGCTGTGCTCAGCCGACGGAACGTCTGGGCCGCCTGGAACAGTTCCTGGGCGCGCGCCGCGGGCCCCAGGGTGCGCGATACCAGCAGGAAAGTGCACATGCCAGGCGGGAAATGGATCGCCACGACGCGGCCGTCGACGTCGCCGCTGGTCGCCGACCGCGCCGTGACGCCGGTGGCGGCATCAAGACCGTTGATCGTCAGGGTCCGCGCGTCGGTCAGCGGCATCGAGGGAAACAGACGGCGCATCGCATCAACCATGCCGTCCTCGGGCGGCCGCGACGTGCAGGCAAACACCATGAAGGCGTTGTCCGGCCCGTGCGCCTGCACCGACTGCGGATTGTTGTACAGCGTGTATCCGGCCGGTGCCTCGAAGGCGAAGCCCAACTGCGGATGCAGGAAGCGACGGCCGCGAGCGTATCCCTCCTGCGGCGTATCGCCGTACAGCATGCCGTCAATGGCCGAGAGATAGGCGTCCTCCTCGCGGCGGCCGCCATTGCTGCCGCCGGCTTCGCGCCGCGCCATTTCCACCCGGTCGGCGGTGCGCGGGTGCGTAGCGAACACGGTTTGGCGTTCAAAGGCATCCAGCGGCAGGCCGAGGATGCGGGCCTGCAGGATATTGTAGTCCTGCAATCGCTGCAGTGAGCGCACTGCGGCCGCGGAGTCGTAGCCGGCCTTGGTCACCAGCCGGGTGGCGATGCGATCGGCCTCGAATTCCTGATCGCGCGAATAGGCCCGCGCCTGGGCAAGCTCCAGCTGGGCGAACGCCAGCGCCAGCTGCGGATCGCGCGTGCTGCGCGCCACCTGGATTGCGGTCTGGTAGACGCGTGCCTCCTGGGCACGGCGCAGGGCCGCGTGACGCGCCAGCACATGGCCGATTTCATGGCCCATGGCCGCTGCCAGCTCGGCCTCGTCCTGCAGCACCGCCAGCAACCCGCGCGTCACAAAAACGTCGCCGTAGTCGGTGGCGAACGCATTGACAGTCGGCGAGCTCAGTACCGTGAAGCGCCAGGCGCCGGCCTCCAGGCCGTTGGCCGTCACGAGGCGACGCCCGACCTGCTCGACATATCCCGCCAGCGGCCCCTCGGTATAGGCGCCGCCATAGCGCCGCAGCGCGGCCGTACGGGCTGCGTCGGCGGCCGCCGGACGTTCGGCGCGCGTCGTGACCTGGCTTGCCGCGGTCGCCGGCGGATCGCCCTGCGGCGTACAGCCGGTTGCGAGCGCGAACCCGAACGCCGCCAGCAGCAGCACGAGCGCGCGGCGCGGCCAGCGTTCGTCGCGGGTCGGCACGCGCATGAGCCGATCACCGCCAACGTGGTCTGCGCCGCTGCGGCGCGGCGCGAAGTTGCGCACTCGGGTCACGAACGTCACATCTCCATCAAGGCTTCCCCAATGCCACCAACGGCGTCCGGCCGCAAATGCCAGGCCACCGCGGGCCGTCGCCACGGCGGCGCCGGCGTCGCGGCCGCGATCCGCACCGGAGCATTTGACCAGCACCGGGGTTGGCATAAGATTGTCGGCGATTTTTCAGGTCGGCCGATGCCATGGACGGCGAGGCCGCCCGAATATTGACCAGGAGATCACCGAACGCATGCCGAGGTCTGAGAATCCGCTGCGGTCGGAGCTGTTCCCGGATGTCGTTCCCTATGCCAGCGGCATGCTGGCAGTCGATAACCGGCACACCCTGTATTGGGAGCAGAGCGGCAACCCCGAGGGCGTGCCGGTGGTGTTCCTGCACGGCGGCCCGGGTGCCGGATCGGCACCGGTGCACCGACGGTTCTTCGATCCGTCCTTCTATCGGATCATCATCTTCGACCAGCGCGGCGCCGGTCGATCGCTGCCGCTGGGCGAGATCACCGACAACACGACGGCACATCTGATCGAGGACCTCGAGCGCCTGCGGCGGCACCTCGTCGTGCGCCAGTGGCTGGTGTTCGGCGGCTCGTGGGGCTCGACGCTGGCGCTGGCCTACGGCCAGCGCTATCCGCAGCACTGCCTCGGCTTCATCCTGCGTGGCATCTTCCTGGGCCGCGACGAGGAGGTTCAGTGGTTCCTGCAGGGCATGAAGATCGTGTTTCCAGAGGCGTGGCGCGACTTCGTCGGCCACTTGCCGCCGGGTGAACGGACCGACGTGCTCAGCAGTTACTACAGGCGCCTGATCGATCCCGACCCGGCACGCCACCAGCCGGCGGCGCGCGCCTGGAGCCGCTACGAGGCGGCCTGTTCGACGTTGTATCCCGGTAACAAGGGCCCGCTGGACGCCGAGGGCGGCGGCTTCGCGCTGGCCCTGTCGCGCATCGAGGCACACTACTTCGTCAACCGAGTCTTCCTGCCGGAAGGCTGGCCATGGCGCGAGCTGGATCGCATCCGTCATCTGCCCTGCACCATCGTTCAGGGCCGCTACGACATCGTCTGCCCGCCGGTGACGACCGACGAGTTGCGCAGCGCCTGGCCGGAAGCCAATTGCGTGATCGTGCCCGATGCCGGCCACTCGGCGTTGGAACCGGGCATTCGCGCCGCCCTGGTCAACGCCACAGAATCGTTCCGCCTGGCGCACTACAGCGTCGATCTGTTTGCGCCACGCTTCCCCTGGCAGGAATAGGCGGCTGCGGCCACGGTCCTGCTCATCGCGGATTGCCCGCGCGCACCACCCAGCAGGCCGCCGCCAGGCGCACGCCGTCCGGCGTCATGTGATCCTTGAGCGCGGCGCGGACCGCGTCGATCGCCCGGGCCCGGGCGTCGGCCGACGCGTCGCGCATGGCGCGCGACAACGGCCCGATCTCCGTCGCCTGGCTCACCGCCTCTTCGAGACTGCCGCTCGATAGACTCACGGCCTGGTCGAGCGCGTCGATTGCAATGTCGGCAAAGCCGGCGGTCGTGAGGATGTCGCGCACGCGCGCCGCGTCGCCGAAGGCGAACGGCCCCGGTTCGTTCGGTCCCGGTCGCGGCAGCGGCGGCAGGAATGGCGCGGCGGCCATGAACGGCACCAACGCCCAGGCATTTTCCTTGAACGATCGCCAGCACAGGAACGTCACGCGACCGCCAGGCTTGAGTGCGCGCCTCAGATGGGCAAAAGCCGCTGGCGGATCGCCGAAGAACATGACGCCGAACCGCGAAAAGAGCAGATCGATCGATGCCGGTGCGATGTCGTAGGTGGCTGCATCGCCGGCCGCAAAGCGAACATTGCTCAGTCCCTCAGCCGCCGCCCGTCGGGCGGCTTCTTCCATCATCACCGCCGACAGATCCAGCCCCAGCACGTGACCGGTTGGCGCCACGGCACGCGCCAGCGCGCGTGTCGTGCCGCCCAGGCCGCAACCGACGTCGAGGACGCCTTCCCCCGGTCGTGGCGCCGCCGCGGCAAGGGCATGCATCCCCAAGGCCGCGGCCGTCGGTTCGATGCGCGCCTCGGAGCGCAGCCACATCTGGCCACCTTCGCCCGACCAGAATGCGACCTGATCGGCGTGCAAGGTGTTCGGACCGCGCGCTGGCTCGCTCATAGGATCTCCCTCGTCGGCCGACAGGCTTCCTTCCCAGCAACCGCGCCGGCCAGCAAATCACATTCCCGGCCCAAGGGCCTGACTGGCCTCAGCGGAGGGGCCACGGCACGGAAGCCATTTCCATAGGATGCCTGAGGGCAATTGCTGCCTCAGGAATTTTTAAACACATAACACGATAGTGGATTAGTATTTTTTACATTTTTTTATGATCTTTTTCATTGGATTAACATCTACGAGCCGCGTAATTTTGCTTCGGGCCGCATTGCAGACGGGACGGCTGTGAGCACCACAGATCACGACATCAGCACCCTGTGCGCGGCCGCGCCGAGGGTCGCGCGGCGCCCGGATGACCCGCGACCCGACCACGCGATATCGGGTGTGCGCTGGCCCGCCGTGGCACTCCATGTTGCCCGGCTCGCAGGCTGGATCGCCTTTTATGTCGCCGTACGGGCGGTCACGGGCTGACGAGGCGACAGCAATGCGACACCTCCCGGCATTCTTCGCGCTCAACGGCAAGTCCGTGCTGGTCGCTGGCGGCACCGCGCAGGCCGCCCAGCGTATCTGCATCCTGCTGGACGCTGGCGCCAGCGTGACAGCCAGCGCGCCATCATTCGATGCCGCCTTTGACGATTTGCGCCGCCGCGGCGGCATCGACTGGCGCGCGGGCTGGCCTGGCGCCGGCGACATCGCGCACGCAACGATGCTGTTCGTCGCCACAGGCGATCGCGCCCGCGATGCCGATCTCGCCGCCGTGGCCCGCGGTGCACGGGTGCCGGTCAACGTCACCGACCGGCCCGACATCAGCGACTTCATCATGCCGGCCGTTGTCGATCGCGGCGACGTCGTCGTCGGCATTTCCACTGGCGGCACATCGCCGGTGCTGGCCCGCCTGGTGCGCGCGCGGATCGAGAGTGTGCTGCCGGCACGCCTGGCCGACCTGGCCGCGTTCGCGGCCGGCTTCCGCGACAGCGCGCGCACCCTGATCGGCGACACCACGGCGCGTCGTCGCTTCTGGGAGCGCGTGCTCGACGGCCCGATCGGCCAGCTGGTGTTGGCCGGACGCGAGCGCACCGCGCGCGCCGCGATGCTGCGTGCCCTCAACCGGCCGGCTGCCTCTGCACCGCCGCGTGGTGCCGTCGCGATCGTCGGTGCCGGCCCTGGCGATCCGGACCTGTTGACCTTGCGCGCTCTGCACGTCCTGCAGCAGGCCGACGTCGTGCTTTACGACGAGCTTGCCGGCCGCGACGTGCTCGCCTTTGCCCGGCGAGATGCCGAGCAGATCTATGTCGGCAAGCAGAAGGCCAATCACTCCAGAAGCCAGGACGAGATCAACGCCCTGATGGCGACTCTGGCCGGCGCCGGAAAGCGGGTCGTGCGCCTGAAGGGTGGCGACCCCTTCGTCTTCGGCCGCGGCGGCGAAGAACTCGACTACCTGCGCCGGCACAGCATCGATGCCATGGTCGTGCCGGGTATCACCGCCGCGTTGGCGTGTGGCGCGTCGGCAGGGATTCCGCTGACCCACCGAGACCACGCCTCGGCCGTCACGTTCGTCACCGGCCACCTCAAGAACGGCGAGCCGGCAGCCGACTGGCAGGCGCTGGCCAAGGGCGGTCAGACCATCGTCGTCTACATGGGGCTGAGCGCCGCGCCGGTCGTGCGCGACCGGCTGCTCGGCGCCGGCCTCGCCCGGTCCGTCCCGGTTGCCATCATCGAAAACGGCGCCCGCCCCGATCAGCGGGTCAGCATCGGCACGCTGGGCGAGCTGGACGGTCTGGCGAAACGTCACGCCGGCGGCGGCCCGGCCCTGATGATCATCGGCAACGTAGCGGCCTTGGCCGACGCCGCCGTCATCCCAGCGCTTGCGGAGGCATCCTGATGGCGAAGAATCTGACCGGTAACCTGCAGATCGTGACCGCCAATCGCTTGCGCGACGGTGTGGCGGTGTTCCTGACCGCAACCGGCGAATGGGCATCGGACATTGCCTCGGCGGCGGTGGCACGCGACACCGCGGCCGGCACCCGGTTGCTTTCGATCGGCGCCGTGGCCGCCGCCGAGGCCCGCGTCGTCGATCCGTATCTCACGGCCGTTGTCGAGGACGGGACAGCCATCGTCCCCGTTAGTCTGCGCGAGCGCATCCGCGCCCAGGGGCTGACCTTCGAGGCGATCTCGGCCGACGCCACACGCTATCTCTGAGGCCGCCATGTACCGCTACGACGACTATGACCACGCCTTCATCGCCGAGCGGGTGGCACAATTCCGCGACCAGGTGAAACGCCGTCTGGCCGGCGAGCTGAGCGAGGAAGAATTCAAGCCGCTACGCCTGCAGAACGGGCTCTACCTGCAACTGCACGCCTACATGCTGCGGGTCGCGATTCCCTACGGCACGCTGTCATCGACGCAGCTGCGCATGCTGGCCCGCATCGCGCGGCGCTACGACCGCGGCTACGGCCACTTCACCACGCGGCAGAACCTGCAGTTCAACTGGATCAGACTCGAGGATGCGCCCGACGCGCTGGCCGACCTGGCCAAGGTCGAGATGCACGCCATCCAGACCAGCGGCAACTGCATCCGCAATGTGACGGCCGATCACTGGGCCGGCGTGGCGATCGACGAGATCGAAGACCCGCGCATCTGGTGCGAGATCATCCGCCAGTGGTCGACGGTGCATCCCGAATTCAGCTTCCTGCCGCGCAAGTTCAAGATCGCCGTCACCGGCTCGCCCAACGACCGCGCCGCGGTACGCGTGCACGACATCGGCCTGCGTATGCTGCGCGACGCCAATGGCGAAATGGGCTTTGAGGTGATCGTCGGCGGCGGGCTGGGCCGGACGCCGATGATCGGCAAGACCCTGCGCGCATTCCTGCCCAAGCAGCACCTGCTGTCGTATCTCGAAGCGATCATGCGGGTCTACAACCGCTACGGCCGGCGCGACAATCTCTACAAGGCGCGCATCAAGATCCTGGTGCACGAGGTCGGCGTCGAGGAGATGCGCCGCCAGGTCGAGGCGGAATGGGGACAGCTCCAAAGCGGCGCGCTCGATTTGCCGCCCGACGTCATCGAGGGCATCGCGCGGCACTTCGCTGCGCCAGCGTACCTGCCGCAACCGACCATCGCCAACGAGACCGAGCGGCTGCGCTTCGAGGACCGTGGCTTCGCGCTGTGGCTGCGCAACAACGTGGCGCCGCATCGCCAGCCCGGCTACGCCATCGTCAACCTGTCGCTGAAGCCCGAGGGCGCGCCGCCGGGCGATGCCAGTGCCGCCCAGATGGAGGCTGTTGCCGACCTCGCCGA
>JAHCJT010000178.1 GCA_026126245.1 Alphaproteobacteria bacterium
TGCCGGGCGCAAGGTCGAAGAGGCGAGCGCCGCCGAGCTGTTCGACAATCCCGGCCACCCTTACACCAGGGGATTGCTGGGCTCGATCCCGCAGCTCGACCTTTCGGCCAGCCGCAACGAGACGCGTCCCAGGCTGAACGAGATCAAGGGCATGGTGCCCTCGCTATTTCGTCTGCCGCCGGGCTGCAGCTTCGCGCCGCGCTGTGCCTTCGCTACCGAGCACTGCACCCGTGCCGTGCCGCCGCTCGAGGAGCACCGGCCGAGCCACTTCATCGCCTGCTGGCACGCCGACAAGCTGCTGACGGGGGCCGCATGAACGAAGCCCTGCTCGAGGTCAGGGACCTCAAGAAGCACTTCCCGATCCACAAGGGCGTGTTCTCGCGCGTCTCCGGCCATGTCTACGCCGTCGACGGCGTCTCCTTCGAAATCAGGAAGGGCGAGACCCTGGGTCTCGTCGGCGAGAGCGGCTGCGGCAAGTCGACAGTCGGCCGTACGCTGCTGCGCCTGCTCGAGCCGACCGACGGCTCCATTCGCATCGATGGCGCGGACATCACACATCTCGATCGCGCCAATTTGTTGCCCTACCGGCGGCGCATGCAGATGATCTATCAGGACCCGTACGCCTCGCTCAATCCGCGCATGTCGGCGGGCGAGATCGTCGGCGAGCCGATGACCATCCACGAGCTCGGCACGCCGCAGGAGCGCCAGGAGAAGGTCGCGGCCCTGTTCGAGCGCGTCGGCCTGCGGCCCGAGGCGGCGGGCAACTACCCGCATGAATTCTCCGGCGGCCAGCGCCAGCGCATCGGCATCGCCCGCGCGCTCGCGGTCGGTCCCGACCTCATTGTCGGCGACGAGCCGGTTTCGGCGCTCGATGTCTCGATCCAGGCGCAGATCATCAATTTGCTGATGGACCTGCAGGACGAGCTGAAGCTGTCCTATCTCTTCGTGGCGCACGACCTGGCGGTGGTCGAGCACATCAGCCACCGCGTCGCCGTGATGTATCTCGGCCGCATCGTCGAGATGACCGACAAGCAGAGCCTGTTCGAGATGCCGCTGCATCCCTACACGGAGGCGCTGCTCTCGGCCGTCCCGATCCCCAAGGCCAGCGCCCGCGGCCGCAAGCGCGTGATCCTCACGGGCGACGTGCCCAGCCCGATCAACCCGCCAGCGGGCTGCCACTTTCACACCCGCTGTCCCTACGCGATGCCGCGCTGCAAGGTCGACGTGCCCGCCCTGCGCGAGATCGTCCCCGGCCACGTCGCCTCGTGTCATCTGCACGACGATGGCGTGAAGGTGCCGCTGGGCAACGGCACCGCCTAGGGAAGCGCTACACCGACCCGCGCAGCTTGGGATCGAGCAGGTCGCGGATGCCGTCGCCGAGCAGGTTGAAGGCGAGCACGGTCAGCGTGATCGCCGCGCCGGGGAAGAAGACCAGCCACCACGGCGGCACCAGCCCGGCGTTGAGCGCGTCGGCCAGCATGTTGCCCCAGGTCGGGTTCGGCGGCGGGATGCCGACACCGAGGAAGCCGAGCGAGGCTTCGATGACGATGGCGACGCCAAGATGCGTCGTGGCCAGGATCAGGTAGGGCGCCACGCACTGCGGCAGGATATGGCGGAACATGAGGCGGACATGCGAGGCGCCCAGGCCGCGCGCCGCCTCGACGTACTGCATTTCCTTCAGTGACAGCACGACCGAGCGGATCACCCGCCCGCCGAAGGGAATGCGCGTGATGGCGATGGCGACGATCACCGTGCCCAGCCCGCCGCCCAGGGCCATGGCGATGGCCATGGCCAATATGAGGTCGGGGAAGGACTGCAGGAATTCGATGATCCGCTGGCTGATCATGTCGAAGCGGCCGCCGAAATAGCCGCAGGCCAGGCCCCACAGCGCGCCCAGCGTGGTGCCGAACAGCACGGCGCCGATCGCCACGGTGAGCGAGGTCTGGCTGCCGTGGATCACGCGCGAGAGCGTGTCGCGGCCGATCTGGTCGGTGCCGAACCAGTGCGTCTCGCTGGGCGGCTTCTGCATGGCGCGGAAATCCGACTTCAGCGGCGGGTAGGGAGCCACGACATCGGCGCTGATCGACATCAGCACGATAAGCGCCGCGACGATGCCCCAGAAGGCGGAGATCGGCGAACGGCGGGCGAGCGTCATGACGCCGCGCAGGACCGAGAGCCGGCGCGGGGCGCTGGCGGTTGCGGTATCGGAATCGGCGGAGGTGACGGTCATCGGTAGCGGATCCTCGGATCGAGCAGGGCGATGGTCACATCGACCGCAATGTTGATCAGGACGAAGACCACGGCATAGAGGAACACCAGGTTCTGCATGACGAAGACGTCGCGCTCGCTGACCGCCTGGGCCATCGAATTGCCCAGGCCCGGCGTGCCGAAGGCGCGCTCCACCGGGATCGAGCCGGCCAGCACAAGTCCCAGCAGCACGCCCGACAGTGTGATGACGGGCAGCAGCGCGTTGGGCAGCGCGTGCAGGGCGATCACCAGACGGCTGTTCAGGCCCTTGGCGCGCGCCGTGCGCACGTAGTCCTCGCGGATCACCTCGAGCAGGGCGGAGCGGCCCATGCGCGCGATATAGGCGGCCTGGCCCAGGCCCAGCACAAGGGCCGGGCCGACCACCAGCTGTAGGTTGTCGAACGGATCGGCGAACAGCGAGGCGCCGGCCATTGGCGCGCGGTAGCCGAACCAGAACAGCAGCCCGAGCACGATCAGCATGCCGACCCAGAAGCCGGGCACGGCGAGGAACAGGATGCTGAAGAAGCGCACCACGCCGTCGGCGGCGGTGTTGGGCTTCAGCGCGCTGACGATGGCGACCGGGATGCCGACGATCCACGACAGGATGACCGAGAGAATCGCGATCTCGGCGGTGAGCGAGCCGCGTCGGACGATCATCTCGGCGACGCTTTCGGAGCGGAAGAAGGAACGGCCGAAATCGCCGGCCAGGATGCTCTTGGCCCAGCCGAGATACTGCACCCACAGCGGATCGCTCAGGCCCAGCTCGGCCATGTAGTGCGCGCGCTGCGCCTCGGTCAGCTTGCTCATGCCCTCGGGGCCGAAGATCGCCACCAGCGGGTCGCCGGGCAGGATGCGCATCACGACGAAGACGATGATCGACACGCCGAAGACGGTCAGCCCGCCGAAGGCCAGTCGCCGGGCGATATAGCTATACATGGCGCCGCCGCCGGCGCCGTCGCGGCCAGTCGTCCTGCATGCGTCGCCTCCCAGGCGTCTTGTTCTTGACCGCCATCATAGGACGAGCCGGGCCGCAGAGGCGAATCCCAAGGTGACGGTGCCGGCGCGACGTGCCTGCGGCATTGCGTGCCGACGCACGGCCGTCACGGGCTCATCTGCGATGGCAGGTAGGTGGAGATCTCGGGGAACGCGATGAGCAGCACCATGATCACGGCCTCGGCCGCCAGGAACCAGCCCAGACCACGGAAAATGGTCGTCAGCGGCACGGCGTCGCCGACCACGCCCTTGACGACATAGGCGTTGAGGCCGACCGGCGGCGTCAGCAGGCCGATTTCGATGTACTTGACGACGATGACCCCGGCCCAGATCAGGTCGAGATGGGCGGCCTCGAACATCGGCAGGAACACCGGCAGGGTCAGCAGCATCAGGCCGAGCGGATCGAGAAAGCAGCCCAGGATCAGATAGACGATCGACACGCCGATGATCAGGTGCAGCGGGTCGAGGCCAATCGCGGTGACAGACTGCGCCATCACCGTCGGCAACCCGGCGAGCGCCAGCAGGCGGGTCAGCAGCAGCGCGCCGATGGCGACGAAGAAGATGCTGGCCGTGCTTTCCAGCGCCTCGACCACGCAGTCGCGGAAGATGCGGAACGTCAGCCGGCCGCGGCCCAGGGCGATCAGCATGGCGACCAGGGCGCCGACCGCGGCCGCCTCGGTCGCGGTGGCCAGTCCGGAGTAGATGCCGCCGATGACGCCGAGCACCAGCAGCGGGATTGGCCAGATTTCGCCCAGCACCTGGAACCGTTCCCGCCAGGTGACGGCCTCGCGCACCGGCGGCGCGAGCGCCGGGTTGGCCAGACACCGGCCAATGATCATCGCCGAGTAGATGGCCGCCGTCAGCAGGCCCGGGAAAATACCGGCAATCAGCAGCGCGCCGATCGACGTTTCCGTGAACCAGCCATAGAGCACAAACAGGATGCTGGGCGGAATCAGCGATCCTAGCGTGCCGGCCGCCGCCACCACGCCGGTCGCCAGCGCCGGGTCGTAGCGCATCCTGAGCATCTCGGGGATGGCCAGGCGACCCATGGCCGCCGCCGTCGCCAGGCTGGACCCGGAGGCCGCCGCAAAGCCGGCCGACGCGAAATTGGTCGCGACCGCCAGACCGCCCGGCAAGCCGCTGAGCCACAATCGGGCGGCCTTGAACAAGCTGCCGGTGAGTCCGGTGTGATAGGCGATCGACCCCATCAGCAGGAACATCGGCACCGCCGACAGCGACCAGTTGGCGCCGAACTCGAACGGCAGGTCGGCGAAGATGCCGAGCGCCGCTTCGGTGCTGCGGACCATCATCAGTCCGATCAGCGACACCGCGCCCAGCGCGAGGCCGATGGGCACGCGCAGGCCGATCAGGACCAGCAGAACGACGATTGCGCCGATCGCGACGGCAAGATTGCTCACAAGCCGGCCCCACTTGCGACAAGGAGAAAAGCGAGCCTCATGCTTCCTCGACGGGCATGTCGCCGGAACGCTTCGGCTGCAGTGACGGCGCGCCGCGGCCGGTGATGCCAAACACCAGATCGCGCCAGGCCTGGGTCAGGAACACCAGCGCCATCGCGCCGGTCGCGATCGGCAGCAGCCAGCGGCTGGGCCATACCGGCAGATCGAAGAAGGTCGCGTCCTGGATCTCGCCGGCCACCGTCTGCTCGACGGCGTGCAGCGCCGTCAGCACCGTCAGCGTGCCGACATAGACGGCGCCGACGACGCCGACGATGCCTTCTAGCACCGCCATGCGGCGCGGCGGCCAGTTCATGGTGAACAGCTCCACCATGAGGTGCTTCTTGTGGATCTGGATGTAGACCACCGGCAGGAAGACGGTGGCCACCATGTAGTACCAGGTGACGATCTCCAGCGTCGCGATGATCGGCTTGTTCAGCAGGTACTTGCACAGCACGTCGGCCGAGATCTGCAGCATCATCAGGGTGACGGCGACGCCGCCGACCCACAGCAGAACCTGCGCGAACGCTCCCAGCATGCGCTCGACCGATGACAGCATCCCCGGCTCCCTGTTGTGGCGCGCCGCCGTGGCCCTGCCGGACCGGCGGCGGGGCGCGGGTCACGCTATTGGCGCCTAGGGATACTTCACCTTGCCGAAAATCTCGGACTGCAGCAGGGCTTCGTACTTGTCCCACTGCGCCTTGTTCCAGGTGCCGGTGCCGATCTCGCCAACCAGCTTGGTCCAGCGCTCGACGTTCTTCTTGAACAGCTCGACGATCGCCTCCGGCTTCTCCACGTTGCGCGAGCGCGCCGTATCGATGACGCGCTTGATGTCCTTTTCGCGGAACGCCGCGATCGCGGCCTCCAGCGCGTCGCTGCCGTCGACCATCTGCACGCCCTTGTTCTTGCCTTCCTTGACCACGGCCTCGTCGTCGTTCTCGTAGGCCTCGGCGATCATGCGCGTGGCGTGCGCCAGGCCGTCGGTCATCGCCTTGCGTTCCTTGGCCGACAGCTTCTTCCAGGTGTCGGTGCGGATGTTGATGAAGTTGGTGCCGTGATAGGTGCCGGCGCCGCTATTGGTGACAAACTTGGCCATGTCCCACAGCGTGTAGCTGCGCAGCCACGGGATCGGACCCAAAGTGCAGTCGATCTGGCCGCGCTGCATCGCCTCGTAGATCTCGCCGCTGGTGATGTTGACCGGCGTGCCGCCCAACGCCGCCACCAGCTGGCCCATCGAACCGGTGCCGCGGATCTTGCGCCCCGCCACGTCCTCGGGCTTGGAAATGCCCGACTTGCTGCACAGGAAGTGGTACGGCGTCAGCGAGTAGCTGGCCAGCGGCAGCACCTTGTGGCGCACATAGTCCTGCTTGCACTGCGGACAGTCGATCAGCAGCGTCTGGTTGACGGCGCCGGTCATGACCCGCGCATCGCGGCCGAGCACCGCCAGATCGCTGACCAACGTGCTGACCGGCAGGTCGTTGGGCGTGTAGACATCGGCGATCAGCGCCATGTCGGCCGTGCCGTTCTTGATGGCGTTCACGGCGGTCTTGCCACCCGCCACCGTGCCGCCGGGATAGCTCTTGAAGGTCAGCGACCCGCCGGTCGCCTTGGTCACCGCCTCGAAATACGGGTCGAGGCCGATGGCATGGGTAGGATGCTTCGCCGGGATGTTGCTGACGTAGATCAGCTCGCGCGCCGTGACCGGCGCGCTGACGACGGCCGACAGTCCCAATCCCAGGGCAAGGCTCGCTGCGGCCCCCCGTGCGATAACCGGCATCTCGATTTCCTCCCAACGTTGTTCAGCACTCAATGCCAGGCGGCGCACACCGGACGCAACGCCACGCCCGCGCCCTTCCCGACCGACAGGTCCGGAAGGAACCGCTTGCGCAGCGGGCCACCGCAAATCCTGGGAGGCAGCCCCGTCGACGTTTTCCACCCGATTGTTCTTCTTGCCGCGAGTGTGAGCATCATTCGGCGTCGACGCAAGGCATTAGCACCGCCCGGCTCCATCGCGCATCGCCGCTAGCAGGTTCGGACAGGCACTCAGCGCATCGGTTTCAACTCGCCACCCGCCGCGGCGCTGCGGCGCCGTCATTGTCGACGGAGCGTTGCGGCCTGTGGTGCCGCACGACGGTGCGCCCATCGCGCCCACGACACGCGTGGCCACGACGAGCGGAAAGTCACCAGGGCCGTTTGTTGCGGCCCTGGGGGCCGGCCTCTAGACTGGCCGTCCAGCATGAAGTGCCCGACCTGCAGCTTCGACAACGAGGCTCATGCCAAGTTCTGCATCAACTGCGGGACGGTGCTGGTTATCGACTGCCCCAGCTGTGGCCACAACAACGCACCAACGGCGCGCTTCTGTGCCGCCTGCGGCCTGGCGCTGGCGGCGCTGTCCTCCGAACCGGCGCAACTCGCCCCTGCGTCGGCGTCGCCGATCGACAGCCACACGGCCCGCGAGGGCATGCGCAAGCTGGTGTCCATCCTGTTCAGCGATCTGGTCGACTCGACCCAACTGATGGCCGAGTCCGATCCGGAAGACGCCGCGGCGCGCGTCGAGGTGATGCTCGCGACCATGCGCGACGCCGTGGCGCGCTATGACGGGACGGTCAACAAGGTGCAGGGCGACGGCCTGATGGCCATCTTCGGCGCGCCCAGGCCGCACGAGGATCACGCCGTGCGTGCCTGCTGCGCGGCGCTTGCCATGCACAGGGCCTTGGAGGCACTGGGCCCCAACTGGCCCGCCGTCCGCATTGGCGTTCACACCGGCGAAGCGGTCGTCCGCCATGTCGCGACCGATCTGGCGCCGCAATTCGACGCCATCGGGCTTACCGTCCACATCGCCGCACGGGTTGAGAACGCGGCGCCGGCGAACGGCATCGCCGTCAGCGAGGCGACGGCCCTCGCCGCCCGCGACCAGATCGCGTTCGATCCCCTGGGCGCGTATCAGGTCAAGGGCCTGTCGCAGCCGCTGGCGCTGTACACGCCGCGTCGCATCCGCAGCCTGGTCGCCAGCGAGCAATTCCGCGGCGGCCAGTCCCTTGCCAGCTTCACCGGCCGTGCCGCCGAGATGACGGTGCTCGAAGAGGCGCTGGCGCAGGCGGCAGACGGCAATGGCTGTTGCGTCGCGATCGAAGGCGAACCGGGCCTGGGCAAGAGCCGGCTGGCGTTCGAGTTCATAGAATCCTGCCGGCGCCGCGGTCTGCCGGTGATCGAGGCGCGGGCGACGGCAGAGGGCCGCGTCGCGCCCTATCAGACCGCGCTGGCACTCCTGCGCGCCCTGGTTGGCATCGACGCCGGCACGCCGGCGCCGGAAGCCGCCGGACGCACATTGGCCCGACTGCGCGATCTTGGTGAAACCGACGCCAACGAAACGGGGCTGCTGCTCGACTTCTTGGGCCTGCCCCGGCCGGAGGCAGACGCAGAGGGCGCGGCCAAACCGGCCGGTGATGCCGCGGGCCGTCGCGCGCGTCTGATGGCGCTGGCCGGCCGCCTCGTGGTGGCCGCCGGCCGCACGCATGCCGTCATCGTGGCCGAGGATCTGCACTGGCTCGACGCATCCAGCGAGCCGTTCCTGGAAACGCTGGCCGAGGCTTTGCCGCGGACGGCCATACTGCTGCTGTGCAATTTCCGGCCCGGCTACCGCGCCGCCTGGCTGGACTGGCCATTCTGCCGTCGCCTCGTCCTGCGGCCGCTGGGCGGCGATGCGCTGGCCCAGCTGGTCGAAGAGCGCCTCGCCGACCATCCCGGCCTGCGGCAACACCGCGATGCCATCGCCGCCAAGGCAGGCGGCAACCCGTTCTTCGCGGAGGAGCTGGTCCGCGAACTGGCCGACCGCGCGCTCGCCGGCGCCGGCGACCGCCTTGCCGAGCTGCCCGACTCGGTGCGCGGCACGGTCGAGGCGCGCGTTGATCGTCTGCAGGAAAGCGATCGCAACTTCTTGCGCGCCGCGGCTGTCATCGGCCGCGACTTCGGCATCGAGCTGGTGCGCGAAATCGCGAACATCGGCAATGAAGAAGCCCTGGCCAGCGTCAGTCGGTTGCTTGACGGCGAAATGCTCTACGAGCGCAGCGCGTTGGGTGGCGCGCTCGCCTTCAAGCATCCGCTGGTGCAGGAGGTGACCTACAACGCCATGCTGCGCCGCAGTCGCGCCGAACTGCATCGCCGCTGTGCCTTCGCCTTGGCAAAGGACTCCGCGCACGACGACTCGCGGGCCGCGCTCACCGCCTATCACTGGGAGCAGAGCGGCGATACGGCACAGGCCGCCGCGAACTACGTGAAGGCCGCCCTATGGGCGGCGCCGCGCGCGCCGGCCCATGCCCTGGAGAGCTGGCGCGCGGTGCGCCGCCTGCTCGACGGTGGACCGCGCTCCACGCAAGCCGACTACATGCGCATGATGGCCTGCGGCCAGATCGTCAACCTGGCGTGGCGCGAAGGCCTCGAAGGCGCCGAGGTGGTGTCGGCGGTCGAAGATGCGCTGGGCCTGGCACGGCACCTTGCCGATGCGCGCGCCGCGGTGCTGATCAGGCTGGCCTATGGACGGTTCCTCGCCGCCCGCGGCTCGGCCGATGACTATCTGACCCATGCCGATGCGGCGATGGCCGAAGCGGAGGGAACAGGCGATCCCAGCCTCACGGCGCTGGTGCGCGCCATCCGAAGCCATGCGTTGCTCATGACCGGCGATGTGACGCAAGGCCTCGATGCCAACGTCGAGGCGCTGGCCATCGTCGACCGGATCGCGGCACGCGATCTGCAGACCCTGGGCTACAACGTGCGACACTGGCTGACGGCATTGCGCGCGCGCCTGCTGCTGCTGGCCGGACGCCTGCCCGACGTGCCGCCGCAAGTCGATCAGGTGCTGAGCGATCCGACGGTCGACGCATTGCATCGCACGATGACCTTGGCAGTGGCCGCCGAACTGGCAGGCATCGAGGGCCGGCCGCAGGCGGCGCAGGTCTGCGCCACCGAGATCGAGGCCGCGGCGCGCGAGGCGCCGACGCCCTATCTGCGCGTGCTGGCCCTGCGCTGCCGGGGCGCGGCGGCGCAGGCCGCTGGCGAGCCCGCGCAGGCGACCGCCCTGTTCGCCGAGGCGCTGGCGCTGTCGCGCCGGCATCGCGCCGGTCTTGAAGTCGAACCGCAGATCCTGGTGGGCCTCGCCGAGACGCT
>JAHCJT010000179.1 GCA_026126245.1 Alphaproteobacteria bacterium
CTGGGCCAACATCACCCCGCCCGGCGCGCACCATCCGCGCCACACCCACCCCAACAACCTGCTGAGCGGCACGTACTACATCCAGGCCGGCCCTGACGCCGCCGAGATCGTGTTCGCCGATCCGCGGGCGCAGGCGCATGTGCTGATGCCGCGGCCGACGCAGTTCACGCCGCGCAACACCAACAGCCTGTCGGTCAAGGTGCAGGACGGCCGCATCGTGCTCTTCCCGTCGTGGCTGCAGCACCATGTCGTGTCGAACCAGAGCGAGCTGGAGCGCATCAGCATCGCCTTCAACTTCATGATCCCCAACTACACCGAGACGCTGAGCGCGCCGATGTGGAAGGGCAACGTGTCGGCCAAGAAGGCGGAATAGGAGAACGCCGCGATGCTCGAACGCAGCGAGATGCGGCAGATCTTCCCGACGCCGCTATGGATCGTCGACCTGAAGCCCGACGCGGCGCGGGCGCTCAACGACCGCCTGATGGTCGAGATCACCCGCCTGTCGACGCCGCGGCCGCCGGTGCCCAAGGGCACCAACTGGCAGACCGATCCGGTGATCCACAAGCTGCCGCAGTTCGCCGACTTCATCGGCCTGGTCGAGACCGCGGCGCGCGGCGCTCTGCGCTCGCTGCGCCTGGACAAGTACCAGCTGTTCGTCACCGGCTGCTGGGCCAACATCAATCCGCCGGGCGGCGTGAACTCCAGCCACACCCACCCCAACAATTTCCTCAGCGGCGTCTACTACGTGTCGATCCCGCAGGGCGGCGACCGCATCGAGTTCCTCGATCCCCGACCGCAGGCCTCGGTGATGATGCCGCAGCCCGAGGAATTCAACCTGCTCAACGGCAACAGCATGCTGGTCGAGGCCAAGGACGGCCGCATGGTGCTGTTTCCCGGCTGGCTGGTGCACCAGGTGCCGGTCAACGCCTCGGGCCAGGAACGCGTCTCGATCGCCTTCAACCTGATGTTCCGCCAGTTCGGCGAGACCGCGTCGGCGCCGCTGTGGAAGGGCCGCATCCCGATCAAGCTGCCGGGCTGACATCGCCATCTGTCATCCCGGGCGCAGCGCGGCATGACAGGGTGGCAGACTACGCCGCCATTTTCGCCAGCGACGCCGCCAGTGCCGGCGTCGGCCACTGCGAGGCTTGCGACACCGCCTCGTAGGCCGCCGCGGCGCGCAGGATCAGCCGCTCGCTGTACTTGGCGCCGACGATCTGCAGCCCGGCCGGCATGCCGTCCGACGTGAAGCCGCACCGGATCGTGGCGCAGGGCTGGCCGGTGTAGTTGAAGGCCACGGTGAACGGCGTCGCCCGCGCCCAGCGGTCGTTGCCCTGGGCGTGGTAGGGCATCGACGCGTTGACCGGCGGCGCCGGGATGGTCGGCATCAGCAGCAGATCATAGGTCTGGTGGAACAGCGCCATCTCGGTGCCCAGCTCGATGCGCGCCAGCTCGCCGGCGTAGGCCTCGGCGCGACTCACCGACTGGCCGATCTCCGCCAGCTTGAGGAAGCCGGGATCGAGTTCCGGCCAGCGCTCCTTGGCGATGCGCGAGAGGGTCTCGCCGAGGCCGGCCAGCCAGTACTTCTCGAACCGCGGCCGCAGCGGCGCGGTGACGTCGCCGACCTGCTCGACATGCGCGCCCAGGCCCTCGAGGGCCTGGGCCGCGGCCTGCACCAAGGTCGCGATCTCGGGATCGGTCTGGGCACCGCCGAAGCTGGTGCTGACCGCAATCTTGAGCCCCGCGACGCCGGCCCACAGATCGGCGCCGAAATCCTCGGCCGCATAGGGCAGGGCGTACCAGTCGCGCGCGTCGGGCCGGGCCATCTCGTTGAGCATCAGGGCGGCGTCGGCCACCGAGCGCGTGATCGGGCCGGTGGCCACCAACGTGGTGAAGGCGCCGCGATGCGGCGCGTGCGGCACGCGGCCGAAGGTCGGCTTCAGCCCGAACAGCCCGCAATGGGTGGCGGGAATGCGCACCGACCCGCCGCCGTCGGTGCCCAGTGCCAGCGTGCCGATGCCGGCCGCCAAAGCCGCCGCCGCGCCGCCCGACGAGCCGCCGGGCGTGCGTTCCAGGTTCCACGGATTGCGCGTCGTGCCGAACAGCGGCCCGTCGGTCATGCCCTTCCAGCCGTATTCCGGCGTCGTCGTCTTGCCGAGGATGACGCAGCCGGCCTCGCGCAACCGCGCCGCCTCGGGGCAGTCCTGCGCCGCCGGCGCCTCGGGCGTGGTGCGCGAGCCGGCCCGCGTCGGGAAGCCCTTGAGGTCGACCGTGTCCTTGATGGTCACCGGCACGCCGTCGAGCGGCGACAGCGGCCTGCCATTGCGCCAGCGTGCCTCAGCGGCGCGCGCCTGTGCCAGGGCGCCGTCGCGATCGATGATCATGAAGGCGTTGAGCGCGCCGTTGTAGCGGTCGATACGCGCCAGCGCCGTCTCGGCCGCCTCCACCGGCGACAGCGCACCGCGGCGATAGAGCGTGCGCAACTCGGTGGCGGTCAGCCATTCGATCGGCGAGGCCATAACCTGGGAACTCCGGCACAGGGTGTGGACGAGAATGACACCGGGCCCGGTGGCGGACGCGGCGCCGCTCGGCAAGGCGCTCAGTCGCTGGCGGCGGCGTCGAAACTTGCGGCGCTGGCGCGTGCCTTGGCTTCGGCCTCGGCGCGCACGGCGTCGCGGTCGGGGCCGGTATAGAACATTGGCGCCCAGCGCCGCGCCGCCTCGCCGTCCGACGCCCAGGCATGGCAGGTGTTCATGACCGACGGTGGCCGCTGCGCCTGGGCGTCCCACGGCCGGTTGTCTGGCGGCACCTCGCCGCTGGCGGCCGCCTGGCGCGCCTTGTGGTCGCGCATCAGCTCGTAGGCCTTGTCGGAATGGATGGTCTGGTAGGCGGTGGTCGCCACCGGCCCGAGCAGCTCGACGATATGGGTGCAGCCCTGCGTGCCGCCGACCCGGGCGCGCGCCTGCTTGTGGAAGCCGCCGCCGATCTTCAGGCCGATCAGTCGCTTGAAGTTGGGCGTGATTTCCGGACAGACGCGGTACGGCGAATTGTCGGTCACGGCCTCGACGTCGTGAATCACCATGTCGCCGTCGACGGTGAGGCGGATCCACATGTTGTGGACGTACTCGCCGGGCTGCAGCACGCCGCGCCAGTCGCCGTCGTCGGGGTAGTGCTTGGCGTCGGTGATATGGCCCTCGATGTCCCACAGCCCGTCGTCGCGGAAAAAGCCCTGGCAGGTGACCTTGCGGGTGTGAAGGGTCTGGCGCGCGGTTGGCGCGGAAAGCGGCATTTCTGTCCTCAAACTGAATGGTCGTTTATGCGGCGCGGACTATAGCGGCGGCGCGCGGCGGTGCAACCCGTCGCAATCTTCTTGCCGAAGGTGCTTTCCCGACGCGCCAGGACATGGCCGATAGCGTCAATTTGCGCAGACAAGCCGCGAATGTGCCGCCCCGCATCCTAATCTGGCGGTGCGTGTTCCGGTCATGCCACGCCAACGCCTACCCGCTGCGCCGCCGGCGCATCGAAGGTCAGCGCCGTATCGGGAAACTCCTCCTGCAACGCGGGATAAACGTGGCGCGCGAAATGGCGGATGCCGGCCACCGTCTCGTCGTGCTCCAGGAAGCCGGCCTGGCCCATGATCAACAGGTGACCGAAGCCGCCGACGTGGCTGTATAGCTTGCGGATCTGTCGCAACACCTGGTCGGGCGTTCCGGCAAACATGAAGCCGCCCTCGATGGCGGCCTCCACGCTGGCGCCGCGGGCGAAGGCGCTCAACGGGTGCTCGGCGCCCCGCAGCATCGCGAGATTGGCGCTGGTCGGGACGTATCCCGGCGGATTGGCGAAGTGGCGCGGCACCTTGTTCGAGGTGACGTACCACAGCAGCTTCTCCGCGCCCGCCTTGGCCGCGGCCTCGTTGTCGGCAGTGTAGACCAGTGCGGAGTAAGCCAACCGATGAGCGGGGACGTGCTCGCCAAGGCCGGCACCGCGCCAACCTCGTCGGTAGGCGTCGAACACGGCGCGTGTTCCGTCGAAGCCGGTCAGAAACGTCGCCTGGACGTAGCCGCGGGTGCCGACGCGGGCCGCGCCGCTCGGGCTCGTCGTGCTGATCCAGATCGGCGGATGGGGTTGCTGGTAGGGGCGGGGCCAGATGTTGATCATGCGGTGATGGAAGAACCGGCCCTCGTGGCTGAACGGACCGTCGTGTGTCGTCCACGCCTTGATGATGAGGTCGAGCGCTTCCCAGTGCCGTTCGTTGGAGCGCACGGGATTGCTGTTGGCGGCAGAGATCTCGTAGGGCACGCCGCGCACGAAGCCGCACTCCAGGCGGCCGCGCGAGAGGATGTCGATCATCGCCATCTCCTCCGCCACCCGCACGGGCTGCCGCCGGTTGGCGATGGGATTGCCGAGGATCAACAGGCGCGCATGCTTGGTCAGCCGGGCGAGCGCTGCCAACATCAGCGGCGCCGCGGGATCGACGCAGGTCGCGGTCTGGTGGTGCTCATTGAGCATGATGCCCATGCCCTCTTCCTCGGCGACGAGCCATTCGTCGAGGAAGCGGTCGTAGAGGGCCGCGCCTTTTTCCGGATCGTAGATCCGGTTGGGCAGCGTCACGCGGATGGAGTCATACGTCTCCCGGGGCGGCAGGTAGTGATAGGCGTTTTCGCTGAAGTGCCAGGCTTTCATGGCTCAGGCTCCCGTGCTCGCAGCGAGGAAGGCGGCGATCCTGGCGACGAACGCGTCGGGTTGCTCGATCTCGCTCGCGTGGCCGGCGGCTGGGATCGAGTCGCACCGGGCGTCAGGCAGCAGGGCAGCGTAGCGACGCAGATAGTCGTCCGAGACCAGCCCGTCGCTCGCGCCGCGCAGGAACAGGACCGGACAGTCGACGCGATGCAGGCGATGGCGGAGCTTGGGGTTGTGCATGTACGGCTCCCAGGTCAGCAAGGCCAGCGACTCGCGATTCCGCAGGCGGATGGCAAGCTGCTCGTCCGAGAGCGCGGCTACATCGAGCCGTCCTTTCGCCGGATCGTGGAACATCAGCGCGGCCAGCTGCTCTTCCGGCATGGCGAAGATATCGGGGATGTCGAGGTGATCGGTGGGGCCAGTCTTTACGCCGACCGGTGCCGACAGGACGATCTTCCGGAACCGGCGCGGCGCCTTGGTGGCCATCTCGGCCGCGATCCAGCCGCCGAACGAGCAGGCAACCATGTCGACCACGTCCAGCTGCAGGTGATCAAGCAGCGCGAGATAGATGTAGGCTATGTCGTCGACCTCGGTGATCCAGTCCGGCAGCGTCGATCGTCCGAAGCCCGGATGCGATGGCGCAAGCAGCCGTGCTTTCTCGCAAAGTCGCGCGACATAGCGATGTCCGGGGTCGAAGCCATCGCATCCATGCAGGAACAGCACGGGCGCGCCATCGCCGGCGTCGAACATCTCCAGGTCGGTGTCCGCGACGGCAATCGTTGAACTGGGCACGGCTCCTCCTGTCAAAGAGCCAGCGGAAGCGTCAAGTTTCCCGTCCGGCGGCGACACATGTCAATTCGCGCGCCCGATGGCTTTCGGGCCGCTGGCGTTCATGACCATTGGCGGCAACGCCGGCGCGGCCCGACCAAAGTGATTCGGGCGACAAGCCTCACGCCGCATCCGGCGTCGCGGCCGCCGGCGGTGTCAGCCGCAGCTGGGCGATACGGTTGCCTTCGCGGCGCAGCACTTCGAAGCGGAAGCCATGGAAGGCAAAGGTCTGGCCGACCTCGGGGATGCGGCGCGCCTCGTGCAGCACCAGGCCGGCGACCGTGGTGGCGACATCCTCGGGCAGGGTCCAGCCGAACTCGCGGTTGAGGTCGCGCACCGGCACGCCGCCGGCGCAGACGTAGCTGCCGTCGGCGCCCGGCTGCACGCCGACGACCCGCACGTCGTGCTCGTCGTCGATCTCGCCGACGATCTCCTCGAGAATGTCCTCCAAGGTCACGACACCCTGCAGGCCGCCGTACTCGTCGACCACCAGGGCGAAATGCTCGCGCCGCTTCTTGAAGGCCTGCAACTGGTCGAGCAGCGTCGTGGTTTCGGGGATGAACCATGGCGGGCTGACGGCGGCATCGAGGTTGAGCGCCGCCAACGGCCCTTCGTGACGCTGCACCGCCCGGAACAGCGCCTTGGCGTGGATCACGCCGACGATGTTCTCGGGCTGGCCGCGATAGAGCGGCAAGCGGGTGTGTGGACTCTTGAGCAGCTGGTCGACCAGCTGGTCGGTCGGCGTGTCGATGTCGAAAGCCTCGACGTTGGCGCGATGCGTCATCACCGACGACACGCTGAGATCGGCCAGTTCCAGCACCGAGCGCAGCATCTTCTTTTCGGTCGGCGCCTCGGGCTCGTGTCCGCCCTCGCCGTGCAGGTCGATGGCGCCGCGCAACAGCTCGTCCTGCGCGTGCGCGTCGTGCCCCGGCGCGGTACGCACCCCCAGCAGCCGCAAGAAGAAACGCGCCGTGGCCGATACGGCACGCGCGATCGGCCCGAGCAGCTTCAGCGACACCTGCAACGGCGGCGCCAGCGCCAGGGCGACGCGGTCGGCGTGCAGCAGCGCCCAGGTCTTGGGCATCACCTCGGCGAACAGCACCACCATGATCGTGATGGCGATGGTGGCGTAGGCAACGCCGGCGGCGCCGAACAGGTCGGCCAGCACCGCCGTGGTCAGCGACGCGGCCAGGATGTTGACCATGTTGTAGCCGACCAGGATGGCGCTGATCACCTCGTCCTTGCGGTCGAGCATGGCATTGACGATGGCCGCCCGCCTGTTGCCCTGCTGCTGCAGGCGGTACAGGCGGGGTCGCGAGGCGCCGGTGATCGCCGTCTCGGCACCCGACAGAAAGGCCGAGATCGCCAGGCACAGCAGCACCAGCGGTCCGGCGATGACCGGCGACAGCCCGAGATCGAGTTGGGCTTCCATGGCGCCCGTCAGGCGGCCAGCGCGCGGCGCACGGTGTCCAGGGCCGGTGCCTCGTCGATGCCGCGGGCCACGAAGGCGGCGCCGATGCCGCGGGCCAGCACGAAGGTGATGCGCCCGTCGCGCGCCTTCTTGTCGGCCCGCATGTGATCGAGCAGGCGCGTAGCGTCCCAGGCGCGTGCGTTGTCGCCGGGGATGGCGCGCGGCGACGTCGCCATGCCGACCGCATCGAGATGGCGGCGCACGCGGGCGGCGTCGGCGGCGGGACACAGGCCGAGTGCCGCCGACAGATCGAACGCCATCACCATGCCAATGCCGACGGCCTCGCCGTGCAGCAGGTCGGCGCCGTAGCCGGTCTCCTTTTCCAGCGCGTGGCCGAAGGTATGGCCGAGATTGAGCAGGGCGCGCAGATCGCCGGTCTCGCGCTCGTCGCCGGCGACGATGCGCGCCTTGGCGGCGCAGCTCCTGGCCACCGCCTCGATGCGCGCCGCGCGGTCGCCGTCGAGCAGCGCCTGGCCATGGGTCTCCAGCCAGGCGAAGAACGGCGCGTCGTCGATCAGGCCGTATTTCACGACCTCGGCATAGCCGGCCTGCAGCTCGCGCCGCGGCAGGGAATCCAGCGCGGCGATGTCGGCGATCACCAGCCGCGGCTGGTGAAAGCTGCCGATCAGGTTCTTGCCGTGGCGGGTGTTGATGCCGGTCTTGCCGCCGACCGAGCTGTCGACCTGCGCCAGCAGCGTGGTCGGGATCTGGATGAAGTCGACGCCGCGCAGCAACACCGCGGCGGCGAAGCCCGTGAGGTCGCCGACCACGCCGCCGCCCAGCGCCAGCAGCACCGTGCCGCGGTCGGGCCGGCGATCGAGCAGCGCCTCCATCAGCCGGCCGAAGGCGTCGTAGGCCTTGCTGCCTTCGCCGGCCGGCACGACCACCGATTCGGCGCGCATGTCGGCGCCGTCCAGCGATGCCATCACGCGCTCGAGATGCAGCGCCGCGACATTGGCGTCGGTGACGACGATGGCGCGGCGCGCCGGCATCAGCGGCGCGCACAGCGGGCCGACCCGGTCCAGCAGGCCGGCGCCGATCTCGATGACGTAGCGACGCGCGCCCAGCTCGACCGGTACCTGGCGGGTCGCGGCGCTCACGATGCGGCTCCGGCCGGCGCACCGGCGGCGAAGAACTGGGTCAGGGCCGCGATCACGTCGTCGGTCGTGCGCTCGGCCGGCGCGTCGCGGCTTTCGATGGTGATGTCAGCCTCGGCATAGACGGGATAGCGCACCGCCATCAGGCGCTGCAGGACCGCTTCGGGGTCGTCCTGCTTCAGCAGCGGCCGGTTGCTGCGCCGGCCGACCCGTTCGAGCAGCAACGGCAACTCGGCGCGCAGCCATACCGTAACGGCACGCTGGCGCATCAGGGCACGCGTCTGGGCGTCCATGAACGCACCGCCGCCGGTGGCCAGCACGATGGGCGGACCGTCGAGCAACCGCTTGATGACGCGCCGTTCGCCGGCGCGGAATTGCGCTTCGCCGTAGCGCTCGAAGAATTCCTCGATCGAGCAGCCGGCGGCCGCTTCGATCTCGACATCGGCGTCGACGAACGGCAGGCCCAGGCGCTGCGCCAGCCGTCGACCGATCGCGCTCTTGCCGGCCCCCATCAACCCGACCAGTGCCACGGTGCGGTCCGGCACGAGCGTGCTCCTATCGACCGGCATGGCACGTCCCCGGAACAACCGCAGGGTCGCCGAATGAGGCGGGAAAGAGGCGATTCACCGAACGTTCTCAAGATGTTGCGCGTCAGACCGCAATTGTCATCGCGGCCTTCACGCGATAGGGTGCCCACTATCGCCGCTCGCGCCCTGCCAGACAAGCGGGGCGCGGGTCGTCCCCTCCGACCGAGCCGGCGCACGTGATTGGCAGGCGACACCACCACCATCACCAGACTCAAAGCAGCCTAAGCCTGCGGGCCTGGCTGCTGATCATCCTGGCCATCGTCGTGGTGACCGGGTTCGTGGTGCTGGCATTCGTCGATGCGCCGCCGCCGCTGCGCACCCGCGAAATCCCCATTCCGCCCGAACGGTTCAGCAAATGACGACCCCGCGCACCCCGGGCGGACTTGCCGGCGGGTCGGCGCGCAAGCGCGGCCGGCGGCCGCGCGACGAGCCGGGCCGCGTCGCCGAGGTCGAGCTGTTCCTGGAAATGCTGGCGGCCGAGCGGGGCGCCGCCGCCAACACGCTGGAGGCCTACGGTCGCGACCTCGACGCGCTGTGCGCCTTTCTGGCGCGCCGCCGGGAGGGGCCGCTCGACGCCACGCCCGAGGCGCTGCGCGCCTACATTGCCAGCCTGCGTCACCTCGGCATGGCCAGCCGCACCTCGGCGCGCCGGCTGTCGTCGATCCGCCAGTTCTTCCGCTTTCTGCTGGCCGAGGGCCATCGCGCCGACGACCCGTCCGCGGTGCTCGACTCGCCGCGACTCGACCGGCCGCTGCCCAAGGTGCTGTCGCAGGACGACGTCGGGGCGCTGCTGGCGGCGGCCCACAAGCGCGGTGCGGCCGAAGGCCTGCGCCTGGCGGCGCTACTCGAGCTGCTCTACGCCACCGGCATGCGCGTCTCGGAGCTCGTGACACTGCCGCTGGCCGCCGTTGAACGTGACCCCGAGGCGCTGATCGTGCGTGGCAAGGGCAACAAGGAGCGGCTGGTGCCGCTGGGCGAGCCGGCACGCGACGCGATTCTGGCATGGCTGGGCACGCGCGGCGCGGCGCTCAAGCCGGGCCAGGCGTCGCCCTACCTGTTTCCGTCGCGCAGCCGCGAGGGCCACCTGACGCGCCAGCGTTTTGCGCAGCTGCTGAAGGAACTGGCGGTCGAGGCCGGGCTTGATCCGCAGCGCGTCTCGCCGCACGTGCTGCGCCATGCCTTCGCCAGTC
>JAHCJT010000018.1 GCA_026126245.1 Alphaproteobacteria bacterium
CCATGCCGGCGAATACAACAGCGCCCTCAAGGGCAAGTGGACACGGGGACCCATGATCCGCCGCAGCATCGCCGACAGCGAGCTCGCTTTCTTCTCCACCTGGTGCTCCAAGGGCGCGTCCATGGAAAAGCTGGTCTCGGTGGAAGGTCATCGCTGGGCCATCGAAGACAGCTTCGAAGCCGCCAAGAACGAACTCGGTCTCGATCACAACGAAACCCGCTCCTGGCATGGCTGGCATCGCCATGTCTCGCTCGCCATGTTCGCCTTCGCCATGATGGCCGTCATCCGTCATCACGCCAATGCCGTGCCGCTCAAAAAACGCTGCCGCGTCTTCGGACCAAGCGTTCCTGATCCGCTGGTCGATCCAGGAAATCCGCCGCATCTCCGGGAAGCTTGCTCAACGGCGCATCCAACCCACCCACATCATCGCGTGGTCACTGTGGCGCCGCGCCCACCAGGCCGACGCGCGCCGCGCTCACCTCAAGCGCGCGAACCTCAAAAGAAACATGCAACTGTAATGCTAGTCTTCCTGAGTCAGGAAAGTGAGTCAGAAGGCCGCGGCCTGTATGGTCGAAGGCTGAGTTATCTTGCGGGTCCTGACCTCGACCGCTGTCAGCCCCCAGAAGCCGACCTCGGTCGTCGCTGCCAATCTCCTCCGCTCTTATTTCGGTCTTACTCCGTCACGGCAGGCTTCGCGACCGCGGGCATTCGTGATTTCCGGAGCAGTAACAGCAGCGGCGCCGATAGCAGCGTCACCCACATCATAAAAGTGAAGTCGTTGAGATAGGCGATGGTCGCCGCCTGGCGTGTTACTTCGCCGTTGAGGGCCGTGACGCCCGACATCGTGTGCCAGTTCCACGCTTGCGGCAGCCAGGGCGACTGCAGCATGGTACGGAACGGAGTCATGACGTCCGCAATGGCGGCGTGGTTGATCTGGGTGTTCTGGGCGAGCAGCGTGACGACGATCGAGATGCCGATGCTACTGCCGATGTTGCGCATCAGGCTGTACATGGCCGTGCCCTCGTTTCGATAGTGGGCAGCGAGGGTCGAAAAGGTCACGGTGCTGAGCGGCACGAAGACGCTTCGTCCCAGCCCCTGGGTGACGCCGGTCCAGACAATGGTCGAAATCGGCACCTCGGTGGTGAAGCCCGACATCTCCCATAAGGAGAGCGCCGCCAGCTCGATGCTACAGGATCAGCAGGCGTGTCCAGCTTGCCGATCAGGCGTCCACGATGATCAATGCAATCATGGTGGCTGCAACCTGCGCGGCGCGAGGCACGTAGCCGGTGGTGAGCACCGGAACCCACTGTGCCCTGCAGAAAGGGTGGCAGCAAGGCGAGGGTGCTGCGGCAGGATCACGCTGTTCATGAAATGAGGAAGAGTCCCACTGCGAGGTTGCGGTCTCGGAACAGGCGGCTCTCAGGAACGGCTCGCGCGCCGTGAACATGTGCACCCAGAAACATGTAGAGGCAGAGACCTGCGAGCACCGTCTCGACCACGATCTCGGTCGAGCGAACCAGTCCTGAGACTGCTGTGGTCGAGCATCATCCAAAAACGCGCCGATGGAGGCTCAAGAGGGCGTGAAGCCGAAGAAGTCAGTGCCGCGGCGCTCGTCACGGGTGTTTCCGGTACAAAGGTTGCGATGCCGATGAGCGCTAAGATGCCAGAACGGCAGACGATGGAAACCCAACGCCAGTCGTAGGTCTCTGTTGGGCAGCCGCCGAGAGTGGGTCCGGAGGATGGTGGCCCACCATTACTCCGACGCCCCACATGGCCATTGCTGAGCTGTGCTTCGGGCGGGTAGGTGGTCGAGCAGGACGCCTGCGAGAGTGGTACAAGCCCGGCGCCGAAGGCTCCTGCAACAGGCGATAGAGCACGATCTCGACGAGCGACGAAGCCGCGCCAGCATCGAGGCGATGGTGAAGCCGGTCACCATGACCGCAAACAGCCGCTTGCGTCCCAGGCGAGCGGCCAGCACACCGGTAGGTGGGGTCATGATCGCGGCCGCGACGATGGTGGCGGTCAAGACCCACAGATCCAGTTTTGCGTTTGACATGTGCCGCCCGTACGTGCAGGTAGCAGATGGTCGAGATGGTGGTGTCCAGCGCCTGCATGATCGTTGCCAGCATGATGGAGACAGTGATCAGGCCGCGTTCGAACGGCCTGCTCGCGGCTCTGGACTCCTTCATCGGCTCGGTTCCGCCTGGCAGCGACGTTGTGCGAGACGCCGATCCAAGAGAGCGCGGTCCGCACGGCGCCAGGGACCGGCCGGCGATGCCCGTGTCGATTTCTGACTGTCGCCATGCCGGGAGCGCAACCGCGGATCCCGGGCCGTCGGCCCCGACGGCGATACGCACAGGGATGCGCTGCACCACCTTGACCCAGTTGCCGGTGGCGTTCTGGGGCGGGATGACGGAAAATTCCGCGCCCGTCGCCTGGCTGAGGCTTTCGACAATCCCCTGCCACTCGCGGTCGGGATAAGTGTCCACGTAAATCGTCACCGGCTGGCCGGGGCGGACATGGGCCAGATCAGTTTCCTTGAAGTTCGCCTCGATCCAGAGGCCGGTGTAGGCGACGAGGCTCATCACCGGGCTGCTCATCGGGCCGTTTCCGATGACCTGCTGGCCGACCTGCGGGGTGTTGCTCGCGATACCCGCGAAGGGCGCGCGCACGATGGTTCGTTTGAGGTCGAGAGCGGCACGATCGACAGCCGCCTTTGCTGCCAGGAATCGCGGGTGGCGCTCCGCCGGGATGTCCGGGTCCCCGGCAAGCTGTGCCTGGATCTGCGCCAGCTCCTGCTCCGTGACCCGAATACGCTGCCGGGCCACGTCGAAGTCGTGGCGGGCGGCATCGTGCTTGCTGCGGGAAATGACGGCGCTGACGACCAGCTTGGACTGCCGCTCGAACTCGGTCTCGGCGAAAGCCAGGCTGGAACTGGGCAAGCGCCAGCTCCTCCTGCTTCTGCCGGTAGCTGCCCTTCAGGCTTTCGATCTCGTCGCGCAGGCCGGCAAGCCGCGCCTCCGCCTCGGCCAACGCTATATGATAGGGCCGGTCGTCGATACGGAATAGCACATCGCCTATGGCCACACGCTGATCTCCGCGCACCGAGACCTCACCGATAAGGCCGGATCGTGGCGATCATCACCTTTGACTGGCTCCTCTACGGCATTCTCCGTAAGCAACGTAGCGGCCGCCCGTCACATAAAAGTAGCCGCCGACAATCGCCACTACCAGCGGGCCGAGGAGCAGCAGGGTAAAGCGCCGCAGCCAGCGAGGGCGCGGCCGGATCGATAGAGGCCGCCAGTCATCACCTGCTGGCTGAGGAACCTTTTTGTCCAAACCGCCGATACGGCGTGGCCGCTCGCCGTTCCGCTGCATTCGAGAAGGCTCTCTCCGGTCTCCCGCCACGCGTCAAATCTTCGCTTTCGGCCCTCACGAGGTTGTGCTTCATGTGGCGGAAACGCATCGATGAGCACCTGCTTCGCGCCGTCACACATTCCGGTCATAGCTTCTTCACAACCGGCTGCGCAGAGCCCATGCCCTCGAGACGCATGCCGGCAGCGGTCAGATAGAGACGGAAAGCCCGGCGGTCGTCAGAGATCGGGTCGGCGCACGGCTTACCTCCTGCAGCCGGTCGATCAGGCGGGACTGAAGGTCATCGGCTGGACCCAGACCTCCCGTGGCCAAAGTGACCTGATTCACGCCCTCCCAGTCGGGTCAAATAGGCAAGCGCCTTGTCATTGAGCTTGAGATAGCCCGAGTTCCTGTGCCCGGCGGCCAGTTCCGTCGTAGCAGCCGCGCCAGGTCGTTCAAAGAAAGCCAACGCTTTGGTCGGGGTCATGCATATGTCGGCATCCACCATAAATAGTAAGCATGATATTATAAGGCAGAGGCTTCCAAAAGAGAAATGGTACCATAGGGTTGATGGCCTTCCGCGACTTGGCATAACGTGTCCACTTGGCGGGTAACGATGGTGGTCCGATTGAGACCCCACGCCGCGCCGGGAAGGAACGAAAGATGGAACGCATATTCGCGGCGCCGGTCGGGGCTTGCACTGAATGCCCGCCGACGGACGTGCCGAATCGCCTCCAACAGGCTGCGCCTCGCCGATGCGGGGCTGTCGCATGTCGAGGACAGTCTTAACCTGATCGCGGCGCTCGCCGTGTTCTTCCTGATGTTCGTGGGCGTGGCGCAGATCATCGGCCGCACTGATGCCCGACTTCAGCTATCCACGCTACATCGACTGGACCGAGCAGGCCTCGTCGCTGTTTGCTTTCCTGGGGATCGCCTATGCTCAGCGCCTGGCAGCCACATCGGCATGGACCTGACGATCGGCTGGCGGCCTGGCGAAGTCCGCTGGAAGATCGAGAGCCGGTTCGCGTCGTCCTGGCGATCGCCATCATCACCATCCTGATCTGGCGCCAGCTTCCACCACTTCCTGCGGGCCTGGTCGATCGGCGATCTGACGATGGACATCCGCCTGCCGACCTGGCCCGCCAAGCTGATGGTGCCCTGGCGCTGAGTGTTGTGGCTGCGTTCAATACCGTAAGATCTGCGGCTGCTCCAGCGACGCTCATCCGATGCCCAGCCGCCGGTCGTGTGCCGAAATTGATCACGCTGGAGACGTGGGCAGGGACGATCGGCGCCGAGGCGCTCGGTCGCGAGGAATTGAACCGGGAGCAGGGCCGATGATCGAGCCCAGCCCGCTCGCGATCGCGCATCGGCACCGTTGCCTTGCTGGCGCTGTGCTTGCCGGCGTGCGTTCGCCGCAGGCGCGCTGGTCGGCACTTAGCAGGCCTGGTCCTTTGACATCCATTGGGATGTTGATCCGGCACCGCCGGCATCGCGCCCCATACGGCCGAAGCTAACTACACGCTATCGGTCCTGCCGATGTTCATCCTGATCACACCTACCTACTACGCCGGCATCACCCAAAGTTACTTCGAGGCGGTCGCCGCTGGTTCGCCACGCCTGGAGGCCTCGCCACAGGCACCGTGTTCGCGGTCGCAGGCTTCTCGGCGGTCTCGGGCGCAAGCAGCGCGGCCGCCGCCGTGTTCGCCAAGGTGGCGATCCCCGAGATGCTGCAAGCGAAATACGACAAGCGCCTGGCCGCAGGCGTATGCGCGGCCGGCGCCACGCTCGATTCGCTGATCCCGCCCAGCACGCTGCTCGTCGTCTACGGCATCATCACCGAGCAGTCGATTGGCAGGCTGCTGGTGGCAGGCTTCGTGCCGGGCATCTTCTCGGCGTTCGTCTACGCCGTCATCATCACCTGGCGCTGCTGGCGCCAGCCCGAGCTCGGGCCGCGCATCAGGGGCTACACCTGGCCACAACGCGTGCAGTCGCTGCCCGGCACCACGCCCATCTTCCTGGTCATCCTGGATCATTTTCCTCAGCATGTATTTCCTGGCGCCAGACCCCGACCGAAGCCGGCGCGCCGGGCGCCTTCTGGTGCTCGCCTTCGCGCTGAAGGCCGGTATCAAGCGCGGCGAGTTGCGCCAGTGCCTGCCATCCTGCCGAAGCTCACGGTGATGATCTTCACGGTGATCCGGGGCGTGCTGATCTTCGTGCGCTTCTGGGCTTTCGGCATGCCCGAGGAGGTTTCCTGCTGGGTGACCGACCTCGCCCCGCCGCCGCTCAAAGATCCCGCTGGCGATTCATCTGCTGTACTTCGTCCTCGGCATTTATCCTCGAAGGCATCGGCATGTTCTCGCTGACGCTGCCGGTATCTTCCCGGTGATCTCGGCGCTCGGTCACACCTCGATCTGGCCCGGGCATCGTGCTGGTCAAGCTTTCAGGTATCGCTCGTTGTCGCGCCCGTCGACTGGTGGTGTTCGTCGTCAACGGCGTGGGTGGCCCAGAGATCGTAGCGAGATCTTTCGCGCGGTGGCTTTATTCTTCGTCGACACATCATCACTGCGCTCGGCGTGCTGACGGCGTTCCCGAGATCGCTGTTCTTCATCGGTCGAAAGCGCATTGTGACCCGAACAGGAGAGTGGTCATATATCAGCGCTATCGCTGTTTGTCGTCCTCGGACTTGGCATGTTAATGTCATGCCGGCCGATGCCGACAAGGTCACCCGAGTCTTTGTGTTTGCTGTTCCATGTCGCGGCGGTGACCGCGATTCTGGCGCACCTGGCACGGTCGCCAAGAGAAGAGCAACGCAACCACGAATAAACCTGGAATATTAATTAGAGCAGCTTCATGAGGGCGAAGTGACATCGATTTGGATGAATGATCGCTTCCAGGGCGCATTCGTCGCCTACTCCTACGCGCCCGCCAAGACCCCGATTCAGGGCGTGCTCGACATGCCGTTCCTGCCGATCCCGGACCTCGTCTCCCAGCAGAAGGTGCAGGACGGCTACCAGACCTGGAAGCCGGTAGCCGACGAGCTGTCGCGTTGGAACGGCATGCATTTCATGACCATCCTGCTGCCGCAGTACGAATTCATGGGAACCGGCAAGCCGCCACGCAACCTGGAGGACTGGAGGGGCATGCGGGTGCGCGCCCTGGGCGGCCTGGGCGAAGCCATGAAGCTTCTGGGCGCGGTGCCGGTGTCCGTCTCGGCGCCGGAGGTCTACACCGCCCTCGAACGCGGCATGTTCCAGGCGGCGTCATTCCCCTTCGCTTACAGTTTCACGGCGTACAAGCTGCACGAAGTATCGAAGTGGTACACGCTCGGCATGCAGCTCGGCGTCGTCCACAATTCGCTCGTGCTCAGCCAGACGGCGTGGAAGGCGCTGCCCGACGAGTACAAGAAGATATTGGAAGAAGCGAGGCCGGACGCCTACCGGCTGCAGCGCGAGGCCTACGAAGAGGCGGACAAGAAAGCCTTCCCGCTGTTCGAGAAGCGCAAGCTCGAGGTCATCAAGGTCTCGCCCGAGATGCGCGAGAAGCTGATCACCACCGCAGGAAGGCCGGTGTGGGACCAGTGGGTGGCTGAAACCGACAAGAAGGGCCTGCCCGGCAAGGAAGCGCTCGAGCTGGTGCTGTCGCTGGCGAAGAAGGCCACGAACTGAGATCATGTCGATGATGACCGCAAGACTCCGTTCGCTTTCACAAGCGGATTTGAGGTTAGCCAAGCTCCACACGGCAGACCAGCAATTCAAGCCGTCCAAAGGTTGACATTGTTGAGAGCAGCGGGCGGAACCGGATTGCGGTTTGCCGATGTCGGAGACAGGCATCGTTTATGATGAGGACTCATCGGCCTTCGGTGCAAAAAACGAGGACGAGGCAGGCAAGGCCTTGGGCGAAGAGAACTATCAGAAGCTTTGCCAGAAGTTTCCGAACACGGGCAAACCGACGCGGGCCCGCTTGATCTCACTGGAAGAGGGAACCGCCATCCCGCCGCCGGTCGAGGACATCCGCAACTGGCTGGCGGGACACACCAAGGCGGCCGCGCGAACCGGAAAGGCTCCGGCTCCGGAAGAGGGCGGAGCGTCCGCAGCTAGCGGCGGCACGGGCCGCAAGACGGGATGAATACGTTTCTTGTGCGCTTCATCTCGCGGCGCTCGCCGTCATTGATGATCGCGATGGCGAACACCATCAGCCAGTAGACGCTGACGCCCGTAAAGCTCGTGCCGCCCTCGGCGGCGGAGGTGAACGATCGATTTCTTGTTTTCTCCATCTCTTTGAGGCCGGCGAGCCCGGACCGTTCGTGTCGGGCGCGGCGGAAGCGGAGCAGGGAGCAGAACGCATCCCGCAGGGACTGGAACGACAGAGGAGGAGCTTCACGCTCGCGTCAGAAGAGGCGACTTCTCCGCTACAGTTGCGGCCTAAAAGTCCGTCTAGCTGGGATGGCATCAAAGCTGCCGGAGGAAAATCGATCGGGACCGCGCGCAAGACTATGCAACGCGCGCGAGGTTTCGTCAGCTTCAGGAGCTGCAAAGCGTGCAGAGCAAGCTTGGCCTTCCGGTCGAGCGCGACCTGCACTTTTGCAGACAAGCATACGCTCTCAGTCCTGCCTCACGACGCACGGGATGCGAAGGCGAAGATGAAATGCGCCCTGCCGAAGCCGCCGAGCGGATCAACGGCGAGAACGAAGGTGCGTCACGACGGACCTTCCAACCCAGCTGAGCTTTGATGGCTACCGAATGCGCGCATCGTGGCAACGCGACTTCATCGGGTCCGCGTCACAACCAAGCTGCGATGTAGTGCGCTTCGCTACGCCACAACACGCGTCCGACTGCTTCCGCAGTGCTTCCGCGGCCAATCCGAGCGCCACGAGAACAAAATGCGCTCTTGCTAAGTGATTGGAAATATGGGAGAAATTGGCGGACCCGGCGAGATTCGAACTCACGACCTCTGCCTTCGGAGGGCAGCGCTCTATCCAGCTGAGCTACGGGTCCCGCGCCATGGCGACGGACCTCGGTCCGACGCGGCGGACCGCCTGGATCGGCCCTGAGGGGGCAACTGCACAACCCTGCGGCCCGGTAGCGGCCGCCGGCTTCGGCACGCTAGCCTGCCTCAGCAGCCGGCTCGTCCGGCCGCAGTCACTGGTGGAACATGTCGAGGTCGGGCCGCGCCCTGGGCGCCGTCGCGCTTGCTCTGTCGCTGATGCTGGCGTCGGCCGCCGTGGCCTCGGCCCAGGCCCAATCCCAAGCCTGGCCGTCCAAGCCGATCCGCCTGATCGCGCCCTATCCGCCGGGCGGGCAGACCGATGTCGTGGCGCGCTACTTCGCCGAGAAGCTGCAGGCGACACTGGGCCAGACCGTGATCGTCGAGAACAAGGCCGGGGCGCAGGGCATCGTCGGCACCGAGGCGGCCAAGAACGCGCCGCCGGACGGCTACACTTTCGTCTACGTCAACGTCTCGACCATCTGCATCAACCCGTTCGTGCACACCAGGCTGCCCTACGACGCGGCCAGGGATTTCGTGCCCGTCACCCAGCACGGCTTGTCGGTGCTGGCCATGGTCGTCCCCGCGACCCTGGGCCCCAAAACCGTCAAGGAGTTCATCGCCTACGCCAAGGCCAACCGCGGCAAGGTGAGCTACGCCTCGTTCGGCCAGGGCTCGTCGTCGCACATCTACGGCGAGTCGCTGAACCAGATGGCCGACCTGGGCATGCAGCACGTGCCCTACAAGGGCGCCGCGCCGGCCACCCAGGACGTGCTGGCCGGCCACGTGCCGATGACCATCCAGGACCTTGCCGCGGTCGGGCCGCACATTGCCGCCGGCAAGCTGGTCGGCCTGGCGGTGACCTCGCCGCAGCGCTGGCCGCGCCTGCCGGACATTCCGTCGTTCGACGAGCAGGGCTATCCGCTCAACCTCGTGGGCTGGAACGGCATCATGGCGCCGGCCGGCACGCCACCCGCCATCGTCGAGCGGCTGGGTGACGAGATCCGCAAGCTCGTGCACGCACCCGAGGGCAAGGAGAAGCTGCTCGACATGGGCCTGCTGGCCACCGGCACGACGTCGGCCGAAATGGCCGAGTTGATCCGCGGCGGCTGCGCCCGCTGGGGCGAGGCCGTGCGCCGCGCCGGCATCAAACCGGAGTGAGGCAACAGCCATGGCCGACAGCTACGTCAGCATTGAAAAGGGCCTGGGGCCGCAGGGCCGGATCGCGGTCGTGCGCTTCGACCGCGGCGACAACATCAACGCGCTGTCGATGGCCGCCATCCGGCAGCTGACCGACGCGGCGCGGTCGTTCGAGGACGACATCGACACCTCGGTCGTGGTCCTCGCCGGCACGCCGCGCGTCTTCTCGGCCGGTTTCGACCTCAAGGAGCCGGCCGGCCGCGAGCGCGGGTCGCTGCCGCTGGGCCGCCGCCGCACGGCGCTGCGCAACGGCCCGCGGCTGGCGCGCGCCTGGTACGAGATGGACCAGGTCACGATCTGCGCCATCGAAGGCCATTGCATCGGCGGCGGCGTTGCGCTGGCGGTGGCGCTGGATTTCCGCTTCTGCGGGCGGAGCGCACATTTCCGCGTGCCCGAGGTCGAGCTCGGCATGAACATGACCTGGGGCTCTGTGCCGCGCATGCTGCAGCTCATGGGACCGGCCCGCACCAAGCAGGCGGTGATCCTGGCCTCGGACCGCATCTCGGCGGCCGACGCCCTGGACTGGCGCCTGGTCGAAAAGGTGGTCGATGACGGACAGGCCTTGACCGCCGCCATGGCGTTCGCCGAGCGCATCGCGCAGCAGCCGCCGTTGCCGGTGCAGATGACCAAGCAGACGGTCAACCGTCTCGCCGGGGCGCTCGACGATCTGGCCAGCCAGATGGAGATGGACCAGTTCGCGCTCGCCACCTCGAGCGAGGATCACCGCGAAGGCGTCGAGGCCTTCATCGCCAAGCGCAAGCCGGTGTTCCGGGGGCGGTGAAACGGCAGGGCGCTTGCCGGCGGCGACATGACATTCGTCGACGGGGCACGCCTGGGCATCCAAGCCACCAGTCGACACGAGCGACGCGAGGGATCTTTCCTCGGCCTCATCGTCCGGGTTGCGTGGAAGCCGAAGGATCCCTCGGTTCGCTCGGGATGACAGGCTCCCCGTATGCGGATGCCTTGCCGGCGACGGATTACTGCGGCGCTGGCCGCGACGGCAGCGCCTCGAGCACGGCCAGGCGCTGCGCCTCGTTCATCGTCACCCAGCGCGAAATCTCCTCCAGCGTGCGCTTGCAGCCGCGGCAATAGCCGCTCGCCGGGTCAATCACGCAGATTGCGACGCAGGGCGACACGATTGGCCGGCGCGGGGGAGCAGGGGTCTGATCGGTCATTGGCCGGCGCGACGCTGCCTCGCCATCCGCCGCCAAACGGCGGCGGCGCTCAGCTGTCCTGGCGGGTGGAGATCTGGCTGAGCTGCCTGCAGCCCGCTTGCGGCGCAGATCGTCGATCGCCTGGCGCGCCGCCGGTTTCGCGGACGCGTCCGCCGGCGCGCCGACGGCTGCCGGCGCTGGGCGCCACGGCGTCCTCGCGCGTCTCGGCCGCCGGCGCGGCTCCCGTCGCCGGGGCCGTCCCCGCGGCCGTGGCCGGCGGAGTCATGCCGGGCATTGCCGCCATGAACGGATTGAACATCTTCATGGCCTGCTCGAACATGGCCATGCTCTGGCGCGTCTGCTGCTCCATCTGGGCGAACGGATTGAAGCCGAAGGCGCCCTGCATCGCCTTGCGCATCTGCTCCTGGTTCTTGGCGAAGCTCTGCATCGCCATGTCGAGATATTGCGGCACCAGGCCCTGCAGGTTGTCGCCGTAGAAGCCGATCAGCTGCCGCAGGAAGGAGATCGGCAGCAGGTTCTGGCCCTTGCTTTCCTCCTCGAAGATGATCTGGGTCAGCACCGACCGGGTGATGTCCTCGCCGCTCTTGGCGTCGTAGACCACGAAGTCGGTCTTGTCCTTCACCATCTGCGACAGGTGGTCGAGTGTGACGTACATCGACGTCGAGGTGTTGTAGAGGCGCCGGTTGGCGTATTTCTTGATCACCACCGGCGCCGGTTTCGCACCTGCGCTGCTCTCCGCTACCGCCATGGTCCGCCTCGCGCCAGGTTCGCATGCGGCGCCGCATCTAGTGCGCCGCACAAGGCGAAAACCTAGCCTGTAGCAGGACCCTCCACAAGGGCCGGGTGCGCTGCGACAAAAACCGCGGCGACGGGATGCTGCGCAGCAATCGGTGCGCTATACTGTTTGCATGGCCGATCCCACCGACTACGATTCGCTGGCGAAGCGGTACCTCGACCTGTGGCAGAGCCAGCTGTCGGCGCTGTCGTCGGATCGCCAGCTCACCGAGACCATGGCCCGGATGCTGGCCACGACCAACGCCAGCATGGCGGCCGCCTTCGAGACCGCGCGGAGGGCGCACGCCGATGCTCGACACCGCGATGCCACCGCCGACGCCGGCGGCGCCGCGCCAGGGGCCCCGGCCGCTGCCGCTGCACCTGCTGACGGCGCTGCAGAGCTGGGGCAGCTGCGAGCTCGCGTTGAGCTCCTCGAACGGCGCGTCGCCGAGCTCGAAGCCCGCCGCCGGCGCCGAACCCCCAAGCCCAAGGCGCCCGAACTACCCGTCTGAGGCGGCGGCCGACCCGGCCGCGTTTCGCGCCGCCCTGCGGCGCGAGATCCTGCGCCGCCTCGACCAGCTCGCGGCCGGCGTGCTGGCCTATCGCCATCATCCCGCCCGGCGCTCGCTCGATGATCCGCCGCCGGTGTGGCGCGAAGGCGCCACCTGCCTGCGCGACGTCGGCGCGGCCGAGGGCGTGTCGGTCGCGCCCGACGCCCTGCCGGTGCTGGTGGTGCCGTCGCTGGTCAACCGCTGGCATGTGCTCGACCTGGCGCCCGGCAGGAGCTTCGTGCGGGCGCTGGCGGCGGAAGGATTTCGGCCGCTGATCGTCGACTGGGGGACGCCCGGCCCGGACGAGCGGGAAATGGACACGGCCGGCTGCGTCGAGCGGCTGGGGCGTGCGCTGGATCACGTCGTCGCCGGCTACGGCAGGCCGGTCCCCGTGCTCGGCTACTGCATGGGCGGCACCCTGGTCGTCGGGCTGGCCGCGATCCGGCCGCAGTCGGTATCCGCGCTGGTGGCGCTGGCCGCGCCGTGGGATTTCCATGCCGACCGCGCCGGTCAGGGCATGCTCGTGACCATCGGCCCGGCGCTGGCCGAGCTGGCGCGCGCTGCCGGCGAACTGCCGGTCGACATCATCCAGACGCTGTTCTACTCGCTCGATCCCTGGCTGGTCGTGAACAAGTTCCTGCGCTTCGCGGCCATGGACATGGCGTCCGACGCGGCGCGCGATTTCGTGTTGCTGGAAGACTGGCTGAACGACGGCGCGCCGCTGCCGGCGCTGGTGGCGCGCGACTGCCTGCTGGGCTGGTACGGCGAGAACCTGCCGGGCAGCGGTCGCTGGCGGGTCGGTGGAAAGCCGGTGCGGCCGCGCGACATCGCGGTGCCGGCCCTGGTGGTGATCCCGTCCAGCGACCGCATCGTGCCGCCGCTGTCGGCGGCGGCGCTGGCCGGACCCGACGGCCTGCCGCAGGCTACGCGGCTCGACCTGCCCTTGGGCCATATCGGCATGATGGTCGGCAGCGGCGCGGCGCGGCGCTGCTGGCGGCCGGTGTTCGACTGGCTGCGGCGACAGCGGGACGGCCTGTAGCTTTTGCCGCCGCGGCGCGCCATCGCGTGGCGACGACAATCGGCAGGGCTGCGACACGTCGAGTGTGCTAGAGTGCGGCGTCTCGTTCGTTGGTGGAGGCGATCGTGGCCAAGAGTCAGAACAAGCCCGGCCGGGAAAAGAAGAAGCCGAAGAAGCCTGCCAAGGGGAAGTAGTCTAGCGTTCCGGCTAGCCGGCCCATCCGAGGTCGTTCACGGCGATCCGCGCGCGCGGATCGTGGGCGGATGCTTGCGCCCTTCGGTCATGGCATCGACGCCGGTGCGGCGGGCAGGCGCTAATCCTCGCCGCCGGTGCGGCGGCGCAGTGTTTCGGCGTCGTAGTTCTGGCCGATCGACATGGCGCAGATGCGCGAGAGCTGCACCAGCGGCAGGCCGCTTTCCTTCGCCCAGGCGTTGAACTGGTCCTGGATCTTGCGCAGGTCCTTCTTGGCGGTCGGTGTCTCGGCGATCTCCAGGCCGGCGTCGCGCAGGCAGGCGACCACGTCGCGCGACAGCACGAAGCCGTCCTTGCCGATGAAGCGCAGGAAATACTGGCCGGTGGCGCCGCCCAGTCGCGCGCCGCGCTTGGCGAGAAACTCGAGCAGGCCGATCTGGTCGCCCGCCGGCCAGCTGGCGAGGAACTTGCCGAAGCTGCCGTGTTCCTTGGCGATGTCGCTGACGAACCGGGCGTTGTCGCGCACCGCCATGATCTTGGCACCGTTGCGCACGATGCGCGTGTCGCGCGTCAGGTCGTGCCAGAAGTCCTCGGACTGGAACAGCAGGCGCTGCGGTACGAAGCCGAGAAACGCCTCTTCGAAGCCCGGCCACTTGTTCTCGATCACGCTCCACACGAAGCCGGCCGAGAAGATGCGCTTGGTCATCTCGGCCAGCACGCGATCGTCCTTCAGGCGCGCCAGCTTGCGGTCGTCCGGCGCCGGCGGCAGCAGGCTGGCCAGCGCCTTCTCGCCGCCCTTGCGCTTGGCGGCACGGGCGCGGATGGACTTGAAGGATGTCATCGCTTGCCTCCGGCGGGTTGGATGGCGCCGGCACCATAGCAGAGTTGCGGCGCGCGCCCCCGCAGAGCGATCGAGCATATGGCGTTCCTTCCGTCGTCCCGAGCGGAGCCGCGCGGCGCGCGGCGGCGTCGAGGGACCTTGCTTCGCCAACGCGCATCGTCGTTGTTGAAACGAGGTCCCTCCACGTGGCCTTCCGGGCCTTGGTCGGGACGACGGAAGGAACGCCATATGCGCGATCGCTCTGCCCATGACCGGAGCGCGCTTGGATTTGCCGGCCGATCCCCTATTGTTTCCGGGTCGCGCCGCCGGAGGACCGCCCATGACGCTCACGCTCTATCTCGCGCCCGGCGCCAGTTCGATGGCGCCGCACATCGCGCTGCACGAGGTCGGCGTGCCGTTCGAACGCCGGCCGGTGTCGCTGGCGAAGAAGGACACTCGCACGCCCGAGTTCCTCGCCATCAATCCCGCTGGCAAGGTGCCGACCCTGCTGATCGACGGCCGCGTGCTGACCGAAGTGGCGGCGATCCTGTACTACCTCGCCCGGCGCTATCCCGACGCCGGCTTGCTGCCCGGCGACATCGAGGCGCAGGCCCAGGCCATCTCGTGGATGTCGTTCATTGCCTCGACCTTGCATCCGGCCCGCCGGCAGGGCCTGGAGCACGCGCGCACGGTCTATGCGCTCGCCGACCAGATGCTGGGCGATCGCGACTGGGCGCTGGGCAGCTACTCGATCGCCGACATCCACCTGTTCCGCCTGTTCTGGCGCTTCCGCAACTCGCTCAACCCGGGCCCCGGCGAGTTCCCGCACCTGGTGGCGCACTACGAGCGCATGATGGCGCGACCGGCCGTCAAGCGGACGATCGAGGTCGAGTCGGCCATCGGCTACGAGCTGCCGGCGTAGCGCTGGCCTGCGCCGTGGTTCTATTCCAGGCTCGACGCGCACGCCGTGACCCTGTTTCCTGCCAGGCAGTCTCTGTTCAGACCGTCCGGAAGCCGCCGTCGGCCATGACGATGCAGCCGGTGACGTAGGCCGACATGTCCGACGCGAGGAAGACGGCCGGCCCGGCGATGTCCTCGGGCTTGCCGGTGCGGTTGAGCGGCGTGTGCCGCATGATGGCGGCCACCATGTCGGGGTTCCTGGCGCGCGCCTCGGCATTGATCCGGGTTTCGATCAGCCCCGGCCCGATGGCGTTGACGCGCACGCCGTCCTTGCCGAGCTCGGCCGCCAGCGCCCGCGTGAAGCCGAGCACGCCATGCTTGGAGGTGGTGTAGGCGGCCGAGTTCGGCCAGGTGGCGTGCACGAACGACTGGATCGAGCCGATGTTGACGATCCGCCCCCTGGTGGCGCGCAGCTGGTCGAGGAAGGCGTGCGTGACGTTGAACACGCCGTCGAGGTTGATGCCGAGGATGTCGTCCCAGTCCTTCGCGACGGCGGTCGGATCGCCGGTCATCGGGTTGCGGCGGTTGATGCCCGCGTTGTTGACCAGGATCGAGATCTTGCCGCTCTTGGCGACGTCGGCGGCCACGGCCTTGCAGGCCGCCCGGTCGGTGACGTCGAGCTTCATCGCCGACGCCGTGCCGCCCGCTGCGGTGACGAGCCCGACGGTCTCGTTGGCGCCGTCAAGGTTGACGTCCAGCACGATGACGCGCGCGCCCTCGCGGGCGTAGGCCTGGCAGATGCCCTGTCCGATGCCCGAGCCGCCGCCGGTCACGGCCGCGATATGGCCGTCGAGAAGTCCTGCCATGGGTTCCTCCTGGTTGAGGGCAGGGCGATCGCATATGGAGACCCTACCGTGATTTTCTGTCGTCCTGAGCGCAATACGCCAACCGCGAAAACGCTGGGGTTGACGGCGATCGAAGGGCGGCCCTGCGGTGTGCGGGTTAGGAGACCGAAGCGTTTGCGCTGCGCTCTCACAGCGGCGTCTGTCGCTGCGGGCGGCGCGAGGACTCTTGGATCGACGCCGGGACGTCTTGCGGGCTGACCTGGGCGGAGTCGACGGACGCTGGACGGGTCGGCGCAAGTGCGCGCGACCTCAATACCGTGCATCGTTGCCTGCACACCCCCGATGTCGCGCGTCACGCCGGCACGACGTAACCGTCGCGGCGCGGATCGCAGGCACCGGTCCTGGCGCCGGTGGCGGGATCGATGGCGACGGCCTGCATGCCGCCCACCCGCATGTGCCAGGCCGGCAGCGGCATCACGTCGTGGCCGCGCTGGCGCAGGCTCGCCAGGGTCGCCGCGTCGATGCGCGACTCGGGATGCACGGCGCGGCCGTCCATCAGCCGCGCCCGTGGCGCCTCGATGGCGTCCTGCAGTTCCAGGCCGAAATCGACGTGCTGCACCAGTGCCTGCACCTGCGTCTGCAGGATGCCGTAGCTGCCGGGCGTGCCCAGCGCCAGCACGGGCTTGTCGTCGCGCGTCGCGATGCTGGGCGCCATGCAGACCGGGAACGGGCCGCCGGGCATCGAGCGGTTGGGGCTCCTGGGATTGACGTCGGCCCAGTACAGGAAATTATTCAGGCAGACGCCGGTGCCGGGCACGACGATGCCGGCGCCGAACACGCTGCCCAGGCTTTGCGTGACGCAGACGACATTGCCCTCGCCGTCGGCGATCGAGAACGACGTGGTGTGGTGTTCCGCCAGGGCCGCGTCGGCCATCGCCGGGGCGGCCGCCGCCACCGGTGCCGCCGGTCCGGTCCACTGCTCGGTGGGGCCGATCACCGGCTGGCCGTCGCGCAGGCGCTGGCGCAGCATCGCCACGTGATCGTCGCCCAGCAGGCGCGCCAGTGTTTCGGGCGTCGGATGGTTGTGCGCGATGCGTTCGCCGGCCGCCAGCCGGATGGCGCGCCACACCAGGTCGAGGTGCTCGACGCCGTTGCGCTCGAGCCGCCCCAGCTCGACGCCTTCCAGCAGCCGCAGGGCCAGCAGGAACTGGAACGCCTCGCTGGGCGGCGGCAGCGTGTGCAGGCGCAGGCCGCGATAGGCGATCGCCAGCGGCTCCCGCCATACCGGCCGCGCGGCCTCGAGGTCCTCGATCGTCAGGGTGCCGCCGATCGTCGCCAGATGATCAACGATCGTACGGCCGAGCGTGCCGCCGTACATCAGGCCCGGCCCTTCCGCCGCCACCGCCGCCAGCGTCTTCGCCAGATCGGGCTGGCGCAGGATGAAACCGGTGCTCACGCGGCCCGTGCCGTCGGTGTAGGTGCGCGCCCAGGGCTCGAACAGCGCGGTACGCCGGCGCAGTTCCGGCGCCACGCCGTTGATCTCCTCGACGTTGAAGGCGATCAGCGGGTAACCGTCGCGCGCCAGGGCGATGGCCGGCGCGAAGATCTCCGGCAGGCTCTTGCGGCCGTGGGCGCGCACCATCTCGCACCAGCCGGCGAGGTTGCCCGGCGTGCCGACCGACAGCGCGCCGCGCGCCAGCTCCTCTCGATGCGTGAAGCGCTCGACCGGGAAACGTCGCGGAATGGGATTGACGAAGTCCAGGGTGCGCACGCGGCCTTCGGCGGCGACGTAGCAGGTGGCGTAGCCCTGGCCGGCGATGCCGGACATGTAGGGCTCCACGACGTTGAGCGCCGCGGCGGTGGCAGCGGCCGCGTCGAAGGCGTTGCCGCCGTTGCCCAGCATGCGGGCGCCGGCCTGCGCCGCCAGCGGATGCGCCGCGGCGACGACGCCGTGCAGCGAGGTGATCGTCGGGCGTCTGCCGTCCACGGTTGGCTCCTGCGGTTGCTGCTAGCGATCCTGCATCAGGGCGTCGGCGCCGCGCCACCCGCTTTTGCTGCGGGGCTGCCGCGCGATTGCCCGGTTGCAGTCGCGGCACTGGCAGGGTCGTCGCCTGTGGCGTTCGACAACGTCGCCGTCGATGCGGCGTGAGTGAGTCAGAGCACGGCGAGCGCGCCGGCGACGGCGAACAGGACCAGCGCGATGCCGCCGAGCACCTGCGGCAGCCGGCCGGCGGCGGGGTCGACGATGGCGGTCGTGGGCTCGTTCGGGTCGTAGTGCACCACCACCTTCGTGCCGGCCGGGAACGCGGCGACCACGCGCTCGGCGACGGCGGCGGCCGTGCCGCTGCGCATGCGGCCGAACTGGTCGCCATCGATGTCGATGCCGGCGACCTGGTAGCGGTAGATGACGCGCGGCACGTAGACCGTGGCGGTGGTGCTGTACTGCGAGCCGCTGCGGCGTCGGCGCATGATCGTCTGCTCGACACGCGATGAGGCGACGACGCCATCTGTCGCCGGCCAGGCGCGCATCGTGGCAGCCCGGCGGATGGCGGCCCAGGCCATCAGGCCCAGCAGCACGGCGGCCACCAGCACGAACATGATCGGCACCGTTCGCCGGGGATTGACGGCATGCGCCGCAATGAAGTCGGCGACCAGATCAAAGGCGAGGAAGCCGATGACGATCACGGCAGCAAGGATGGCGATGGCCAGCCACGCCTCGCGCAGCCGTCGCGGATCGTCGCGTTCGAGAATGGCGTTACCGGGCGAGGCGGGGTCGTAGAACACCGTCACTATCTTGCCGGCGGGATAACGCTGCAGCAGGGCCACCACGTCGAGGTTGCCGTGGTCGGGGCCGATGCCGACCTGGCGACTGACATATGTCCTGCCGTCGACCGTGTATTGATAGGCGATGTCGGCAAAGTTCTTGCGGTCGATGCGCTCGGTGGTCACCAGCGTGCCGCGGTTGTGGTCGCTGCGGCCCGTCAGATGCGATTCACGGGTACGCACGTCGCGCGCGGTGCTGCGTGACTCGACGATCCGGCCGACGGCATTCCGCCAGCCGCTTGTGCGCCAGTTCTGCCACGTGATCCACAGGACCATCAGCGCGAACAGGCCCGGCAGCGCCAGCAGGCCGAGCAGCCACGGCCAGTTCACCGACATGCGATGGGCCCGCGACGGCCGGCCGGCTTACTCGGCCGCGGCGCGCGGTGGATCGACCAGGAAGTCGAAGTCGCAGCCCTGGTCGGCCTGCAGCACGCTGCGCAGGAACAGGCCGGCATAGCCGCGGCCGCGCCCGTCAAGGCCGGCTGGCGGGCGCCACGCCTTGCGCCGCGCCGCCAGGGTCGCCTCGTCGACTTGCAGCTCGATCTTGCGGGCCGGCACGTCGAGCGCGATGCGATCGCCGCTCTGCACCAGCGACAGCGGCCCGCCGATGGCGGCTTCCGGGGTGATATGCAGCACGATGGTGCCGAACGCCGTGCCGCTCATGCGCGCGTCGGAAATGCGCACCATGTCCTTGACGCCCTGGCGCGCCAGCTTGCGCGGGATCGGCAGGTAGCCGGCCTCGGGCATGCCGGGCGCGCCCTTGGGGCCGGCATTGCGCAGCACCAGCACGTCGTCCCGGGTGACGTCGAGGTTGTCGTCGTCGACGCGCACCGTCATGTCCTCGACCGAATCGAAGACCACGGCGCGGCCGGTGTGCTGCATCAGCTCGGCCGAGGCGGCCGACTGCTTGATGACGGCGCCACGCGGCGCGAGGTTGCCGCGCAGCACGGCCATGGCGCCGGTCGGGCTGAGCGCGGTGGCGCGGCTACGGATGATGGTCTGTCCGGGAATCTCCGGCGCCGCCTCGATGGCGGCGCCCAGTGTCTGGCCGGCGATGGTCATGGCATCGAGCGCCAGCAGCTCGCGCACCTCGCGCAGCATGCGCATCGTGCCGCCGGCCCAGTGGAAATGCTCCAGATAGTGCGCGCCCGACGGCTTGAGGTCGGCCAGGACCGGCACGTCGCGGCCCAGCTGGTCGACCTCGTCGAGATCGATGGTGATGCCGCAGCGGCCGGCGACGGCGGTCAGATGCACCAGCCCGTTGGTCGAGCCGCCCAGCGCCTGCAAAGTCACCAGCGCATTGCGGAAGGCGGCCCTGGTCATGATCTCGCGCGGCCGCGGGCCGTTGCGCGCCAGCTCGACGGCGCGCTTGCCGGTCGTTTCGGCGGCGCGCAGCCGGTCGGCGTGCGTTGCGGGAATCGAGCCGCTGCCAGGCAGGCTCATGCCCAGCGCCTCAGTGACGCAGGCCATGGTGCTGGCGGTGCCCATCACCATGCAGGTGCCGGTCGTTGGCGCCAGCCGGCCGCTGACGTCCTCGATCTCGCTCTCCGAGAAGGTGCCGGCGCGGTGCTGGCCCCACAGCCGGCGGCAATCGGTGCAGGCGCCGAGGATCTCGCCCTTGTAGTGACCGACCAGCATCGGGCCGGTGACCAGCATGATGGCCGGCACGTCGGCGCTGGCCGCCGCCATGAGCTGCGCCGGCACGGTCTTGTCGCAGCCGCCGATCAGCACCACGGAGTCCATCGGCTGGGCGCGGATCATCTCCTCGGTGTCCATCGCCATCAGGTTGCGCAGGAACATGCTGGTCGGGTTGGAAAACGATTCGTGGATCGACACCGTGGGAAACGACATCGGCAAGCCACCGGCCAGCATGACGCCGCGCTTCACCGCCTCGATCAGCTTGGGCACGTTGCCGTGGCAGGGATTGTAGTCGCTGAACGTGTCGGTGATGCCGACAATCGGCCGGTCCAGCGCATCGTCGCTGTAGCCCATGGCCTTGATGAAGGCCTTGCGCAGGAACAGCGAAAACCCCGCATCGCCGTAGCTGGTCAGCCCCTTGCGCATGCCCGTGGCCATGATGGTCTCCTCTTTGTTTCCTTCCCCGCCAAGCGGGGAAGGTGGCCGAAGGCCGGATGGGGAGCCGACGTGGTGTCCGCAGCGCAAACACCACGTCGGCTCCCCTCCACCCCTGCGGGGCACCTCCCCACCGCGTGGGGAGGAAAATCTATATCTGCCGCCCGGCCTTTTCCCAGTAGGGCGCGCGCAGTTTGCGCTTGAAGATCTTGCCCGAGTCTTCGCGCGGCAGGCCGCGCTGGAACTCGACCAGTTTGGGCACCTTGTAGGCGGCCATGCGCTCGCGCAGATACGTGCGCACCGCGTCGGCGCTCAGCGTGACGCCGTCCTGCGGCTCGACATAGGCGGCCAGCGACTCGCCATACTCCTCGTCGGGGATGCCGAAGACGGCGCAGTCGTGCACGCCGGGCATGCCGATCAGCACCGCTTCGATCTCGGCCGGATAGATGTTGACGCCGCCGGAGATCACCATGTCGCGCACGCGGTCGCACAGGAAGAGGTAGCCATCCTGGTCGAGATAGCCGACGTCGCCGCAGGTGATCAGGCCGCCGCGCTCGACCTCGCGGCGCTTGTCGTCCATGCCGTTGTAGGTGAAATCCGGGAAGCCGCCGATCTTGAGGTAGACCTCGCCGATCTCGCCGGGGCCGAGCGCCTTGCCGGCGGCGTCGAAGATCTTGACGACCGCGCCGTCGATCGGCCGGCCGACCGTGCCGGGCTTCTTCAGCGCCGCCTCGGAGCCGTGGAACACGGCGCCGCCGGTCTCGGTGCCGCCGTAGTATTCGTAGATCACCGGCCCCCACCATTCGATCATCTGGCGCTTGACGTCGGGCGGGCAGGGCGCGGCGGCGTGCACCACGAATTTCAGCGACGACAGATCGTACTTGCGGCGCACCTCCGGCGGCAGCTTGAGCAGGCGCACAAACATGGTCGGCACCATGTGCAGGTGGGTGATTTGGTGGCGCTCGACCTGGCGCAGCAGGTCCTCGGCGTCGAAGCGCGGCTGCAGCACCACCAGCCCGCCGTCGCGCGCCGCCGACAGGGCGTACATGTTGGGCGCCGAGTGATAGACCGGTCCGGTGATCACCGTGCGGATGCCTTCGCCCGGCCGGATGTCGAAGATGCGCGACACCATGGCGCCCATCGCCGCCTGCATCTCTGGCGTCGCCGGCTGGCGGCGCACGCCCTTGGGCCGGCCGGTGGTGCCCGAGGTGTAGATCATGTTGGTGCGCGACGCGCGTGGCGGCTGCGTCCAGGGCGGTTGTCTGGCCACCCAGTCGTCCCACGCCACGGCGCCGGCGGGGACGGGGCAGGCATCGGCGGGAATGCCGTAGGCGTCGCGGATCTCGGGCGGCGTCGGCACGACGAAGACGCTGACGCCGGCCGGGATGCCGTCGCTGATCTGCGGCAGCAGGTCGGCATGCACCACCACGGCCTTGGCGCCGCAGTCCGCGATGATGTAGCCGGCCTCGTCGGCCTTGAAGTGCCAGTTCACCGGCACGGCATAGGCGCCGACCAGGCCGGCGCCCATCGCCGCCTCGAAGAACGCGAAATCGTTGCGCAGCACGATCGCCACGGCGCCGTTCTCGCCGATGCCCAGCGACGCGAAACCTGATGCCGCCCGTGCCGCGCGCTCGAGCATGACGGACTGCTTGAGCTGGCGTGCACCACTGAGGATGAGCCCGTCCATGTGCGTGTCTCCCGTCGCGATCGCGTTGCGTATGTCGTTGCCGCGAGCCTAGCGAGGAAACCCCGGCGCCGCCTAGATGGCCGCGACGGCCGCGCGGCGCGGCAGGCCCGGCGATTTCACATGCCGGCACGCCGGCGTTGTCGCGCGCGGCGGACCTCCCCAAGCCGCTGCCGCCATCGCATGATGCGCGCGACGCGTCCTTCGACCGCAGACCTGCCGGGCCGGAGCGTCGCGCGACCGAGGATGACAGGCATGATCAGGAAGTTGTTGATCGCCAACCGGGCGGAGATCGCCATCCGCATCGCACGCACGGCGGCGGAGATGGGCATCGCCACGGTCGGCGTGTATTCCGAGGACGACGCCACGTCGTTGCATACGCGCAAGGTCGATACGGCGCGGCCACTGTCCGGCAGCGGCCCCGCCGCCTATCTCGACATCGGCCAGATCGTTGCCGCGGCGCGCGAGGCGGGCTGCGACGCCGTCCACCCCGGTTACGGCTTTCTGAGCGAGAACGCCGACTTCGCGCAACGCTGCGCCGAGGCCGGCCTGACCTTCGTCGGACCGCGCCCGGAAACCCTGGCCGCCTTTGGCGACAAGGCGCGGGCACGGGCGCTGGCGCAGGCCTGCAAGATCCCGGTGCCGCGGGGCACGTCGGGGCCGACGTCGCTGGACGAGGCCCGGCTGTTCATCGAGTCGCTGGGCGCCGGCGGTCCGGTGATGCTCAAGGCGGTCGCCGGCGGCGGCGGCCGCGGCATGCGGCCGGTGCACGATGCCGCCGAGCTGGATCAGGCCTTCGCGCGCTGTGCCTCGGAAGCGCAGCAGGCGTTCGGCAACGGCGATCTGTACGTCGAGGAACTGCTGCCGCGGGTGCGGCACATCGAGGTGCAGGTGGCGGGCGACGGCACCGGCGCCGCCGTGCATCTGTGGGACCGCGACTGCTCGCTGCAACGCCAGCGCCAGAAGATCGTCGAGATTGCGCCGGCCGCGCACCTGCCGGCCGAGGTGCGCGATGGTCTGCTGCGCGCCGCGGTGTCGCTCGCGGCTGCCGCGCGCTACGCCAATCTCGGCACCGTCGAGTTCCTGGTCGAGGTTACGGAAGCCGTGCGGCCGCGCTTCTTCTTCGTCGAGGCCAATGCGCGCCTGCAGGTCGAGCACACCGTCACCGAGGAAGTGCTGGGGCTTGACCTCGTGCGCCTGCAGCTGGCGCTGGCCGGCGGCCGGACTTTGGCCGCGCTGGGGCTGACCCAGGACAAGGTGCCGGCGCCGCGCGGTACGGCGGTGCAGGCGCGAATCAACATGGAGACCATGGCGGCCGATGGCACCAGCCGGCCGGCCGGCGGCACCTTGGGCACCTACGAGCCGCCGTCGGGGCCGGGCATCCGCGTCGACGGCTTCGGCTACGCCGGCTACCGCACCGGCGTGCGCTTCGATTCGCTGCTGGCCAAGCTGATCGTGCATGCCGGCGCTGGCGATCTGAAGGATGCGGCTGCCAAGGCCTACCGCGCGCTGTGCGAGTTCCGCATTGCCGGCGTCGCCAGCAACATCGGCTTCCTGCAGAACCTGCTGGGCCATGCCGACGTGGCGGCCGGTCGTCTGCACACCCGCTTCGTCGAGGAGCACATTGCCGCCCTGCTGGCGCCGCCGAGTGCCGAGCACACCCGGCTGTATTTCGAGCCGCCGGGCGGCGCGACGGCGCAGCGCCTGGCCGGCGTCAAGCTCGACAGCAGCGATCCGCTGGCCGTGCTGGCGCTGGGCAAGCAGGACGCACCGGCCGCGGCGTCGCTGCCCGGAGCGCCCGTCGCCGGCGCGACGCCCGACGCGATCGACGGCCCGGAAGGCACGACGCCGCTGATCGCGCCGATGCAGGGCACGATCGTCAGCCTCTCGGTGGGCGCCGGCGATGCGGTGCGCGCCGGCCAGCCGGTGCTGGTGATGGAAGCCATGAAGATGGAGCACGTGATTGCCGCCGACACGGGCGGCGTCGTGCGCACGCTGACCGTGGCGCAGGGCGACACCGTGTTCGAGGGCCATCCGCTGGCCTTCATCGAGCCGGGCGAGGTTGCCGGCGCCGCCGTCGCGCGCGACGACGAGGGCGATCTCGACGCCATCCGCCCCGACCTCGCCGAGGTGCTCAAGCGCCAGGCCATCACCCAGGACGCGCAGCGGCCCGATGCCGTGGCGCGGCGGCGCAAGACCGGCCAGCGCACGGCGCGCGAGAACATCGCCGATCTGTGCGATCCCGGTTCGTTCGTCGAGTATGGCGCGCTGGCGGTGGCGGCGCGCCGGCAGCGCAACACGCTGGAAGAGCTGATCGAGCGCACGCCGGCCGATGGCATGGTAATGGGCCTGGGCCGGGTCAACGGTGATCTGTTCCCCGACGAGCGCGCCCGCGTGGCGGCGATCGCCTACGACTACACCGTGCTGGCCGGCACGCAGGGCTACAAGAACCACGAGAAGAAGGACCGCATGTTCGAGCTGGCGGCGCACGCGCGCCTGCCGATCGTGTTCTTCACCGAGGGCGGCGGCGGCCGGCCGGGCGACACCGACGGCGTCTTCGCCGGCCAGCTGCACGTGCGCGCCTTCGAGCTGTTCGGCAAGCTGAGCGGCCTGGTGCCGCTGGTCGGCGTGGTGTCGGGCCGCTGCTTCGCCGGCAATGCCGTGATGCTGGGCTGCTGCGACGTCATCATCGCCACCGCCAATTCGAACATCGGCATGGGCGGGCCGGCGATGATCGAGGGCGGCGGGCTCGGCATCTTCCGGCCCGACGACGTCGGGCCGATGAGCGTGCAGGTCGACAACGGCGTGGTCGACATCGCCGTCGCCGACGAGGCAGAGGCGGTGGCCGCCGCCAGGAAGTACCTCGGCTACTTCCAGGGCGCGGTCGAGAACTGGACGTGCGCCGACCAGCGCAAGCTGCGCAAGCTGATCCCCGAGAACCGGCTGCGCGCCTATGACGTGCGCAAGGTGATCGCGACCCTGGCCGACACCGACTCGGTGCTGGAACTGCGGCCGCGCTTCGGCCGGGCGCTGATCACCGCCTTCATGCGCATCGAGGGCAGGCCGTTCGGCGTGCTGGCCAGCAACCCCATGCATATCGGCGGCGCCATCGACGCCGACGCCGCCGACAAGGCCGCCCGCTTCATGCAGCTGTGTGATGCCTTCGATATCCCGCTGCTGAGCCTGTGCGACACGCCGGGCAACATGGTGGGGCCGGAGGCCGAGAAAGCGGCGCTGGTGCGCCATTGCTGCCGCGTCTTCGTGACAGGTGCCAATCTCGGTGTGCCGCTGTTCTCGGTGGTGTTGCGCAAGGCCTATGGGCTGGGCGCCCAGGGCATGGTCGGCGGCAGCTTCCGCGCGCCGTTCATGACCGTGGCATGGCCGACGGCGGAGTTCGGGCCGATGGGCCTGGAGGGCGCCGTCAAGCTGGGCTACCGCAACGAGATCGCGGCCATCACCGATCCGGCCGAGCGCAAGGCGTTCTTCGAGCGCATGGTGGCGCAGATGTACGAGCAGGGCAAAGGGCTGAGCGCCGCCACGCTGTTCGAGATCGACGACGTCATCGACCCCGCCGACACGCGGCGCTGGATCATGGGCGGCCTGCGGTCATTGCCCGCGCCGGCGAAGCGCGAGGGCAAGAAGCGGGCGTGGGTGGATACGTGGTAATGGCGTCCCGCCAAGTCCAAGATAAAGGCCGCATCATGGACGAAATGGGCCATTCCCGAGTCGAAGGGTCTCCCACACATCTAAGCTGCAACGCCGACAATCACCAACGGTACGCCAGGGACACCGCGACCCTCGCGGATCAGGTTGTACAGTTCCTTTTCGTACCATGGCACGCCGGTTGACATCGCGCGAGCGCGTTTGCCGTCATCCCCAAGCGTCGACGCCGACAGCGATTTCATCGGTACAATCTCGACGCCGACATCGATCAAATCGCCGACGTAGAAGGCAAGGTGCTTCACGAAAAGGTCGTAGGCAACGGAGAAGTATTTCCCGAACTGTACTTCGACGGCTACTCGATCTTTCACGAAGTCTGTCTGATTGTGTGATCGCGTCGCTTCCTGCCCTTCTGCCAAAATTGCTTTTCGCTGTTCATCCGGTGGTAGATTCAACGTTTTGCGAATCAGTTTCGCATCCTTTGTCACCCAATATGCAGCCGTCCTTGCTTCCCATTTATGCTTGGCGAATCCTTCACGCATCGCCTTGTTGAGCTCCACCGGCGAATAGAGTTTCGCACCCATCATCGTCTTTTCTTTGGAAATCTTTGTACGATATTTCTCTGCATCCACGCTGGCAATAACTTCTTTAATTTCTTTCCATAACTTTGGCTTATGTACTTGGATGAACTCCAAGCCGTTCAAATGCGAATAGTACTCAGCGATCTTCAACGATGCCCCCCGTTTGGTAGCGACGGATCGTAGACGGGCTTGTTCATCGGCCGCGTCCGCAGGGTCCCCATCTCCAACGCGTGCATGCGCTGGCGGGCGACTTCGACGTAGTCGGGCATGATCTCGCAACCGTATCCAATACGACCATGCATCGCCGCAGCTACGACGGTCGTGCCAACCCCCATGTAAGGATCGAAGACTGCGCCACCCTTTTCAGTCAGCGACAGAACCAGTCGCTCGACCAATTCCACAGGAAACTGACAGGGATGGATGGTCTTTTCGACGTGATTGTTCTTCACGTTCGGGAAAATCCACACATCCCCCGGGTTCTTGCCCAAGGGATTGCCCGAAAGTTGCCCAACCTTTGGTCCCTTGAAGTACTTCTTGCCTGGGTACTTCGAAGGGACACGGATGGAGTCCAGATTGAAGATGTAGTCGTCACCCTTGGTGAACCACAAAATCGTTTCATAGCGTCCGGACATGCGCTTGGAGCAATGTAAGCCATGTTCGAAGTGCCAGATGATCCGATTGCGCAGCTTCAATTGATGCTGCTTGAAGATCGGATACAGGAGCGAATCCAGCGGAAATATTTCGCCGCTCTGGACATGATTGCCAACCTGCCAGCAAATTGAACCACGCGGTTCGAGTAGGCGCACGCATTCTTTGATAACGTCTGTTTGCGCTTTGAGGTACGCGTCCAGGGAGTTCTTCGACTCGTACGCCTTGCCGATATTGTACGGTGGCGACGTCACGATCAGTTGCATGGCCTCATCTTGCAGGCTCTTCATGAACTCGAGGTTGTCAGAACAGGCAATTTTGGTTCTCGCGAGGGCCGACTTGAAGTCTGGATCACGGGCAAACGCCAATAAGTCGGCCACTGGGCCGGTTGTTGAGTCGTTGACGCTCGGCTTTGGAACACTCTTCATCGAACTCGCCAGCGAGGGGGACAGGGCATTCTTTCGAGACACAGGCAACACTGTCGCAGTCGGTTCGCCAAGGGGCTCTCTTGTGGATTCTTTCTCAGCGCGCTCGCGGGCCAGCGCTCGTAACCACGGTCCGCCGGTGGGTCTTGCTGACCGCCGTTCCATTGGATTGCACCCGGTCCGCACCTAATCTGCTTGGCTCAATAGCATTTAGAATCTCTTTTCATCAATACACGTATAGAATGTAGTGACAAAAATTATTGTCGCAATGCGAGTCGAAAGCTCTGAGCGCGTTCCGCCCGGGCCGAATTGCGGCCGACGAGCCTCGCAACAATCGTACCTGCGCTGTGCCACCCGGAGGCGCACACCCCAGCAATGCGCCCGATCCATGTTGCATTGCAGCATGAGCCGTGCGACAACCCCGCCGCATCGCTCCGGGTGTTGTGACCGGCCAGCCTTGAGCCGGCCGGAACGGCGGGTCTAGAGTCGGGGCGGTCTGGGTCCCATATAGAGCCACGCGTATTCGCGGTTGGACCTGTCGCCTTGGGCGCCGGGCCGCCTTTTCGGAGGGGATGTTCATGGCCGATATCGTCATCGCCGCGGCGGCGCGCACGCCGGTCGGGAGTTTCAACGGCGCCTTCGGCGGCCTGCCGGCCCACGAGCTGGGCAAGATCGCCGTCCAGGGCGCCATGGCGCGCGCCAAGGTCAAGCCGGAAGAGGTCGACGAGATCATCCTCGGCCAGATCCTGCAGGCCGGCCAGGGCCAGAACCCGGCGCGGCAGGCGGCGGTCAATGCCGGCGTGCCGGTCGAGAAGACCGCCTTCGCCATCAACCAGCTGTGCGGCTCGGGCCTGCGCGCCGTGGCGCTGGGCTACCAGGCGATCCGCAACGGCGATGCGAATATCATGGTGGTCGGCGGCCAGGAGAGCATGAGCCAGGCGCCGCACGTCGCGCACGTCCGCGACGGCGTGAAGATGGGCGAGCCGAGTTCGTCGACACGATGCTCAAGGACGGCCTGTGGGACGCCTTCCACGGCTACCACATGGGCAACACCGCCGAGAACGTGGCGCAGAAATACCAGATCACCCGCGCCGAGCAGGATGCGTTCGCCTGTTCCTCGCAGAACAAGGCCGAGGCGGCGCAGAAGGCCGGCCGCTTCAAGGACGAGATCGTTCCGGTCACCGTCAAGACCCGCAAGGGCGACGTCGTGGTCGACAGCGACGAGTTCCCGCGCCACGGCACCACCGTCGAGGCGCTCGGCAAGCTGCGGCCGGCCTTCAGCAAGGACGGCTCGGTGACGGCCGGCAACGCCTCGGGCATCAACGACGGCGCCGCCGCCGTGGTGCTGATGACGGCTGACGAGGCCAAGAAGCGCGGCATCACGCCGATGGCCAAGATCGTGTCGTGGGCCACCACTGGCGTCGATCCGGCGATCATGGGCATCGGCCCGGTGACCGCCACCAAGAAGGCGCTGGAAAAGGCCGGCTGGACGGTCAAGGACCTCGACCTTGTCGAGGCCAACGAGGCGTTTGCCGCCCAGGCCCTGGCGGTCGGCAAGGAGCTCGGGCTGGATCCCGCCAAGCTCAACGTCAACGGCGGCGCCATCGCCATCGGCCACCCGATCGGCGCCTCGGGCGCGCGCATCCTCACCACCCTGCTGTTCGAGATGCAGAAGCGCGACGCCAAGAAGGGCCTCGCCACCCTGTGCATCGGCGGCGGCATGGGCATCGCCATGTGCGTCGAGCGGCCGTAGGACCCATCTCCCGCTCGCGGCACGGGCTGCCGTCGCCTATCGCCTTCCCCCGCAAGGGGGAAGGTAGTGTGTCGCGCCGGACGGGAAGCCTCAACGGTCGCAATGCGTTATCGGCAGGACGTCGGTTTGGCCGGAGTCCCCGTCTGCCCTTCGGGTACCGTCCGCCTGCCGGGTATGGTCCCTTTGTCGTCTGCCTGAGGTTTCTGTTTTTGCATTGCAGCATGACTGCGAATCACTCTTGCTGCGCTGCAGCATAAACGCTAAAAGCCCGGCCCGGCGGCAGGCGAATTGCAATGCCGGCAAGCAAGGGCGTGATCCAGGGAGGACAGCATGGCGCGCGTGGCTTTGGTCACCGGCGGGACCCGCGGAATCGGGGCAGCCATTTCCAGGATGCTGAAGGACAGGGGCTACACCGTCGCGGCCAACTACGCCGGCAACGACGCGGCAGCCAAGAAATTCAACGGCGAGACCGGCATCGCGGTCTACAAGTTCGATGTCGGCGACTTCGCGGCCGTGCAGGCCAGCGTCGCCCAGATCGAGAAGGACCTCGGGCCGATCGATGTCGTGGTCAACAACGCCGGCATCACGCGCGATGCCACGATGCGGCGCATGAGCCGGCAGAACTGGGACGACGTCATCGCCACCAACCTCGGCTCGTGCTTCAACGTCTGCAAGGCGGTGTGGGACGGCATGAACGCCCGCAACTTCGGCCGCATCGTCAACATCGGTTCGATCAACGGCCAGGCCGGCCAGTACGGCCAGGTGAACTACGCCGCCGCCAAGTCGGGCATCCACGGCTTCACCAAGGCGCTGGCCCAGGAAGGCGCGTCCAAGGGCATCACCGTCAATGCCATCGCGCCGGGCTACACCGACACCGACATGGTCTCGGCGGTGCCGGCGCCGGTGCTGGAAAAGATCGTCGCCAAGATCCCCGTCGGCCGTCTGGGCAAGGCCGAG
>JAHCJT010000180.1 GCA_026126245.1 Alphaproteobacteria bacterium
TCGCCGTCACCGGCTTCGAAATGCCGACAGAGGGGCTGGGCGAGTTCGTCGATCTGCGCCAGGTGGGACCGCTGCTCTTCGCGCGCGAAGGTTCGATCCTGGCCTACGCCCGCGGCATGACCTACTGGCACCGACGCCACAAGTTCTGTGGCGTCTGCGGCTCGCCGACGCGGGTCGCCAAGGCCGGCCACGAGCGCGTCTGCACCAGCGAGGGCTGCAAGGCGCAGCATTTCCCGCGCACGGATCCGGCGGTCATCATGCTGGTCCACCACGGCGATCGGTGCCTGCTGGGCCGCGGCCGCCACTTCCCGCGCGGCATGCACTCGACGCTCGCCGGCTTCGTCGAGCCCGGCGAGAGTTTCGAGGATGCCGTGGCGCGCGAGGTTTACGAGGAGGTCAAGGTGCACGTCAGGAACGTGCGCTACCACTCCTCGCAGCCCTGGCCGTTTCCCGCATCGGTGATGATCGGCTTCCACGCCGAGGCGCAGTCGCTGGAGTTCGACGTCAACCAGTCCGAGCTGGAGAGCGCCCGCTGGCTGACGCGCGAGGAGCTGCACCCCGACAACCTGCCCAAGGACGGCTCGTTCTTCATGCCGCGCAAGGACAGCATCGCGCGGCGCCTGATCGAGGACTGGCTGGGCCACGAAGCCGGCCCGCCGCCGCAGGTGTAGCCGGCACGCATTCCTCACGATCCATCCGGGATTGGTTCCATGCCTTCTGCCCTGTTCTCGCCGTACAACATTGGCGGCGACGTAGTCCTGCCCAACCGCATCGTGGTGTCGCCGATGTGCCAGTACTCGGCCGTCGACGGCACGGCGACCGACTGGCATCTGGTGCATCTCGGCCAACTTGCCGCCAGCGGCGCCGGCCTGCTGATGCTCGAGGCCACGCATGTCGAGCGCCGCGGCCGCATCACCAACGGGTGCCTCGGGCTCTACAGCGACGATCAGGAAAAAGCGCTGGCGCGGGTCGTCGACTGGGTGCGCGCCTGGATGCCCGGCGTGCGGCTCGGCATCCAGCTCGGCCATGCCGGCCGCAAGGGATCGGCGCAGCGCCCCTGGAAAGGCGGCGGGCCGTTGACGGCGGCCGATGCGCCCGACACGCCGTGGACCTGCGTCGCACCTTCGGCGATCGCCTTCGATGCCACCGGCTCAGGCGTCGGTTTCGTGACCGGCGGCGCCTCCGTGGCCGCACCGTCGACCAAATGGCACACGCCGGTGGCGCTCGACGACGTCGGGTTGAAGCGCGTCAAGCAAGCCTTCATCGACGCCACGGCACGGGCGGCGCGTCTGGGGTTCGATGTCGCCGAACTGCACGGCGCCCACGGCTATCTGCTGCACCAGTTCCTGTCGCCGATCAGCAACCACCGCAACGACGCCTATGGCGGCTCGGCTGAGAATCGCCGCCGCTTTCCACTCGAGGTCTTCGAGGCCTGCCGCGCGGTCTGGCCGCGCGAACGCGCCCTCGGTATCCGCCTGTCGGCCATCGACTGGGTCGAGGGCGGCCTCGTCATCGAGGAGACGATCGAGACCGTCAAGGCGCTGAAGGCCCTGGGCTGCGACTTCGTCGACGTCAGTTCCGGCGGCGCCGTGCCGAACGCCAGAATCCCGTTCGGTCCCGGTTATCAGGTGCCGTTCGCGGCGCGCATCCGCCAGGAGACAGGGATGAGGACCTGGGCGGTCGGCATCATCACCGAGCCGGCTCAGGCCGAGCAGATCGTGGCCTCGGGACAGGCCGACTGCACGGCACTGGCGCGCGCCTTTCTGGTCGATCCGCGCTGGGGCTGGAACGCGGCCCGGGCGCTGGGCGTCGAGACGCCGCCGTTGCCGGTTCCGTACCACCGCGCCGGCACCATCCTGCCGTTCCGGCCGCAACCGGTCGCCAGAGCGGCGGAATGAACGGGCGCCGTCCCCGCGCCGACCGCCGCTACCCCAGCGTGTGGTCGAGAAACAGCATCGTCGCGAATCCGACGAACAGCGCGAGAGTCGCGCGGACGCTGTCGCCGCTCTCGGACGCGTGCGTTTCGGGAATGATCTCGTGGCTGATGACGAACAGCATCGCGCCGGCCGCGAACGCCAGCGCCCACGGCAACAACGCATGCGACAACGACACGGCGCCCGCCCCGGCGACTCCGCCCACGACCTCGATCAGCCCGGTCGCGGCCGCCGCCAGGAATGCGCGCCGGCGGCCATAGCCCAGAGACAGCAGACCGACGGCCACCGCCAGGCCCTCGGGCACATTTTGCAAACCGATGCCGACCACGACACCCAGCCCGGGAATCTCGCCGGGCGGGTGCGGCGCCGGGTTGCCGGCCGCAACCCCCGTCGCTAGGCCCTCGGGAAAATTGTGGATCGCGATCGCGATCACGAACAGCCAGACGCGCCGAATGCGCGCGACCAGCGGTCCTTCCCGCCCGCGGCCGAGGTGCTCGTGCGGTGTCAGGCGATGCGCGCCAGCCATCGCTAGGCCGCCAATCGACAAGGCGGCGATCGCCGTGATCGCCGCCGGCACCCGGCCACCGGTCGCCTCACCGGCCAGTTCCAGCGCCGGCAACAGCAAAGAGAAGAAGGTCGCGGCCAGCATGATGCCGGCGGCAAAACTCAACAGCATGTTGCCGAGCCTGGGCGGCATTGTCCGGACCACGATCACCGGCACGCCGCCGATCGAGGTGCCGAAAAAGCCGGCAACCACCGCGCCCAGTACGCCCGCCCAGAACGGCGCAAGTCCGTCGATAAACTGCATCGTCGATCACTAGAGCATGCACTCGCGCTGCTCGCCAAGGCGCGCGCGTTGTGGACTGGCAACAAGACGTTGCCCGTCAAGCGCCCCGCAACGTTCAACAGCGCCTTCTGCCGGCATGCACTGCCGGCGGCTAAGCGGCGATCCGCGCATCGCGCGCCCGGTCGGGCGCGCCCGATTGATGCTTGCGCTACTCTGCCGCCTGCGGCGGCGCCGTCGCCGCCGGCCGGCGGCGCAGGCGTTCGACGGCGAAGCGGATCGCGACGTAGAACACCGGCGTCAGGAACAGGCCGATCAGCGTCACCCCGATCATGCCGGCGAACACCGCCGTGCCCAGCGCGCGGCGCATTTCCGCGCCCGCACCGGAGGCGGTCACCAGCGGCAGCACGCCCAGCACGAAGGCGAACGCCGTCATCAGGATCGGCCGCAGCCTCAGGCGGCAAGCCTCGATCACGGCCGAGATCGGGTCGCGCCCTTCGAGTTCGAACTGGCGCGCGAATTCGACGATCAGGATGGCGTTCTTGGCGGCCAGGCCGATCAGCACAACGAGGCCGATCTGCACCAGCACATTGTTGTCGATGCCGGCAATCGACACGCCGAGCAACGCGAACAGCATGCTCATCGGCACAATCAGCATGATCGCCAGCGGCAGCACCCAGCTCTCGTATTGCGCCGCCAGTGCCAGGAACACGAACAGGATCGACAGGCCGAAGATGTAGATCGCGGTGTTGCCGGTCGCGCGCTCCTGCAGCGCCAGCTCCGTCCATTCGAAGCCCTGGCCGGGCTGCAGCGTTTCGCGCGCCAGCTTCTCCATCGCGTCGAGCGACTGGCCGGTCGAGATGCCCGGCGGCGTGTTGCCCTGCAGCGGCACGGAAACATACATGTTGTAGCGCTGGATCAGGTCCGGTCCCGCGGTGTTGACGACGTCGACCAGCGTGCCGAGCGGCACCAGATCGCCGGAGGTGGAGCGCACCTTCAGCTGCTGGATGTCGGCCCGTTCCAGGCGGTACTTCGCATCGGCCTGGACGCGCACCTGGAAGACGCGGCCGAAGGCGTTGAAGTCGTTGACGTAGGCCGAGCCGAGATTGATCTGCAGCGCATCGAATACCGCCGACAGCGGCACGTTCAGCATCTGTGCCTTGACGCGATCGATGTTGAGATAGACTTGCGGCGAGGACACCGAGAACGTCGTGAACACGCCGGTGACGCCGGGAGTCTGGCGCGCCTTGGCCATCATCTGGTAGGCCGTCGCCAGCAGCGAGGCGACGTCATCACCGCTGCGGTTCTGCAGCTGCATCTTGAAGCCGCCACCGGTGCCGATACCGGGCACGGCCGGTGGCGGCACCGCCAGCACGAAGGCCTCTTCGATGCCCTGCAGCCTGACGACCATGTCGGCGATGACACGGGACGCCGTCAGCCCCTGCGCCAGCCGCTCCTCGAACGGCTTGAACGGCGTGAACAGCACGGCCGCGTTGGCGGCATTGGTGAACGTCGCGCCACTGAACCCGGGAATCGCCACGATGTTGGCGATGCCCGGCGTGCTCTGGATCAGCTTCTCCGCCTTCTTGACCACCGCGTCGGTGCGATCGAGCGTCGAGCCTTCCGGAAGCTGCACGATCACGATGGCATAGCCGCGGTCCAGCGGCGGGATGAATCCCTGCGGCACCTTGCCGAAGACCCAGATGGTGGCCGCCACCAGCAGGCCGTAGGCGCCGAGCATCAGCACGCGATGGCGCACGACCCGGCCGATGCCGCTTGCATAACCGGCGCTCGTGCGATCGAAGCCGGCGTTGAACCAGGCGGCGAACATCCTGGCCAGGCGCGCCGGCAGAAAGCGGGCCGTGCCGTGGCCCTGCGGATCGTGGCGACGCAACAGGATGGCGCCCAGGGCGGGCGACAGCGACAGCGAGTTGACGGCCGAGATGAGCGTCGAGGCGGCGATGGTCAGCGCGAACTGGCGGTAGAACTGGCCGGAGATGCCGGGGATGAATGCGGTCGGCACGAATACGGCGCTCAGCACCACGGCGATGGCGATCACCGCCGTGCCGACCTCGTCCATGGTGCGGTGGGCCGCCTCGCGTGGCCCCATGCCCTGGGCGATATTGCGCTCGATGTTCTCGACCACGACGATGGCGTCGTCGACCACGATGCCGATCGCCAGCACCAGCCCGAACAGCGTCAGCACATTGAGCGTGAAGCCGAAGGCCAGCATCACCGCGAAGGTGCCGATCAGCGACACGGGGATGGCCAGGATCGGAATCAGCGCGGCGCGCCAGTTCTGCAGGAAGACCAGCACCACCAGCGCGACCAGCAGGATCGCCTCGCCCAGCGTCTCGTAGACCGCCTCGACCGACTGGGCGATGAACTCCGTCGGGTTGTAGATGATGTCGTATTTGAGCCCCGGCGGGAAATCGCGGCTGAGCTCGCGCATCCGCGCCTTCACCGAGTCGGCCGTGGCCAGCGCGTTGGTGCCGGGCCGCTGAAACACCCCCAGCGCCACCGCCACCTGGCCGTTGAGATAGGAACGGCTATTGTAGTCGCGGGCACCGAGTTCGACGCGCGCGATGTCTTCGAGCCGCACCAGCCGGCCGTCCGGGGTGGTCTTGACGATGACGCTGCGGAACTGCCGTACGTCCTGGAAGCGGCCCTGGGTGGTGACGACCGCCTGCAATGCCGTGTCCGGCGGCGCCGGCTGCTGGCCCAGTCTTCCGCCCGACACCTGGACATTCTGGGCGCGCAGCGCCGCCACGACGTCACCCGACGTCAGCGAGTAGGCCGCCAGGCGGGCCGGATCGAGCCAGATGCGGATCGCGAATTCGCTGCCGCCGAAGATGACGACGTCGCCCACGCCGTCGAGCCGCAGCAGCTGTTCGCGGATGCGCAGCTGCATGTAGTTAGCGATATAGAGCTCGTCGTAGGTCTTGTCGGGCGACAGCAGGTGAACGACCAGCAGAAAATCGGTCGATCGCTTGCGGGTCGTGACGCCCTGGCGCCGCACCTCCTCGGGCAGGCGCGGCTCGGCGACGGCGACGCGGTTCTGGACCTGGACTTGGGCGTTGTCGAGATTGGTGCCGGGCCGGAACACGACGCTGAGCGACAGCAGGCCGTCCTGCGTGGCGTAGGAGGACATGTACAGCATGCCCTCGACACCGTTGATCTCCTGCTCGATCGGCGTCGCCACCGTACGCGCGATCGTCTCGGTGTCGGCACCGGGGTAGGTCGTCGTCACCAGAATGGTTGGCGGCGCGATCTCGGGATACTCGGTGACGGGCAGCCGCCAGTAGGCGATCGCACCGACCAGCACGATGATGATCGACACGACCGTGGCGAAGATCGGCCGGTCGACGAAGAAATGTCCGAATTTCATGGCGGGCTCCCGCGGCTCGGACCGTTACTTCTTCGCCTTGGAGTCGCCCGCCGGCGCGCCTTGCAGCGGCGCCAGCGCCATCAGCCCGCGCCACACCGGCGGCAGCTCGATCGGTTGCGGCGTCACCTTGCCGCCGCTCAGGCGCACCCGCTGCAGGCCGTTGATGACCACGGTCTCGTCGCCGCGCAGCCCCTCGCGGATGATGCGGTAGTTGTCGACGCGTGAGCCAAGGCGGACCGGCTGCTGCTTGACGGCACCGTCGGCTGCGACGACGTAGACGAAGCGACGGTCGAGGTCGGCCAGGATCGCTTCGTCGGGCAGCATCACGCCCTTGTATCGCGGGCTGCCGGCCACCGCGATGCGGCCGAACAAGCCGGGCGTCAGGAACAGGTCGGGATTGGGCAACGACGCGCGCAGCCGCATCGTGCCGCTCCCCGGATCGACGCGGTTGTCGGTGAAGTCGAGCACCCCCTTGTGCTTGAACTCCTTTTCGTCGGTCAGCATGACCATCACGGCGATGCCGTTGCCGCCGCCGTCGCCCGCACCGTCCTCGTTGCGCTGGGCCAGGCGCTGGTAGGTCAGGAACGAGCGTTCGTCGATGTCGAAATAGAAATAGATCGGGTCGGTCGTGACGATGGTGGTCAGGATCGTCGTGTTGGCGTTGACCAGATTGCCTTCGGTCACCAGCTTGCGCGAGATCCGGCCGGAGATCGGCGCGCGAATCTCGGTGAATTCGTAGTTCAGGCGCGACTGCTCCAGCGCCGCCTTGGCGCCCGCCAGGTCGGCCTGCGCCGCCAGATATTGCTGGCGTCGCTGGTCCAGCGCCTGTTCCGTGCCGGCGCCGGTGCGCACCAGGCGCTCGGCGCGTTCCAGCTCGAGCTTGGCGAGGTCGAAGCGCGTCTGTGCCGCCTCGAGCGACGAGTTGGCTTGCTCCAGCGCCGCCTTGAAGGGTCGCCGGTCGATGACGAACAGCAGCTCGCCTTCCTTGACCAGCGCGCCGTCCTTGAAGTTCACCGACTCCAGATAGCCGCCGACCCGCGCCCGTACTTCGACGAAGCCCTTGGCGTCAAAGCGTCCGGTGTATTCGTCCATCTCGACGATATCCTTGACCACCGGCTTGGCGACGGTCACCGATGGCGGCGCCGACGGCTGTCCCTGCTGTCCCTGGCGGCGCTCGCAGCCGCCGAGAGCCACCGCCGCGCACAAAAAAACGGCAGCCGGCAGCAACCATCGACGACCGCGTGCCGTTCGCGGCGCCGTCCGCCCGGTTTCGTCGGGATCAGTCGGTCGCATCGTCATTCATCGTCCTCGTGAACCCGCCATCCTGAAATGGGTCATCCGGTGTGGCGTGCACAGATGATGCCTGCGCGTCACTTCAGCGATACTTTCTCATCGGAGCATGAGCCCAGCCGCCGTGTGGCTATTGTCGTCGTCGCGGCCTTACCGCTGGCCGCGCCGCACGGCCTTGGGGATATAGGCGGCATGCCAATGATCCGCCAGCGATCGGCGGCGTGCGGAACGCCGTGCAGACCAGCAGGATGTAAACGAGGAACCACTCGCAGACGCGTCGGCAAGATCGCCGGCGCAGCCGGATCGCGATCAGGTCCCCGGCCGCGTCGGCGCCTCCCAGCCCTTGCGCCGGAAGGGATGCGCCGGAAAGGTCCCGAGCATCTTCAGCTGCTCGGAGAAAAATTCCAGCTCCTCAAGCGCCAGCGTCAAGGGCCGCTGATCGACATGGCCCTCGACTTCGGCATAGAACAGCGCCTGCTCGAAGGCCGGGCCGGAGACGTAGCTTTCCAGCTTGGTGATATTGACGCCGTTGGTGGCGAAGCCGCCGAGCGCCTTGTACAGCGCTGCCGGTCGGCTCTTCACGCGGAACAGAAACGCCGTCATGCACGGCACGGTGCGCCAGTCGGGCGCCGCCGGCTCGCGCGAGAAGACCAGCATTCGGGTGGTGTTGTGATCGGCGTCCTCGATATTGCGCGCCAGCACGTGCAGTCCGTAGATCTTCGCCGCCAACGACGAGGCGATCGCCGCCACCGACCTGTCGCCCAGACCGGCGATCTCGCGCGCGGCGCCCGCCGTGTCGGCGTGCGCCACGGGCGCCAGCCGGTGCTTCTTCAGGAAGCCGCGGCACTGCGCCAGCGCCTGCACATGGCTGCGCACGCTCCTGACCGTCTTGAGCGACGCTCCCGGCACCGCGACCAGGCAGTGCTCGACCCGCTGGAAATGCTCGGCGACGATGCGCAGGTTGGTGTGCGGCAGCAGGCTGTGCAGATCGGCGACCCGGCCGGCGATCGAGTTCTCGACCGGAATCATCGCCAGTTCCGCTCGGGTCTTGCGCACGGCGTCCATTGCCGCCTCGAATGTCGGGCAAGGCAAGGTGGTCATGTAGGGAAAGGCCGACCGGCACGCCATGTCGGAATTGGCGCCCAGTTCGCCCTGGAAGGCGATGACGTTGCTGGGACGCGGCAAAGTCTTGCGGCGGGCGGCCATGATGTCTCGATTCGGCGTTGGATGCTTCCGGGCGTTGCTCTAGCGGGAAATCGCCGGTGACGCTAGGTGGCGGGTGCCAGGCGACGGCGCGCCGTCTCGAGGTCCTCTGGCGTATCGACGCCCAGCGGCACTGCGTCCACAAGGCGCACGTCGATGCGCATGCCGGCTTCCAGCGCGCGCAGCTGCTCCAGCTTCTCGCGCCGTTCCAGCACGCCCGGCGGCAGCGCCACGAAGCGCGCCAGCGCGGCGCGGCGATAGGCGTACAGGCCGATGTGATGATACAGCGGCCCCTCGCCGGCCGGTACCTGGGTACGACTGAAGTAGAGTGCCCGGGCGATCGTGCGGCCTGCGGCGAAGCCAACCACCGCCTTGACCACATGCGGCGCTTCGCGCTCGTAGGCGGTGCGGATCTCGGCCGCCAGGGTGGCGATATCGACCGCCGGTTCGGCCATCGGCTCGAGCGCCGCCCGGATGGCCGATGGCGCCAGCGTCGGCAGATCGCCTTGCACATTCACGATGACGTCGTGGCGCGCCTCGGCGTCGATCCGCAACAGCGCCTCGTGAATGCGGTCCGATCCAGACGGATGGCCGGGATCCGTCAGCACAGCGCGGCCGCCAGCCGCGACCACGGCATCGACAATTTCGGCTTCGGCCGCGGCAACCACCACCGGGCCGATGTCGGCCTCCATGGCACGGCGCCAGACGTGGACGATCATCGGGACGCCGTGGATATCGGCCAGCGGCTTGTCGGGCAGGCGCGTGGCGGCGAGGCGCGCAGGGATCAGCACGATCGGGTTGCGGGCCCCGGAAGCGGTCAGCGAAGCCATGAAATCGTGTGGAAAAAGAAAAGGTTAGGGACAAATTGCGACGACATGCCGCGGCCTTCCGCAGGGCGGCGGCGGGATACTACTGCCGGCGCAAGGATTGTGGTAGACGCCTTGCCGTCGCCGGCCGCGCACCATGTCGCCGGCCGGTTACCGATGTGTCCGGATGGGGGCTATGGACTCGTTCGAATTCAACAAGATTGCCGGCGCCGTGCTCGGCGCCTGCCTTGGCGTCTTTGTGATCGGCAAGATATCGAATGCCCTGGTGCACCCGCACATCCCCGAGAAACCGGCTTTCGCCGTGACCGAGGAGGC
>JAHCJT010000181.1 GCA_026126245.1 Alphaproteobacteria bacterium
GCGCTGGCGATCAGCGACATCACAAAGGGAAATCCCGACCGCCTCGGCGCCACCGGTCCACGCACGCTGACGTCGCTGCCGCACAAGGTGACGCTGGTCGACTGCACACTGGTATCGGACACCGATTCACTCACGGATGCCCGGCACCAGTACTATCGCAAACGCGCGGAGGTCTTGGCCGACGTTCGGCAGGTTCTCGCCGGAAAGGCGCCCGAAGAAGTCAGCCACCGAGAGTGGATTCCGGCGCGCAACTGCTTTCGCATTCTGCCGACGAAGGGATAGTGACACCGCGTCTGGGTCAGCCTCGAGTGCTGGGCCAATAGGGGACACGCACGGCATCGGCAGTGCGGCTTGACCGCTCAAAACGGGCAAGGCCTACAGCCATTTTGGCTCATGACGAGTCATGGGGTGCCCGACACCGCCGCATTACCTCGCCAATCGCGCCGCCATGCGGCAATGGCCGCACGCAGACACAACCGTACCGGCGCGCCACGCTGTGGCACGCCGGCATTTCGAGAAGGACCGGCCGCTCAGCGGCGGTCGATAATGATGTAGTCGGCGTCGCTGACGCGGCCACGCTGGCGGTCGTTGACATGCACCGGCACCGAGCGGTGCTGGCCGAAGGCGCCGGCGATCCAGTCGCGCGCCTTGTACAGCAACGCGCCGAGGCCGACCGCGACCAGCACGGCGGCGATCACCGCCAGGCCGAAACCGAGCAATGCCACCAGCACCAGGGCAGCCCCCAAGCCGCGCAGCCACAGCGACAGCGGCAGACGGGACAAGGCGCGCAAGACAGTCATCGACAGTTTCCTCTGAAACCCGGCGTCGGGCCGGGTCTCATGATTAATATGGGCATGGCCCGCCGGTTTGTCACCCACCCCGGCCTAAGCTTTTGAAACCACGACCTTAATTTCGCCGAGGCTGAGCCGCGAGCCGTCGCGCAACGGCACCGGCCGGAAGGCCTCGATGCGCTGGCCGTCGACGGCGGTGCCGTTGGTCGAACCGAGGTCCTCGACCGTCAGCGTACCGTCGGGCGCCGCCCGGAAACGGGCGTGGCGGCGCGACAGGCTGTCGTTGTCGAACGTCAGGTGGCAGTAGCGCGGCAGGCGGCCGAACACCACGCCTTCGGTCTGCTCCAGCAGGCCCGGCTCCAGCCGCATGTCGACCGGTGCGCCGGCGCGGTCGCTGCCGGCCAGCCGCCAGGCGGGCGCCGGCAGCGGCGCCGACATGAACTGCGGCGGCATGTTCTGCGTCGCCGGCTCCGACCACGACTGGAATTCCGGCGCCGCCGGTTGCGGCGGATAGGTCGGCGGCGGCTGCGGCGGCGGGTAGCCGGGTTGCTGCGCCGGCGGATAGCCGCCCGGCGCCGGCTGCTGCGCCGGCGGGTAGCCGGTCGGCGCGGGATAGGGCGCCGGCGGATAGGCGGATGGCGTCGGCTGCTGCATCGGCGGATAGGACGGTGCCACCGGCTGCTGCATCGGCGGGTAGGATGGTGCCGCCGGCTGCTGCATCGGCGGGTAGGCGGGCGGCTGTTGCAGTGGCGGATAGCCCGGCGAGGCCGCCGGCGGATAGGTCGGCGCCGGCGGCGTCATATAGGGCTGCGCCGGCGCGATGGGCGGCGCAGTCGGCTGCGGCGGCGGATATTGCGGCATCGGCGTCGGCGGCACCGACGGCGCGCCGTAGGGCGAGCGCGGATCGGCGCCGAGACGGTCGGCGAGCGCTGACCCGGCCGGCGGCGCCCGCATCGGCGTCGGCGGCATGGGCAGCGGCGGCGCGGCGGCCCGCACCGGCAGGATGGTTTCCTCGGCGCCCGCAGCGGCCGGCAGCACGCGATGGACGCGCACCGGCCGGCTGATGTTCTTCACACTGTGATCGCCCAGGTCGTCGAAGCCGAACGCGACCTTGCCCTCGACCGCCTCGCGCACCCGCGCCGAAACCACCACCGTGCCCGGCTCGGCCAGGGCCTGGATGCGGGCCGCCAGATTGACCTCGTCGCCGAAGATGTTGTCGCCGTCGACGATCACCTCGCCGATGTTCAGCCCGATGCGCAGGGTGACGTGGCGCTCCGGCGGCCGGTTGGCGTTGCGCTCCGACATCGAGACCTGCAGCTCCATGGCGCAGCGCACGGCCGCGACGGCGCTGCCGAACTCGACCAGCATGGCGTCGCCGGCGGTGTTGACCAGCCGGCCGGAATGACGGCCCAGCGCCGGCAGCCAGACGCCGTCGAACAGCGTCTTCAGCTCGCGGAAGGTGCGGGTTTCCGCGCCCTCCATGAGCCGGCTGTAGCCGACCACATCGGCATGCAGGATGGCGGCCAGACGCCGGTCCACCGCGCCGCTACTCCTTCATCTCGAACAGGGCGACCTCGCCCCGGCGTTCCATATACCATGCCGTGGTCGGCGCCACCCGCCCTGGCGGCACCACCGCCGGGCCGGTCGGCTCCAGCAGCAGCCACGGCTGGCCGTCATGGACCAGCCGGGCGTCATCCTCGCCCGGCGGCAGGTCGACCGCCAGCGCCACGTGCTGCGGCAGGACCACGAACAATACCCGCAGCCCCGGCACCAACGTACGCAGGATGGCGGCCAGCGCCACGGTCTTGCTGTCGCAGTCGCCGCGGTTGAGGCGGAACATGGCCGGCGGCGGCGCGAAATCGACGCCGCCGGTGGTGCGCGCATCGAGCAGGTCGTCGTAGGGGATGGCCTGCACGAAATTCAGCGCCCGCGCCACCAGGGCCCGCGGCGCGTCGTCGGGGTCCTGTGCCCGCAGCGCGGCCGCCACCGGCCGCAGGACGGCCACGTAGCGCCGCGCCGCCTCGGGGTGATCGACGTAGATCGCCGAGCCGACGGCACGGCGCGCCTGGCGGTCCAGCCACTCGCGGCGGGCGTCGGCGATGATGCCGTCGATGCGCGCCTCGAAGGCATCGCGCTTGGCGGCGCTGTCGGCGAGGATGCGGAACGAGGCGCCCTCGCCCACCCGGGTCGAGCGTAGGATGACGCCGGCGCGCGTCGCCTCGCGCTGCAAGGCCGCCTCGACATGGCCGTAGAGCAGCGGAATCGAATAGTCGCGGAACAGCGTCATGGCGGCCTCGACCGCGGCGGCCGGCAGCCGGAAGTCGAGCCGCTGCCCGCGCCCGGCGGCGTCCTTGTAGGCGTAGGTGAAGCGGATGTCGGCGCCGGCGGGCTGCTGCGCGAACGCCGTCTGCTGCGCCCGGGCGGTGGGCGCCACCGCCGCCAGCGCCAGGCACGCGGCGAGGACGACGGCAACGCCACCGAACATCACATGCGACAGACCTCGAGCCCATTCCGTACAGGTAGAATCGTCCCGCTCGTCATCCTGAGCGCAGCGAAGGATCCTGCGGTGCTTCGGCAAGAGGGCGCGATGCCAGTCAATGTGAACAGCATCACGCGTTGAGCATGGCACCGCAAGGTCCTTCGCTGCGCTCAGGACGACGGCAGTGGCAACACCGTGCGCCCACATGAACGGGATGTGCTCTGGGCGGCCGGAACGCAAGCAGCAAAGCAGAGCATGCCGGGACCATGGCAAACCGGTTTCGCCAGCACAAGCCGCCGCGTCACCCGGGACCGGCGTCATCCGTCCGACACAATGCGACCGTCGACGATGCGGATGATGCGGTCGCCGGCCCGGGCGAATTCGGGATCGTGCGTGACGGCGATGATGGTCTTGTTCCGGCCGTGCACCATCTCGCTCATGATCTGTTTCACGTTGGCGCTCGACGTCGTGTCGAGATTGCCGGTCGGCTCGTCGGCCAGGATGACGAGCGGTTCGTTGGCCATGGCGCGCGCGATCGCGACGCGCTGGCGCTGGCCGCCGGACAGCTGGTCGGGCCGCTTGTCGAGATGCTCGCCCATGCCGAGGTCGGCCAGCAGCATCTTCGCCCGGGCGCGCTGCTCGGCCGCCGGCAGCCGGCCGAGCCGGGTCATCGGCAGCATCACGTTCTCCAGCGCGGTGAACTCGGCCAGCAGGAAGTGGAACTGGAAGACGAAGCCCAGCTTCTCCAGCCGCACCTGCGCCAGCTCGTCCTCGCCGAAGCCCGAGGTGTCGACGGCGTCGAGCCAGATCTTGCCCGAGGTCGGCACGTCGAGCAGGCCTAGCAGGTAGAGCAGCGAGGACTTGCCCGAGCCGGACGGGCCCTGGATGCAGACGAACTCGCCGCGGCCGATCGACAGTGTCGCGTCGCGCACCAGCGTCACCGGCAGCGGGCCCGGCAACACGCGCGTGACCGCCTCGGCGCGCAGCACCTCGCTCATGCCATGCCGCCGCGCAGGATGTCGACGGGATAGACGCGGCCGGCCTTGCGGGCCGGCAGGTAGGCGGCGATCGTCGCCGAGCCGACCGCGAACAGGGCGGCCAGCGCCAGCTGGTCCAGGCCCCAGTAGACCGGCAGGTTGATCGCGTCGGTCATGCCCGGCGGCTGGATCTTGACGACCCCGAGGATGGCGATCAGCCCGTAGCCGAGGCCGACGCCGAGCATGCTGCCGACGGCGCCGATCAGCACGCCCTCCGCCAGGAAGATGCGCTGCACGTCGCGGGCGTGGAAGCCGATCGATTTCAGGATCGCCACGTCGCGCTGCTTCTCCATCACCACGGTCGAGATCACGTTGAAGATGCCGAACGAGGCGACCACCAGAATGGCGCTGACCACGCTGTACATGATGATGTTGCGGATCAGCAGCACCGACATCAGGTTCTGAGACGCCTCCTGCCACGATTCAGAGCGGTAGCCGATGCGCGCCTCGATCGCCGCCGCCAATTGCGGCGCGGCGTAGGGATCGTCGAGCTGGATGACCAGGCGGTTGGCGCGGTCCATCCGCCCGAACAGCGCCTGGGCGCGCTTCAGCAGGACATAGCCGTGCCCCTCGTCGATCGCCGTCGTGCCGGTCTCGAACAGGCCGACGATCTTCATGCTGCGCACCTGGCCGATCGGCGACGACACGGTGACGTTGTCGCCCATGTCGAGGTACAGCTTCCGCGCGAGGCCGCGGCCGATGATGATGCCGTTGGGGTTGCTGGCCACCGCGTCGAGCGAGCCGGCGACGATCTTCTCGTCGATGTCGCTGACGCCCTGCATCAGCTGCGGCACGATGCCGTTGAGCGTGATGCCCTGCTCCTTGCCGGCGAAGGTCAGGATCGCCTGGCCCGACAGCACCGGCGCGACGCGCACGCCGCGCTGGGCGGCGATCCACGCCAGCTTCTGCTTGTAGCCGCGGATGCCGCGCGTCTCGGTCCTGGGCTTCAGGCCGCGCAGCGCGACGGCGCCGCCGGGATAGAAGCTCACGACGGGCGGCTGCGGCGGGCTGCGCACCTCGTCGCTGATGGTGATGTGCGGCGCCGAATCGATCAGTCGCTTGATGAAGTCGCGCTCCGAGCCGCGCATCAGCGAGCTGACCGCCATGAAGAACGCCACGCCCAGCGCGATGCCCAGCAGCGACATCACCGTCTGCCGCTTGCGGCTGGTGAGGTGCGTGAGCGCGATGCGCAGCTCCAGCGTCATGGCCGCGATCCGCCAGGCCGCACGATGCGCGCCGCGCGGCCGGGGCGCAGGCCGCTGACGGGCTGCTGCACGACGAAATCGCCGTCGCTCAGGCCGGTCCTGACCTCGACCAGCCGTTCACCGCCGACGCCGACCGTCACGGCGCGCTCGGCGAGCACGCCGTCCTGCACCACCCATACCTTGCCGTCGACCACGGCGGTGGCCGGCACCAGCAGCGCGTCCTTGCGTTCCTCGATGATGATGTTGCAGTCGGCCGTCATGCCGATCATCAGCGGCGAGTCGGCCGGCAGCCGCACCCGCACGCGGAAGCTGCGCGCCACCGGATCGCCCTTCGGCGTGACGTCGGCCACCGTGCCTTCGAACACCCGGTTGGCGAAGGCGTCGGCGCGGATCAGCACCTTCAGGCCCGGCCGCACCTGGCTGATGTCCTCCTCGTCGATCTCGGCCGAGATGCGCAGCCCGGCGCAGCATGCCATCCAGAACAGCGTGTCGCCCGGACGCAGCAGCTGGCCGATCTCGCCGTCGCGGCGGATGATGGTGCCGTCGGCCGGCGCGGTGAGCACCATGTCGGCCAGCTGGCGGCGGGCACGGTCGAGCGCGGCGCGCGCCGTGGCCGCCTCGTTGCGCGCCTGGTCGAGCGCCGCCTGCGTGCCGGTGCCGTTGCGATAGAGTTCATCGGCGCGGCGGAACTGCGCCTCGGCGTAAGTGACGCGCGCCTCCCACTCGGCCACCGAGGCGGCCTGCTCGCGGCTGTCGAGCTCGGCCAGCACCTGGCCCTCGCGCACCCGCTCGCCCTCGTCGACCTTCAGCGCCGCCAGCCGGCCTCTGATCACCTTGGGGCCGATCGGCAGCATGACCTCGGCTTCCACCACGCCGGGGCCGTAGACGGCCTGCACCGCCGGGCCGCGCACCGGATGCGCCGCCACCACCGCCGGCGGCCCGGCGAAATGCCACGCCGCGCCGCCGTACGCCGACGACGACAACGGCCACCAGGACACGAACCAACCACTTGCTCATCGAACCATCATGTCGCTGGTGGCGGGACAACCGCGCCGTGCGCCGGGCGGGGTGAGGTTGCACATCATCGGCGCGGCCGGCTGACGCTTACCGGCCGAGACCGCCCGCTTGCGTTGACGTGCCTCAGGTGGACCCCGCTGCGCTCGCGCCAGACGATCCGCCTTGCCGCCTGCCTGACGCAGCGCTGATGCGCACGCGGTCTGTTACTGCCGGACCAGCTTCAGCGTGCATTGCGGACGGAAGATGTCCGGCCGGCCGCCCAGCGCGTGCGTGCCGTGCCCTGGATCGACAAGGCGTTGCCGTTGGGGCTGCCGCGCGGCACAGGCTTCCACTCGCGGCCCTCCTGGCCGATCCACGCCAGGTCGGCGACGCGAGATTTCTCGCTCAGCCGCAGCGCGATCTTCATGCCCTGCACCGTGGTGGTGCCGTGACCGCCGGCGACCCGCACGCCCGGCGGCGCCCTTGGGAGCCGCCGGGATAGCGTCGATGTTGCCGGCCCAGTTGCCATCGACGCCGCCGGCCGACCGCCGCGCCGCCTCTTCCTGCAGCCGCCGGGCTTCGGCCTCGGCCCTGCGGCGGGCATCGGCCCGCCGCCCGACGCCGCGCCTCTTCGGCGGCGACGCGGCGCGCTTCTTCCTCCTGGCGGCGACGCGCCTCGTCCGGCTGACGCCGCGCTAACCAGACGGCGCGCCTCTTCGACGGCACGCGACGCCGCGCCTCCTCTTGCCGGCGCGCCTCTTCCGGCCGCGGCCTGTCGACGCGCGTCCTCCTGGCGGCGTGCCTCCTCCTGGCGACGCGCTTCTCGGCGGCGCGGACGACGCCGTGCCTCTTCCTGGCGCCGTGCCTCTTCCTGACGGCGCGCTTCCTCCGGCGGCCTGACGCCGCCCGCTTCTTCCTGGCGGCGCGCCTCTTCCTGCTGGCGATCGACCGTCTCGCGCTCGAGCTGCGCCTGGCGCCTGGCTTCCTCCGCCTCGGCGCGGCAGCGGCCTCGGCTTCTTCCTGGCGCCGCGCCTCTTCGGCGCGGGCTGCTCCTGGCTCGGCGCTGCGCCTCGAGCTCGGCCTGACGGCGCGCTTCGGCTTCCGCCTTCTCGCGCGCCTCGCGGGCGCGCGGGCCTCGGCCTCCGGGGGTCGTTCGCGCTCCAGCGCCGCGCGCTGCTCGGCATCGCGCCGGTAGACGTAGCCGCCGGCGGCTTCGCCGAGCACCAGCACGATCGCCAGCGCCGCGATCAGCCAGCGCCGCGCGCCGCCGCGCTGCCGGCCATCAGGGTGCGGGCGCCGGCCGCGAGACGCGCGTGGCGGCGCCCTCCTTCGGGGCGGCCAGCGGCACCGGCCGTCCCGGTCCGGCGACGGTCGGCAGGATGCCGGCGAACATCGGCCGCCACTGCGCGATGGTGGCGGGACGATCCTGCGCCTTCAGCGCCATGCCGGCGTCGATGCCGGCCAGCAGGCCCGGCGCATAGCGGCCGGCGGCGGCCTTGGCGGCCGGCACCAGCTTGTCGTCCATCAGCCGTTCCAGCGACGTCGGCGGCATGACGCCGGTGACGCACTGGTAGAGCGTGGCGGCCAGGCCGTAGATGTCGGTGTAGGGCCCCTGCGTGCCGGAGGTGAACTGCTCGGCGGCGGCGTAGCCCGGCGTGTAGACCGCCGTCATCGCCGTCGTGCGGCCGGCGATGGCGGCGCGCGCGGCGCCGAAATCGAGCAGCGTCGGCCGGCCCTCGGCATCGAGCATGACGTTGGCCGGCTTGATGTCGCGATGCAGGATGCCGGTGGCGTGCACCCGCTCCAGCCCGTCGAGCAGCGGCGGCAGCAGCGCTTCGACGACCTCGGCCGGCAAGCGGCTTTCGCGCTTGAGCCGTGCCTCCAGGGTCTCGCCGCGCAACAGCTCCATCACCATGTAGGCGGTGCCGTTGGCTTCGAGGAAATCGTAGACGCGCACCACCGCCGGCACGTTCTCGAACTGCGCCAGCGTCTGCGCCTCGGCCAGGAAGCGGTCGCGGCCCCAGCGGAAATCGTCGGCCAGCTTGGTCGAGCGCGGCAGCACCAGCGTGCCGCCCTGGCGCACCGCCAGCGCCGCCGGCAGGTACTCCTTGATGGCGACGGTGCGGTTGAGCTGCGCGTCGTGCGCCCGGTAGGTGATGCCGAACGATCCCTGGCCCAGCGTTTCCAGCAGCCGATAGCGCGACAGCAGGTACCCCGAGGGCAGCGACACGAAGTCGTCGCCGTCGGCGGGCCCGCCGGAGGTCGGCGGCAGTCTGGTGTGGGTCTCGTCCAACAGCGGCTCCTCTGCCATCGGCCGACAGCCGCATACTCGGTCAGGATTGTGTCAAAATGAGCGCCGTCTCACAAGTGAAATGGCGCGCCGCGACCGGTATGCAGAGGTGACCGAGTCGCCGGCATGACGGTGCGATGACGACGTCGCGCCGCGCGCTCCCGACGCCCGCCAAAGAGCGCGCCGCTCGACGCATCGGCGGCACTGCCCGCGTCGCATCGTCGCGCGCCGCCGGACCTGCCGTCGCGCGACACGGCGCGCGCGCCAACGTCGCGACGCCGGTTGCGCCGATTGCACGGAAGCAACGCGGCAGTGCGCGACGCGGCGGGTCATCGATGCGCGCGACCCCGTGATCCAGACCCGACACCGCGTCGTACAGGCAGCGATGCCGCGCAAGGCTCGCCATCGACACCGGTGCGCGAGCGGCCGGCAGCGCGCCATCTCGTTCGTGCCATCCACCCGGGAGATCCCGCATGCTGCGCAAGACATTCCTCGTGCTCGCCGCCGGTGCCGCCGCCAGCCTGGCGACCGGCTGCACCACGCCACCCGCCGCGGCGCCGGCGACGCCCGACATCGTCGACACCGCCGTCGGCGCCGGCCAGTTCAATACGCTGGTGGCGGCGCTCAAGGCGGCCGACCTCGTCGCGACGCTCAAGGGCCCCGGCCCGTTCACCGTCTTCGCGCCGACCGACGCGGCCTTTCGCAAGCTGCCGCCGGGCACGGTCGAGAACCTGCTGAAGCCGCAGAACAAGGCGCAGCTGGTGAAGGTGCTGACCTACCACGTGGTGCCGGGCAAGGTGATGAGCGCCAGCCTGGCGGGCAAGATGACCAGCGCCCGCACCGTGCAGGGTCAGGCGGTGCGCATCGACGCCACGCGCGGCG
>JAHCJT010000182.1 GCA_026126245.1 Alphaproteobacteria bacterium
GGGCGAAAAGATCGACCACGTCGAGGGCATGACCATCGAGGAGGCCGAGCACATGATCGCCACGCGCCTCTATCAGAACACCGCCAAGGTGCATTTCGACCAGCGACTGGCGGCCAGTGGCCGCTTCGGCCGGCGCCTGATTTACGGCGGCCACATCATCTCGCTGGCGCGCGCGCTGTCGTTCAACGGCCTGGCCAACGCCGTGCGCATCGCGGCCATCAACGCCGGCAGCCACACCAATCCGACGCTGGCGGGCGACACGATCTACGCCTGGTCGGAGGTCAAGGAGAAAGCCGAGCTGGCCGGCCGGCGCGACGTTGCCGCCCTGCGGCTGCGCACGGTGGCGGTCAAGAATGCGTCAGCGGCCGAATTCCCCGACAAGATGGCCGACGGACGGGTTGATCCGTCGGTCGTCCTCGACCTTGACTACTGGGCGTTGATGCCGCGCTGAGAGGCGTCCGTCCGCGCCGCCGACGAGGCGCGACCGAGGCGCCTTGCGCAGCACGCAGACCACTCGGTTGCGTATGGCAACGCTGGGCCGGTGCTATGCGTTGACTTGCCCGCGACGGGGACTAAAGTGCCCGACGTGGCCGGGTCAGAGCGGACGATTCGTCCGCGGCGAACCCGGCGCCGTCGTTTTTCAGGGATGGGCATGAGCACTGCCGACCGGCCGGTTTCACGGCCCCTCTCTCCGCATCTCCAGGTCTACCGGCCGCAGCTGACGTCGACGCTGTCGATCTCGCACCGCATTGCCGGCGTCGGGCTGGCGCTCGGCTTGCTGTGGCTGGTGGTCTGGGTCTGCGCCGCCGCCGGCAGCGGCGAAGTCTACGGCTGGGTCGCCGCCTTCAACGGCTCGGTGATCGGACGCATCTTCCTGTTCGGCTGGACGGCCTGCCTGTTCTTCCATTTCTTCAACGGCATCCGGCACCTGTTCTGGGATGCAGGTTACGGCCTGGACCTGAAGGATGCCTATACCAGCGGCTGGACCGCCGTGGTCGCGGCTGCCGTGTGCACGATTGGCAGCTGGCTGATCGCCAGCCTGATGAGGTAACGGCCATGGCCGATCTTCGTTCACCGGTCGCCCGCGCGCGCGGGCTGGGTTCGGCCAAGGACGGCACGCATCACTGGTGGCTGCAGCGGGTGACGGCCGTGGCGCTGGTGCCGCTGGTGGTGTGGTTTGCCGTGTCGATGTTGCGGGTGGCGCCCGACAGCCAGGCGGCCGTGCGTGCCTGGATCGCCTCGCCCGTGACCATGGTCATGCTGATCCTGGCGATCGTCACCGGCTTCTGGCACGCCGTCCTGGGCATTCAGGTGGTGATCGAGGACTATGTGCACGCCAAAGGCTGGCGGATCGGGCTGGACATGGCAGTCAAGTTCGCCGCTGCAGGCCTGACTGTCGCGGGCGTGGTGGCGATCTTCAAGATCGCGTTCGGAGGCTAGTCATGCCACTCGACGAGAATGCCGGTTCGGCCGCGAACGGCGCGCCCGGCGTCGTATCCATCGGCGGCCGCGCCTACAAGGTGATCGACCATACCTATGACGTCGTGGTCGTCGGCGCCGGCGGCTCGGGTCTGCGCGCCACGTTCGGCATCGCCGCCAACGGCCTGAAGACCGCCTGCATCAGCAAGGTGTTTCCCACCCGCAGCCACACCGTGGCGGCGCAGGGCGGCATCTCGGCGGCGCTGGGCAACATGGGTCCCGACGACTGGCGCTGGCACATGTACGACACGGTCAAGGGCTCGGACTGGCTTGGTGACCAGGACGCCATCGAGTACATGTGCCGCGAGGCGATTCCGGCGATCATCGAGCTGGAGCACTACGGCGTGCCTTTCAGCCGCACGCCCGAGGGCAAGATCTACCAGCGGCCGTTCGGCGGCATGACCACCGAGTTCGGCAAGGGCATCGCGCAGCGCACCTGCGCCGCCGCCGACCGGACCGGTCACGCGATGCTGCACACGCTCTACCAGCAGTCGCTGCGCAACCATGCCGAATTCTTCATCGAGTACTTCGCGCTCGACCTGATCATGGACGAGGGCGTCTGCCGCGGCGTCATCGCCTGGAACCTCGACGACGGCACCATCCACCGCTTCCGCGCCCACATGGTGGTGCTGGCCACCGGCGGCTATGGCCGTACCTACTTCTCGTGCACCTCGGCGCACACCTGCACCGGCGACGGCAACGCCATGGCGCTGCGCGCCGGCCTGCCGCTGCAGGACATGGAATTCATCCAGTTTCACCCCACCGGCATCTACGGCGCCGGCTGCCTGATCACCGAGGGCGTGCGCGGCGAGGGCGGCTACGTCACCAACGGCAACGGCGAGCGCTTCATGGAGCGCTATGCGCCGTCGGCCAAGGATCTGGCGTCGCGCGACGTCGTCAGTCGGTCGATGACCATCGAGATGCGCGAGGGACGCGGCTGTGGCCCCAACAAGGACTACATCGAGCTGCACATCGAGCATCTCGAGCCCAAGGTGATCCACGAGCGCCTGCCCGGCATCGCCGAGACGGCGCGCATCTTTGCCGGCGTCGACGTCACCAAGCAGCCGATCCCGGTGCTGCCGACCGCGCACTACAACATGGGCGGCATCCCGACCAACTACCGCTGCGAGGTCGTGACCGTGAGGGATGGCGATCCGCACACGGTGGTCCCGGGCCTGATGGCGATCGGCGAGGCCGCCTGCGTGTCGGTGCACGGCGCCAACCGGCTGGGGTCCAATTCGCTGCTCGATCTCGTGGTGTTCGGGCGCTCGGCCGCCAAGCGCGCCAGCGAGGTAGTGCAGCCCGGCGCCGCCCACAAGCCGCTGGCGAACGCCGGCGAGGCGGCGATTGCCCGGCTCGACAAGGCGCGCCACGCCGGCGGCGGCACCGGCACGGCGCAGCTGCGCCTGCAGATGCAGCGCACGATGCAGAACGATTGCGCTGTCTTCCGGACCCAGCAGTCGCTCGACGAAGGCTGCGCCAAGATGGACAATCTGTTCGGCGCCAAGGGCGACATCCGGGTCAACGACCGCTCGCTGATCTGGAATTCCGATCTCGTCGAGACGCTGGAGTTCGAGAACCTCGTGCTGCAGGCGCAGGCGGCCATCCGCTCGGCCGCCAACCGCACCGAGAGCCGCGGCGCGCACGCGCGCGAGGACTTCCCGGAACGCGACGACCAGAACTGGCTGAAGCACACCGTCATATGGGTCGACGACGCGGGCGGCACGAAGATCGACTATCGCCCGGTCAAGCTGCAGCCGATGAGCAACGACGTGCAGTCCTTCCCGCCCAAGGCGCGGGTCTACTGAGCGGCGCGAACGAATCCGGAGTAGCAAGCAATGGTCGAATTCGCGCTGCCCGCCAATTCCAAGGTCGACCGCAATGGCGCGACCTATCCGGCGCCGTCCGGCGCCAAGCGGGTGAAGTCGTTCAAGGTCTATCGCTGGAGCCCCGACGACGCCAAGAATCCGCGCGTCGATACCTATGAGGTCGATCTCGACGACTGCGGGCCGATGATCCTGGACGCGCTGATCAAGATCAAGAACGAGGTCGATAGCACGCTGACGTTCCGCCGCTCCTGCCGCGAGGGTGTGTGCGGGTCGTGCGCCATGAACATCGACGGCACCAACACGTTGGCCTGCACCAAGTATATCGACGAGGTGAAGGGCGACGTGAAGATCTATCCGCTGCCGCACATGCCGGTGGTCAAGGATCTGGTGCCCGACCTGTCGGGCGCCTATGCCCAGCTGGCTACGGTCGAACCGTGGCTGAAGAACGACTCGCCGGCGCCGGAACGCGAGCGGCTGCAGTCGCCCGAAGAGCGCGCCAAGCTCGACGGGTTGTGGGAGTGCATCCTGTGCTTCTCCTGCACGACGAGCTGTCCCAGCTACTGGTGGAACGGTGAACGCTACCTCGGCCCGGCGGTGCTGCTGCAGGCCTACCGCTGGATCATCGACAGCCGCGACGAAGCGACCGGCGAACGCCTCGACCAGCTCGAGGATCCGTTCCGGCTCTATCGCTGCCATACGATCATGAACTGCACCCGGACCTGCCCCAAGGGCCTCAATCCGGCCAAGGCCATCGCCGAGATCAAGAAGATGATGGTGGCCCGGAAATAGCACCGCGGGCCCTGTCCGATGCCGAGCCCTCCCGTCCGGGAGGGCTTTTTGCTGGCCGGCCAAATGATCCGCCGCGGACCCTTAGGCGCTGTCGTCGGTTGTAAGTCTATGTACAGGGACTTACTTTCGGGCGATTTTCGACGGGGGCAACGTGATGCGTCGTGGTTGGCGGCTGACGGTTTGGACGGCTCTGCTGGCAATGTGGGCCGCGCTGTGGTTGTCGCCGGCGGCGGCCCAAAGGACGAGCGCGGTCGAGGACGAATTGCGCGCCGCCGCCGACGCGGCCATTGCGTCGCTGCGCAGGGGTCCAGCCGACATCCGCCTGCGCGACCAGGCCGTGCTGCACCTGCCGGCCGGATATGCCTTCATCGGTCCGATCCAGGCGCGGCGCCTGCAGCACGCCATGGGCAATTCGGCCGGCAGCGAGCTGGAGGGCATGGTGGTCGACGCCACCCAGCCGCTCTACGGCTGGTTCATCACCATCGACTTCGACTTGTCTGGCTACGTCAGGGACGACGAAGCTAAGAGCTGGAAGCCCGACGACCTGCTCGCCAGCCTGCGCGAGGGCACGGCCGAGGGCAACAAGGACCGGCGCAGCCGTGGCATTTCCGAGTTGGAGATTGTCGGCTGGGTCCAGCGGCCGGCCTACGATGCGCGGACCCACCGGCTGGTGTGGTCGGCGGAAGTGCGGGAGAAGGCCGCGCCGCCAGGCGACCGCAGCGTCAACTACAACACCTATGCCCTGGGTCGCGACGGCTACTTCGCGCTCAACCTGGTCACCGACCTGAACCTGATCGACAGTCTCAAGCCGCGGGCCAGCGAACTGCTGGCGTCGCTCGCCTATCAGCCCGGCAAGCGCTACGAGGATTTCAACGCCACGACCGACCGCGTCGCGGAGTTCGGGCTGGCGGCGCTGGTGGCCGGCACCGCGGCCAAGAAGCTCGGGCTGTTCGCCGTCATCGGCGTGCTTCTGGCAAAATTCTGGAAGATCGGCGCGCTGGTCGTTGCCGCGGTGGGGGCCGGTGCCCTGAAACTGCTCCGGCGCAACGCGTAGGCGCCGCGATGTTGGGCGCGGTCACCGGCCCTGCGGCGATGCCCGTCAGCCGGTTCGGGCGAACCGCATTCCCCTGATCCGCCCTGACGAGACCGTCAACCCGCTGACCTTGCCCGATGCGTCGCGCTCGACGCGCGCCAGCTGCGTGATCGTCAGCCACGGGCTGGGCGTCTCGATTTCGACGACATCTCGCGTCACGCCGCGCACCGGCCAGGCCGGGCCGCCGGTAACCAGCGGACCCGAGACCGCCGCGGCAAATCCGTCCGCCGTCGCGCCGATGGTCCATGTCGCGGCACAGTCCGCGGCGTGGTAGCGCCCCGACAGATTGGCGGGCACCGGCTCGCGCTGCGCCAGCCGACGGAACGGCAGCACGCGGCCGGCGCCCAGTGCGACGTCCAGCGTGTCGCCCGCGCCAGGCAGGCGTAGCGCGAATTCAAAAGCGCCGCGGTCGGCCACCAACCAGCCGTCGCCGCGCGGTGCCAGCGGGAAGGGGATGCCGCTCTGGGTCACGGTCGCTTCGCCGTCGCGCCAGGCGAGATCGAACAGCGACAGCTCGTCGGCGTTGAAGTAGGTGCCGGCCATCGGCTCGATCGCCGCCGCCGTCACGGGCGCCGGTGTCGCCAGCAGCACGCCGGCATCACGCAACGCCTCGACAGCGGCGGCGCGCGCCACGCGGTGCGGATCGACGCTGCCGAGATTGGCGATCACCACCACGCTCAGGCGCGCGTCGGGCACGCGCAGGAATTCAGTGCGATAGCCCGGCCACAGGCCGCCATGGCCGATTGTCGCCAGGCCGCGCAGGCTGCCGCGCTCCACGCCGCGCAGGTAGTTGTTGGCGGCGCCGCCGTGCAGCGGCATCGGCGTCGTGAGACGTTGCGCCAGGTCGGCCGGCTTCAGGACGGGACGATCGTAGTGGCGGCTCCAGATCAGCAGATCCTCGACCGTCGACACCATGCCACCCTCGCCACCCTGCGGATAGGCGTGTGGCGCACGCCGCACGCTGCCGTCGGCGTTGGCCAGGTAACCAGTGGCGAGATCCGGCACCGGCGTGTCGAGCGACGCATTGAGCAGCGTGCGCGTCATGCCCAGCGGCACGAAGATACGCTCGGCCAGCACGTCGCCGAGCTTGCGGCCGGTGACCCGCTCGACGATCAGGCCGAGCAGCAGGAAGTTGGTATTGCTGTACAGGAACCGGCTGCCGGGCGCGAAATTGAGATGCGTGTTGCGGCACGCGGCGGCCAGCAGATCCTCGGCGCGGCACGGACGATCCAGTCCGTGGCCGCCCAGGCGCAGCAGCTCGAGAAAATCCGGCAGGCCGCTCGAATTGCGCATCATCTGGTCGAGCGTCACGTCCAGCGGCGGCAGCTCGGGCAGGTAGCGGTGTGGCGGCTCGTCGAGCGACAGCCGCCCTTCGTCGGCCAGCATCAGCGCCGCGCTGACCGTGAACTGCTTGGTGACGGAGGCGATTCGGAACCGGGTGGCCGGCGTGATCGGCACCCGATGCTCGACATTGGCCAGGCCATAGCCCTTGCGCAGAAGGATCTCGCCATCCTGCATGACGCCGATGACGGCGCCGGGCGACGCGTCGCGCATCAGATGGGCGAACAGCGCGTCCACGCGACGCTCGAGGCTGAGGCGATCGATGGCGGTCATGGACGGCTCCCGAGGACGCGGTTCGCCGGGCGCAACGTGTCGGAGGATCGCCTCCGCGTCCAGCCGCGCGCCTGACAAGGCCGCCAACGAAAACACGCGGAGGAAGGTCCTCCGCGTGTCTGCTGCGCCGCCGGTCCCGGACCGGCGGTCGATCGTTCAGGCTACGACGCTGCCGGGCACTTGGCGCGGCACTGCGCCACCAGTCCGTCGATCGTCGCCTTGTGGCTTTCGGGATAGTAGTCGTACTCGTCCTTGCTGCAGTTCTTCACCCGGAACATGACGGCGCCCGACGCGGCGACGAAGCGCTGCGGCTCCGGCGCGCAGGCGTTGTTGCTGGCGGGAAAGACGTAGGTGTATTGCTGCAGCGGCGCTGCGGGTTCCGTGGAGGCCGGCGCCAGGTACGGAATGCCCGGCATCAGCCCGGACGGCTGGTTGACGTCGCCCACAGTGGCGGTGCTGCGCGGCTCTTGGGAGCTCACACATCCCGTCAACACCACGGCTGAAAGTATTGCGCACACTACCGTTTTCATTTGCATTCCCCGGGTAAAAAATGACTTAAGCGTTTGAAATAAATAACAATTTTTGCTTATCGTCATGGATACTCCTTTTCGCGCTGATCGCAAGTGCAATTACATTTCGGTGCGAAAAATAGTGCCCTCACCCGAAGCTGCTGTCGGCGCGGCGGGACGCGGCATATGCTTTTGTTTCGGCCTGACGGAAGGAGAGACGTCATGGGCGTCGGCGGTTGGATCGCACTAGGTATAGTAGTTCTCATCATACTATGGGCTATTAGTGTCTACAACGGTCTGGTGTCGCGTCGTAACCAGACGCAGAACGCCTGGAGCCAGATCGACGTCCAGCTCAAGCGACGTCACGACCTGATTCCCAACCTCGTTCAGGTCGTCAAAGACGCGATGGGCTACGAGCAGGAAACGCTGAAGGCCGTGATCGAGGCGCGCAACCGGGCCGTGGCGGCGCACGGGCCGGCCGAAGCCAGCACGGCCGAGGCCGCCTTGACGGCGGCCACGGGCAAGCTGTTCGCGCTGATGGAGAACTATCCGACGCTCAAGGCCAACGAGAACGTCATGCAGCTCCAGGAGGAACTGACCGCAACCGAGAACAAGATCTCCTTCGCGCGACAGTTCTACAACGACAGCGTCATGGCATTGAACAACGCCGTGCAGTCGTTTCCGGGCAATCTGATCGCCGGCCAATTCGGCTTCACGCCGGGACAGTTCTTCGACGTGCCCGACACCGAAAAGGCCGTACCGCAAGTCAAGCTGCGCTGAGAGACATCAAATGGCCGATCCGCCAGACGGCGCCGGCCCGGAAGCAACCGGCGGACCGTGGCGACCTGCTTCTCGCCCGGCACACGACGCCGGGTCGTCGACGCCCGGGCCCTGGCTTGCCCAGGGTGCCCGGCCGGCGGATGCCGGCAGCCCGGCGACGGCCGGCACGACGGCTGCGTCGTCACGCCCGACGCGCAGCGTGTCGGGCGGCATCGGCGCGACCGATTTCTTTGCCGCGCAACGTGCCAATCGTCGGCAGACCATCGTGCTGCTCGCGACGCTGACCCTGATTGCCGCCGCGCTGGGCTACCTGATCGGCCTGTATCTCGACGTGCAGGTCGGCGTGTCGCCCGTCGTCGGCCTGGCCAGCACCAGCGGCGTGCTGGGGGCGATCGGCATTGCCGCCGCATCGGGGATCTGGAGCGGCATTTCGCTGGCGTGGGGCGACCGCATGGTGCTGGCCATGACGGGTGGCCACGAGGTGACCAAGGACGAGGAGCAGCGGCTGTTCAACGTGGTGGAGGAGATGGCGATCGCTGCCGGCCAGCCCGTGCCGCGCGTCTTCGTCATCGAGGACGCGGCGATGAATGCCTTCGCCACGGGAACCTCCAGCCGCAACGCCGCGATCGGCGTCACCCGCGGCCTGCTGGACGGACTCAATCGCGAAGAACTGCAGGGCGTCATCGGCCATGAGATGGGTCACATCGCCAACCTCGACACCCGGTACATGACGGTGGTCGGTGTCACCGTTGGCCTGATCGCGCTGATCAGCGACATGATCCTTCGCACCATGAACTGGGGTTCGGGCCGGTCGCGCGATCGCGAGCGCGGCAGTGGCGGCGGCGGCGCGATCCTGGTCATCGTGCTGGTGGTGTTCGCCCTCCTGGCGCCACTGGCGGCCAAGCTGGTGCAGTTCGCGGTGTCGCGGCAGCGTGAGTATCTCGCCGACGCCACCTCGGTGCAGTTCACCCGCAATTCGGCGGGCCTGATCTCGGCCCTGCAGAAGCTGACGCAGGCGGCGCATCCGTTTCCCGGCGTCAGCCGCGCCACGCAGCACCTGTTCATCGTCAATCCGCTGCGGCAGTTCGGCCAGAAGGCGCTGGCGCTGATGGCGACCCACCCCGCTACCGAGGACCGGATCGCCCGGCTGACGGCGCTCGGTCAGCTCTGACAGATTTCGCCAAGCGATCCGCCCGTGTCCGACCTGTCCGACGGTTGGCTGCCTTGACAGGCCAAACCATCGTGTGTTCTGTATACAGTATACATAAATGAGGCGAGCGTGCTCCGTCTGGACCCGCAACCCGATTTGGCCGCACGCGTGCACGATGCCCTGCTGGACTCGATCTGCGCCGGCGAGTTGGCGCCGGGCGAACGCGTCACCCAGGAAGGCCTGGCCGCGCGGTTCGGGGTGTCGCGCCAGCCGGTGTTGCAGGCGCTGATGCTGCTGAAGCAGCAGGGCTTCATCGTCGATGCCGGCCGCAAAGGCGTCATGGTTGCGCCGCTCGACGCCGAGCAGGTGCGGCAGCTTTATGAGGTGCGCGCCGCGCTAGATGGGGCGG
>JAHCJT010000183.1 GCA_026126245.1 Alphaproteobacteria bacterium
TGACATCTCGGCAAATACTTCAAATCAGATCGAAAAGAGGACTCCTCATGAATCACATCAACATGCCGGAGGATACCGAACGCGGGTGGCTGCCGGCGCTGCTGCGCGGCTGGGCCGGCCGCTGTCCGTCCTGCGGGGCGCGCACACTCTTCACCGCCTATCTGAAGATGGCCCCGACCTGTTCTTCATGTGAAATCTCACTTGAGTCCTATCGCGCCGATGACGCACCGGCTTACTTCGTGATCTTCATCGTCGGTCACATCATCGTTCCCCTCGTGTTGCTGAGCGAGAAGCTGTATCAGCCGGCGCTGTGGGTGCACGGCATTCTGTGGATACCTCTGTGCATCGGTCTTAGCCTGTGGCTGCTGCCGCACGTGAAAGGTGCTGTGATTGGCGTACTTTGGGCCCTGCAAGTTCGCGCACGGCCGCCCCTGTGAATCGTTTTGCGCGATCGTCTCTGTCGACCGAATGGGGTTGTGTTAGAGTTTCATTCCCGGGGATGCGTCGGCCGGCCCGACCGACGCTTGAGCGTGCAGGGTCGCATGGAGTTGTTGCGTAGCCGCGGCCGTCGTAGGCTGACACTTATGGGTATTGCCTACCGTGCCGCGATGGTGCTCGGCGCTGCCATGGGCGTGGCGTCGTGCTTGGCCGCCGATGGTCCGACGCCGCTGTCGCCGCTGCGCGACAGCATGCTGGATCGGGTCATTGTCCGCAGCTACACCGCGATCGCCGACCGCTATATCACTGGCATCCAGGACTTCGGCCCGCTGAGCGCCGAAGCGCTGAAGGGCGTCGCGGCACTCGACAGCCAGCTTCACCTCGAGGAGCGCGACGGCAGCCTGGTGCTGTTCCAGGGCGAGCGCATCATCGCCCAGCGTCCGGCACCGTCGGCACGCGGCGACGGCGCCTCCTGGGGCGATGCCACCGCGAGCCTGGTGCGCGCCGCCGTCGATGCCTCGGAGCCATTGCGCGCCGCCGGCCGCGACCGCGTCCTGCGCGCCGTGCTCGACGGCACCATGCGCAAGCTCGATCGCAACTCGCGCTATGCCGATCCCTTCGAATCGCGCGACAACCGCTTCAACCGCGAAGGCGACGGCGGCATCGGCGTGACGGTCGAGACTGAAAACGAGCAGACCGTGATCCGCTCGCTGCAGTCCGGCGCGCCGGCGGCCGAGTCGGGCGTCAAGGTCGGCGACCGCATCGTGTCGGTCAACAACAACCGGGTGATCGGCAAGTCGATGCGCGACATCGTGCGCGAATTGCGCGGCCGGGTCGGCAGCACGGTGGCGATGGGGGTGTTCCGGCCGGCCGAAAGCCGCGAGATCATCTTCACCATCCGGCGCGCCTACATCATTCCGACCACGGTGAGCTACGAGCGGCGCGGCGACATCGCCTATTTCAAGCTCAGCGGCTTCAACAAGGGCACGCCCGAATCGCTGAAGGCCGAGATGGAGAAGGCGTCGGCCGAGATCGGCCCCGGCATGGCGGGGATCATCCTCGACATGCGCGACAATCCCGGCGGTCTGCTCGACAGGGCCATCACGACGGCCGGCCTGCTGATGGACAGCGGCACCGTGCTCACCACCGTCGGCCGCCACCCCGACAGCCGCATGACCTTCCGGGCGCACGGCAGCGCGTTGCTGGCGCGCGTGCCCATGGTGGCCCTGATCAACGGCCGCTCGGCCTCGGCCGCCGAGATCCTGGGCGCCGCGCTGCAGGATCGCGGCCGCGCCGTGCTGATCGGCAGCACGTCCTATGGCAAGGGCACGGTGCAGACCGTCGTGCCGCTGCCCAATGACGGCGAGCTGACCATCACATGGTCGCGCATGCAGGCGCCGTCGGGCTATGCGTGGTCGGAAATCGGCGTCCTGCCGACCGTCTGCACCGCCAAGATCGACAACGCGGGCAGCGTGGCCGGCGAACTCGACAGCCACGCCTCCGAGGTGCGCCGCGCGATCAGCGACTGGCATGCGCTGCGCGAGCCGACGCCCGAACGCGTCACCGCCCTGCGCTCGATCTGTCCGCCGGTCGACCAGGCGCCGGCCAAGGACCTCGAGCTGGCCGAGCGCGTGCTGCACGACCCGACGCTGTACACGCGCGCCATCGGCTACGCCTCGTCGGCGGTCGCCGAACGGCGCTAGAGCACATCCCGAACAGGTGGAATCACTCCGCTCGTCGTCCTGAGCGCAGCGAAGGACCCTGCGGTGGTTGGTTCAGGCACGACAGGACCAGCGATTCTACGGCACCGCCGTTCACTGTCATCATCACCGCAAGGTCCTTCGCTGCGCTCAGGACGACGGCAACGCCACCGAACGCCATAGGCGATCGCCCTGTCCGCCGGGCGAAGGTCACGACGTCGACCGGCTCCGGGCGCGCCATGCGCGATCGACCGACCTGTGCGACGGCGGGCGCCGGCGCCGGACGGGCGCATCGCCGGTGGCGGCAGCGACGGCGGCACGCCGCCTACCGGCCGCGGTAGTTGCGCATCAGCGACGCGAACAGCTGGTCGGCCGACCGCCAGTAGCCGTCCTGGCGCATGTGCACGTGGTCGCGATGCGCCAGTTCCTGGCGCGCCCAGCGGTCGGCGCCGCAGGCGCCGCCTTGCACCGCCGCCCAGTTCCAGAAATAGACGTTCATCTGGCGCGCCACCTGTTCCTGGACATGGCGCACGTAGTCGATCGCCGCCGGCGTGTGCCAGCGGCACAGCGCCCGGTCGTTGTGCGACAGCATGCTGGTGTAGTTCGCCGACTCGGCCCGGTTGAGCGGCACGCAGGGCCGCTTGTCGCCGATGTTGCGGCCGCAATAGGACGGCAGCCGGTTGGCGTCGGGCGGGCCGACGACCACGATCGAGGCGCCGGGCGCGGCGCGGCGCAGCGCCTCGAGCCGGCCGCGGAACTCGGCGGCGTAGTCGCCCAGCCGCTCCTGCGAGGCGAAGCCTTCGTTTGTTCCGAAGGCTACGATGATCAGCGCCGGATGCAGGTAGCGCATCTGCTCGGCCACGAACAGTTCGTTCCAGCGGCCCAGCAGGTTGACCTGCGCGCCGCTGAAGCCGTGGCTGGTCAGCACGACGCCGGGGCCGCGGCGGTAGACCGCCCAGTCGGCGACGTCGACCGGCCCGTTGCCGCGCGGCCGCAGCTCGACGTTGGCGGCGCCGGGCGCGTCGAAGCCGCGGCGGTAGATGTCGTAGACGTTGCCCCGGGTGTCGATCACGCCGGCGCTGCGGCCGTCGATGAACACATCCAGCGCGCCGCCGCGCGGCTGGCGCATGACCTCGACCTCGACGCGGTCGAAGACGCGCCCCTCGCTGGCCGAGAGCACCATGGTCTCGGACGACTTGCTGCCGCGCACCACGAAGCCCGACAGGCCGTAGATGCCAGCATCGCCGTTGGCGCTGCTGTTGCTGCTCAGCACCTGCCACTTGCCCGACTGGCTGACCTCGACCTGGTAGGGCTTCCAGTAGGGGAACGGCGAGCCCGGCGGCAGCATGCCGCGGCCGCCATCGCCGAAGCGCTGCTGGAACAGTTCGCGCAGGCGGCCGCTGAAATGGTCGGTGGCCGTGTGCGAGTCGCCGATCTGCACGATGGTGACGCGGCCGGTGCGGCGGCCCTGCAGGTCCGCGAGCGCCTTGTAGAAGCCGGCCAGCTGGCTGGAATTGGCGGGATTGGCGGCAAGCTGCGTGTCGCCGGCGACACTGTCCTCGGCGGCGCTCTGGCCAATGCAGGCGGTCGTCACCAGGGCGAGCGCGCCGGCGGCCAGCAGCGCGGCGATGGAGCGGAGAGGGGGCATGGCTACTCTTCTCAACGCTTGTCGTGGACCGGGCGGGGGACCCGGTGGCCGGCATTATCGCGGCAGAAGACGGAATTTGGGAGAGGCTTCGCGCAGCAAATTGAGGACCGGCTCGGCGATGAGTTCGTAGCCTGGCGGTGTAAAATGCACCCCGTCGTTGTCGCGCATCAGCCGCACGCGGCCGCCAAGGTCCTTGAAGTACGCGGCATACTCGCCGGCGGCGTCGGCGGTCAGCGACCAGGTCTCGACCGTGTGCACCCAGGGGCGGTCGGCCGCGGCCTTGAGGACGAGCTCGTTGATCAGCTTGGCGTCGCGGGCCGCGCCGGCGTCGCGCATCACCGGCAGCAGGATCCAGACCATCGGCACGTCGCGGCCCTTGAGCTGGTCCATGAAGGCGGCGGCACGCCCGCCGTAGAACTCGCGCCACGGCGGCGTACCGAACAGCGCCCTGGACTTGCCGTCGACGAAGAAACTGCGCCGGTCGTTGGCGCCGATCATCATGATCACGGCGTCGGCCGGGGTCGGTTTGAATCCCTCCTCGATCTGGTCGAGCAGGCCGTCGGTGGTGAAGCCGGTCGAGTTCTTGGCGACGCGGCGCACGATATAGCGCTTGTCGCGCACCAGCTTGCGGTAGATGGCGCCCCAGATCCCGTCGGCCAGCGAATCGCCGGTCACCGCCATGGCGACTTTTTCCGGCACCGGCGGCGGCTCCGGCGTCTTGCCGCGCGGCAGGTAGGGCGAGGGGAACAGCGGGATGCCGGCGCGCGCCAGCTGCATCGTCGCCGCGCGGCGGTCCTGGGCCCGCGCGCCGTCGGCCGCGCCGAGCAGCACGATCGCGATCGCGATCGGGATGCAGAGGAGGCGCAGGGCCGCGCTCGCCGGCCGGCGCCCCGGATCACCGTGGCGCGCCATCATTGCGGCCGCGGGATCCAGCTGATGGTGTCCATGCCGCCGTCGACCACGATGGTGGCACCGCTGACGTAGCGGCCGAAGCGCTCGCTGAGCACGGCGACGGCCATCTGGGCAATATCGTCGGGCGTGCCGACGCGACCCAGCGGGATCAGGTCGACCAGGCCGGGCATGCCGCTGAAGCCGCCGCCCGGCACGGCGCCGGGCGCGATGGCGTTGACGCGGATGCCGTCGGGTCCCAGGGCGCGCGCCAGTTCCTTCATCACCATCGTGGTGCCGGCCTTGGCGGCGCTGTAGTGCGGCAGGTTGCGCGGCACCTCGGCGTGCAGCGAGGTCAGGTACAGGATGCGGCCCTTGATGGCGTGCTGCTTCATGTGACGCGCCGCCTCCTGGCCGAGCACGAAGCCGGCCCGCAGGTTGACGCTGATCATCGCCTCCCAGGTGGCGTCGGAAACCGTCAGCACGGTGTCGCTCTCGACCCGCCGCGGACTGGCGCTGTGCACCAGGATCGAGATGCGGCCCAGGCGGGCGGCGGCGGCGGTCCACAACGCGCGGGCGCCGGCCACCGTGGCCAGGTCGGCCGCCATGAAAGTGGCGTCCAGGCCGGCCTGCCGCGCTTCGTCCTCGACCGCGGCGCCCTTGGCGGCGTCGATGTCGGCGAACAGCACCTTCGCCCCGTCCTGCGCCAGGGCCAGCGCAATGCCGCGTCCGATGCCGGCACCACCGCCGGTGACCAGGGCGGTGTCGCCCGTCAATAACTTGTCCGCCATGCCCCGTCCGCTGGTTCGTTCCGCACGGCGCGACCCTATCGAGGCCTCCGGCGCCCGTCGAGGCCCGCGCGATAACGGCGGCCAGCGGCGGCGGGAGACGGCCTCAAAAAATCATTGGAATACGAAAAGAGAGTGAGTGTTCATTGCATAGATGGTCGATTTGCCCGACCGTCGCCACATCGGGAGGGTCTCACGATGGAACTGATCCAGGCGCCCGCCAATCCGGTCTGGCCGCCGCAGACGGCGGACAAGCGGCCGCGACAGGTCCGCGTCATCGTCAATCCGAACGGCACCCGGCGCGCGGAAAGCCTGTCGGAGATCGCCGATGCCGAAAAGATCACGTTCGACAAGCTGATCGACCTCAATTTCGGCGTCACCAAGGGCAATCCGTCGGGCGACCGGTGGGCTCGCATCATCAACTGGTACCTCAAGACCAAGCTCAACGCCGCGCCAATGGCGGACGGCAATTTCAAGTTCAACGGCGGCGAGACGATCTATGTGCCGAAGGCTGCGGAACCGGCCGAGCCTGTCGACACTATTTTGGCGCTCGCGCTGGCCGACGTGAACGACTTCGAGGCACGTCCGGGGGTAGGCAAGTTTCTGCACTATCAGGATCGCAAAGCGTTCGCGGCGGATTTGAGGGAACGCATCAAGGACCCCGGAAAGATCAATCAGGGCAATGCCGGCCTATGCCCCAGCGCTTCGGTCTTGATCGCCCTGGCAAGGACGAACGTTCGGGCCTACGCCAAACTGGTCATCGATCTCTACGAGCGTGGCGAGGCGAGGCTCAATGGTTGGGAGCTGAAGCCGTGCCAGGATCTGCTGGCCTACCAGCTGCCCGCCGACGGCAAAATCAAGCCGGTCGACTGGGTACCCATGGCCAGCATCCGCGACTCGGAGAACTGGTTGATCGACTATCAATCGATTGAGGACGAAGGCGGCGCATGGGGTAACGAGGTCGCGCGGTGGCTGCGGCGTGCCGGGTTCAAGACCGTGGTCGAGGACTGGCGCTTCGACCGGCACGTGCCGGAATCCAATATCCGCAATGCCGACACCTTCTATCAGAATGATCATCAGGTGCTGCTGCTGATCAAGGCTCCACTGTTGTGGGGCAAGCCGGCGAGCGACCGAATTACGGCCTCCCACTGGGTCGTCCTGGCATCGCCTGTCACTTTCGGAACCGATGCCGCTGGCGACACGACGGTGTCCTTCACCGTATTCTCATGGGGCAAGCGCTATAGCATCCCCAATCAGGGGACGATGAAGCTGAAGGATTTCCTCGACTACGACTACGGCTTCGTCGCTTGCAAGTTCTGAGACTGGCGGCGGCCCTCCGGATAGCTGCCGAGGAGTTGGAAATCGCAGGCGGATGGCGGAGGACGGCAACAGCAAGAGCAGGACCACCCGCACCCGCGCCGACGTCGCGCTGGTCGAGCGCGGGCTGGCCGAGTCGCGCGCCGCGGCTCAGCGGCTGGTGATGGCCGGCCTCGTCTTCAGCGGCGAGCGGCGCATCGACAAACCCGGCACGACGGTCGCGGCCGACCTGCCGCTGGAGGTGCGCGGCCAGCCGCATCCCTATGTCTCGCGCGGCGGCCTGAAGCTGGTGCGCGGCCTGGACGCCTTTTCCATTCCCGTCGCCGGCCGCGTCGCGCTCGATGTCGGCGCCTCGACCGGCGGCTTCACCGATGTGTTGCTGCAGCGCGGCGCGGCCAGGGTCTATGCCGTCGATGTCGGCCATGGCCAGCTGGCCTGGAAGCTGCGCCAGGATCCGCGCGTGGTGGTGCTGGAGCGCACCAACATCCGCGACGTCGGCCGGACGCTGATGCCCGAGCCGGTCGACCTGATCGTCAGCGACGTGAGTTTCATCGGCCTGCGCACGGCACTGCCGGCGGCGCTGGCGCTGGCGGCGCCGGGCGCGCATCTGGTGGCGCTGATCAAGCCGCAGTTCGAGGTCGGCAAGGGCCGCGTCGGCAAGGGCGGCATCGTGCGCGACCCGGCGCTGCACGAAGAGGTCTGCGCCACCATCGGCGACTGGCTGGCGGCGCAACCCGGCTGGCGCGTGCTGGGCATCGTCGACAGCCCGATCGAGGGTGCCGACGGCAACCGCGAGTTCCTGATCGTCGGTGTGTTCGACGGCTGACCGGCACCGGCTCGACGGCGGTCGTCCGCATCCGCGCGGCTGCGCGATCGCCGGCAAGAACGCATTCCACTTGTGTGGGTGGCGGCATTGCCGAGGCCGTCGTCCTGAGCGCAGCGAAGCAGCCGTGTTGGAAGTCAAGCTGCATTGGCATGACGCCAGTTGGTCTGGTCCCTCAACATGGCGTTGAGGATGACGATGATCTTGCGGGCACAAGCGGCGATGACCAGGAGCTTGGGCTTGCCGTTGGCGGTGAGCCTGTTGGCGAAGTCCGAGATGACGGGGTTGGAGCGCATGGCAGCCAGGGCGACCATGTGAAGGACGGGTCGCAGCTGCTGGCGTCCGCCATCGATGCGGGATCGCCGGCGGCCTTTGCCACTTCTGTCGTCGGTCGGCGAGACGCCGCACAGGCGGGCGGCCTGGCGGCGACCGACAGTGCCGAGCTCGGGCACGCCGGCCAGCAGATTGGCGGCAAGGACAGGTCCGGCGCCGACCAGGGAACGCACGATCCTGGCCTTGCCGGCCAAGACCTCGTCCTGGGCGATGACCTTTGCCATACCGCGCGCGATCTGCTTGAGCTGGCTCCTGGCGTCACACAGGGTTCGCTCGGCAAGCGCCCGCAGATCGGGGTCACGCAGGTGCTCGAGCCGGTTGCGGGCCTCATCGACGATCTTGTGGAGCATTGCCCGTACGGTGAGGAACTCGGCCAGTTTGCGGGCGTTTTCCGGCCTGCGGGTGAGACCTTTGTCGGGGAAGTGCTGGCAGTACAAGGCGATCAGCCTGGCATCGATCGGATCAGTCTTGGCCAACATGCCGGCGGCCTCGGCGAAGAGCCGGACGCGGGCGGGATTGAGCAGGTGGACGACCGCGCCGGCGGCCTCCAGCTCCTCGATGACGATGCGCTCGTAGTCGCCGCTGGCTTCCAGGGCGACTTCGCCGACGCCGGCTTTGCGCAAGCGCCGAACCAGGTCAGCCAGACCGCGCCGGTCGCGGCTGACGGTGAAGGTCCGATTGCCTGGCAGGACATGCACGTCGAGCTTGTGCTTGCTGACGTCGATGCCGGCGATCGCTACAGTGGTGTCCATCTTCGTGATCCCTTCCTTGCATGCGGTCTTGCGACCGAGCAGCCGTACGGGCGTTGCGAAGAGACGATGCGGGCACCAAGCTTCGCTGCGGTATCCGCGCCAGCGGTTGCCGTAGACCCAGACGGGCTCCGCGCCGTCGGCGCGGGAGGAGTTGGATCCTTCTCCCGCGCCAGCGCCCATTCAGGCGCATGCACACCAACATGCAAGGACCCTGCGGTAGGAGGGTCAGTGTGCAACGGGGCTGGAGGATCGCCATCGCTGGCGGTCTTTGGAGCGACCACCGCAAGGTCCTTCGCGGCGCTCAGGACGACGGGGAGTCGCGCGACAAAGTCCCAGGGGCAATAGCGCATGGCCAAACCAGCGAGCGCGTGTCGCCATGCGGACAGTGGTTGGCCGGCAGTATTGTTGGTGAGTTCTTTAAAATGATAAGTAAAGTAAATAATATGTATGAATAATACTTACGCGATATTTGAATGGATCAAGACATCATCGCGCATGGTCGGCCCGCCGGCGCTGCCGCATGATTTTCGCTCCTTTTAGGGGCGGTAAATGACATCCCGGGGCGAGCGCAGGTGGCGCCCTGAGCGCCGCGAACAACGACGGGGGGAGTCAACTCCATCCGTGCGGATGGCGCGCTAGCCTTGCAGGCGCTTGGCGACTTCCTCGAGCATGACCTCGGTGGCGCCGCCGCCGATCGCCTGCACCCGCGCGTCGCGCACCATGCGCTCGATGGCGGTCTCGCGCACGTAGCCCATGCCGCCGTGGAACTGCTGGCAGGTGTACATCACCTCGTTGACCAGCTCGCCGCACAGCGCCTTGACCATCGACACCTCGCGCACGCACTCGCGGCCCTGGGCGTCGAGCCAGCCGGTATGGTGCACCAGCTGCTGCGCCGCCGCGACCTTGGCGGCCAGCATCGAGAGTCGCTGGCGGATG
>JAHCJT010000184.1 GCA_026126245.1 Alphaproteobacteria bacterium
CGACAGCCGCACTTCCGTCGCCGCGGCGCGGACCAGGGCCGGGACGACGGACTGCTGGCCGCCGACGCGGACGACGGCTTCGGTCAGGCTGCCGACGGCCTGCAGGCCCTCCAGCGTCTGGCGGGCGCGGCGCCGCGCCGACACCAGTTCGAGGCTCTTGGCCAGCCACACGGTCCAGGTCAGCACCGACGCGATCGCCAGGCCGATCATCACCGCCTTCACGACGATGTCGGCGCTTTGGAACATGCCCCACGGCGACAGATCGACTGGCAGGGTCGCCGCCGTCGTGGGGGCGGCGGCGGGCGGCACGACGGCCGGTGGTGTCCCGACACTCTCCTGTGACCAGGCGGCCTCCAGGCCAACGAGCAGGGCGCCGACCGCGATGGCGACCGATACGGCGGTCACCGACATGCGTCGTGTCCAAGGGGAAGCGATTGTCGTTGCCACTGCCAAGCCAGCCTGTCCGCTCGCGCCGCCCCATCGCGCCGGTGTGGGTTGGCGTGTCACTGGCTGGCGGGACTGAGAGTCCGGCTGGCTGAGGGTGCGTTCCTAGCAGGAATCCCGGCCAGCTGCAATTGCGACTGACTTTCATCACAGAAAGACGGCAAGGCGCCGGCGTCCGTGCCGCCGGACGTTCGCGACGCAGCGTCAGTTGTGAAACTCGGCGATGACCAGCCGGTTTTCCCTGGCCGGCCACGTGCGCACTGGAATGGTCTCGAGATTGAACACGGCCACGATCGTGCGCACCGGCGCGTCGGGCAGCACCAGCCGGGCACTCGAGGTGCCGGGCACGCCCTCGTTGACGCCGGGCGGCACCTTGCCGTCGAGCGTGAACTTGTCGCGCCCGACGCCGAAATAGCCGCGCGGCCGGGTCATCACCACCACGGCGCCCGCCTTGGACTCATCCTTGTCGAACTGGCCCGGGCGCAGATGGATGACGTCGCTGGAGCGCAGGAACGGCGAGCGGTAGATGTGCGTGATCGGGCTACCCGAGACTTCGATCACGAACTCATAGAAGGCGTCCTGCCGGCCGCGGAAGGGTCCCCACAGTCCGTCGGCATCGGTGACGCGGCGATGCGCCACCGTCAGCGACTTGCGCTGGCCGCTGCGGCCGTCGACCTCCCAGACCTCGACCGAGGCGCCAGCCACCGGCAGGTTGGTGTAGACGCCGTCGACCACGCCCGTCACGCGACCGTTCAGTACCGGTTCGCGTTCCGGCGCGATGAACAGCGTCGCCGGTGGCCGCCCGACGATGAATTCGTAGGTCTTCTGGAAGGCCAGCTTGTCGAACGCCACCTCGCGGTGATCGAGTCCCGGCAGCACGATGTTGGTCGCACCCTTCAGCTCCGGCGCGTCGTAGGAGATGCCGGTCGGCTTGCCGGGCATGCCGAGGAACTTGCCGTCCGGCTGGGCGTACTTGTCGAGCTTGTCGCTGCGCAGCGTCAGAAACGCGACGCCGGGCACCGTCTCGAGCGGTCCGTCGTTGAGCTGGCGCAGGAACGGGCCGGCGCCGTTGAACTCGCTGCCCTGAAGCGTGGTATCCGACACGATCACGCCATGGTTGGTGGCGCCGCACAGTACGGCATGCGAGGTGACCGCCGCGCCGCCGCCGTTCTTGAGATAGTTGCGGATCGCGTTGCCGCCGCGCGAGGCGCCGACCAGCGCCACCTTGCGGCGGCGGCTCTCGGCCAGCGCTTTCCTGACGAAGGCGGCCAGCTCTTCGCGCTGGTCGGCGGTCGAGGAGCGATAGGGTTGTGGCCGCGAGTCATCGCGGCGGGCCGAGGGATAGGTGAAGTCGATGGCATGCAGCAACTGGCGCGGATAGTGGTTCGTCTCGAAGCGCCACATCGTGGTGTGCCACAGCGCCGCCGTATCGCCGTTGCCGTGCACGAAAACGATCGCCGGCAGTTGCGCGGTCGCCGTCCCGGCACGCTGCTGGCGCTGGGTCGGCCCCGCCTGGCCACGGGCCGGCCCTGCTATGGCGGCGGCAAACCCTGCGGCCAGAGCGCCGCGGCGGCCGATGCGTGCGGGCGTATTTCCGCCGGCCATGACTCCTCATGTCTCAGTGACCATCAATGTTGGCAAATCGCGCCGTCCGGGGCTAGCGTCGCGGCATGGCATCCATGATTCGCAGCGACGGCGCACCGACCGTGCTGCTGCCGGCGCCGCCACCCGGTGTCCGCGTCGTTACCGGCCGCATCCGGTGCAACAGCCCGGTGGGGCGCCTCGAGGTCGAGGCGACCGACGCGGCGATTGTTGCCATCCACTGGGTGAACGACACGGCGGCCGATGCCGACGTCGACCCGGGCGGCGTGCTGGGAGAAGCGCGCGCCCAACTCGATGCCTATTTCGCCGGCCGGCTACGGGCGTTTGATCTGCCCCTGGCGCCGGCCGGCTCGCCCTTCGAGCGCGATGTCTGGCGGCGCATGTGCGACATTCCCTACGGCGACACCATGACCTATGGCGAGATGGCCGACGCCGTCGGCGGCGTGGCGCGCGCCGTCGGCACGGCCTGCGGCAGCAATCCCATCCCGGTGGTCATTCCTTGTCATCGCGTGCTGGGCGCCGGCAATCGCATGGTCGGCTACAGCGGCCGCGGCCGGGTCGAGACCAAGCGCTGGCTGCTGGTGCACGAAGGCAGGCTGCTGGTCTAGGGAGCGGCCGATGAGCTGGCTGGTCGAGCATTTTCGTGCCATGGCGCGCAACAACGCCTGGTCCAATCATCGCCTGCTGACGGCCTGCGCGCAGCTGTCGGCGGACGACTTTGTGGCGCCCCGCGTCGGTTTCTTCCCGTCGCTGCAGGCGACGCTGAACCACATCCTGAAGGTCGACGGCTACTACATCGAGTCGCTAGAGGGGCGGGAGGATGCCATGGAGCGGGCCTACGCCTTCGCGCCACACGACACGCTGGCGAGTCTGGCGACAGCCCAACGCGCCAGCGACCGCCGCCTGCTGGCCTATTGCGATGGCCTTGCTGCCAGCCGCCTCGAGGCACCGGTCACCCTGCGTCGCCGCGATCGCACGCCGCCGCTGGAAACCGTGCGCCGTGTGCTGCCGCACCTCTTCGTCCACCAGATCCACCACCGCGGCCAGGCGCACGCCATGCTGTCGTCGACCACCGTCAAGCCGCCGCAGCTCGACGAATTCTTCCTGCTCGACGAACTGCCATTGCGCCGCGACGAATTGCGCGCGCTGGGCCTGCCCGAGTCCTGACGTCAGGCGCCGCCGCGCGCGAAACCGGGCAACCGTGCCAGCAGGCGCCGCACCGGCTGGTCGAAGCCGGGCCAGCCGGCGGCGACGAGGTCGAGGTGCAGCTCGGGATCGCCGACCGGCACCAAGGCGGCGATACCAGGATCGAGAACTGCCGGCAGCGTGTCGCGCACGTCGAGGCCCGGCTGCCGTGCCGTCAGCGCCGCCGCGACCGCCAGCGTCGTTTTTGCCGAGGCATAGTCGTGCGCCCGGCCACCGGTGTAGACCGCGGCCAGGAAGGCGTGGCGATGATGGGCCGCGAACCATGCGGTGAAGACGTCGGCCTCGCCGTAGATGGTGTCCAGTCCGATGACTCCGATCAGCCGGGCGCCGATGCCGCCGATGGCGAGTGCCTTGGCCGCCGCGCGATAGCCGCCGCTGAACGACACCAGCAGCACCGGCGCCCGGCGGTAACGGCCGATTTCGCTGCCCGTCAGCGCCGCGACGCGCCGCAGGGCCTCGCCAAGCAATCGGGCAACGCCACCACGCCGGCCGAACTTGCCCGGATGGCCGGGGATGTCGACGATCTCCGTGTCGGCGTCGCGCGCGAATTGCGGGGCCACCAGCACGGCATTCAAACCGGCCGCGTCGATTTGCTCGACCAGACGGTAGCTTTCCACCACGTGATAGCGGCTGCCACCCGTCTGGCGGCACAGCGTCGTCCGCCAGCCGTGCAGGAAGAGGATGACCAGCAACGGGCGTGACGGGTCGAACCCCGGCGTGACGTGCAGCAGGACGCGCGCGTCGGCGAATACGCCGTCGGGTCCGTCAACGCCATGGCACGGGAAAGGTGCGTGACGCAGTCGTTCCAGGCGCGGCCACGGCGAGTCCGGCGACAGCGGGCCGATAAAATCCGCATCGCCGCCGGTCATCGCGTCACCTCGATCCGCGCGGCTTGGCCGGGCGTGCCGCGGCCCGCGGTCTGGCGGCTGTCGGCTTGGCGACCACCCGCTTGGTGGGCGGCGCCTTCTTGACGGGTGGCGGCGGCGGCGGCTTGGTGGCGGCCAGCAGCACGCGGATCGGATCGTGCGGCGGGCCGTCGAGCACGAAGCGGCCGTGACGCTGGATCGAGCCGCAATTGACGAAAATCGCCGCACCCGGCTTCAGCGCGCTCGGCAGTTCGGTTGCAGGCGCGATGCGCCGCCGGCGCAAGCCGTCCATCAGGATGGCCTGCCGCGGCGCGGTCGATTCGGTGTAGAGACTGACGAGGAAGCTGCGGCCGCGCCGCGCCGCGAACCAGCGCAGATAGCGCTCCTCTTCGTCATAGAGTGCGTCCAGCAGGATCGTGCCGGCGATGCGCGCCGTGGCACCGCCGCGTTCCAGCACAAAGGCGGCCGGCTTGTAGCCGCCGCTGTAGGCGATCAGGAACACCGGCGCGCCGCGCAGGGCGGCCAGCACGCGCGGCCGTTCGGCGCGGTTCTGTGCGGCGGCATCGGTCAGGCGCAGCGCCGCTTCATCGAGGAAGCGGGCGAAGGCGCCGGGCCGCCAGAACTTGCCGGGGCTGGAGTCGGCCGCCTCGCGCGCGAACTGCGGCGCCACCAGCACGCCGTTGATGCCGGCCTGGTCGACCTGTCGCGTGATTTCCATGTCCGATACGACGCGGTCGATCGAGCTGCCGTGGCCGTGGAAGAACACCACCAGCCGCGCCGGCTTGGCCGGGTCGAAGCCCGCCGGTACGTGCAGCAGCACGCCGGCATCGGAGAAGACGGTGTCCTCCCACAGCACCTCGCCGTTGCCGGTGCTGCGGCCGTGCCGCTTGGTGCCGCCCTGCACCACGTTGAAGAACGGCGTCCTGCCGTCGTCGCCCGGCCCGCGATAGGGGAACGGCGCGGAACGGAAGGGCAGCACGCGCGTGATCTCTTGGCGGGCCTGCGGTGCAACCGCCGCCGGCTTGCGCGACGATGGCGGCGCCGACCGGGGTGGCGTCCTGGCCAGGGCTTCGGCCGGCAGCAGCGCCAGCCCGGCCAGCAGACGGACGAAGCCGCGTCGATCGAGGATCCGGCGCGGCCAGGTCCCGTCCATCGCGCTTCAGGCGGCGGCGGGCTTCCCCGGGAGCGGCAGCAGCACCCGGAAGAAGGCGGGGATGGCCACGAGGTAGGCGATGCCGCCGACCAGCAATACGGCCGGCAGGCCGAACGACGTTGCCACGATCGGCACCAGCGCCGCGCCCAGCACCGAGAACGAGCCGTTGATGCCCCAGGCCCACAGGAACATGTGGTCCTTGCCCAGCCGTCCCAGGGTCGTCATGCCGGTCGGCATCGGGAAGCCCATGAGGAAGGCGGGCGGAAAGATGATCGCCAGGCAGGCCAGGATGCGCACGACGTAGGGCAGGGTGCCGATCATGTCGAGAACAGGATCGAGCAGGAAGCCATAGCCGATCAGCAGCGCGCCGATCGCCACGAACACCTTGGGCATGAAGCTGCGGGCGCGGTCCAGGAAGCGCTCCGACAGGAAGCTGCCGAGGCCGGAAAATACCAGCATGCCGGTGATCAGCACCGACGCCGACACCGTGGCATTGCTCAGCGCCAGCATGAAGTGGCTGATCAGTCCGACCTCGACCACGATGTAGCCCAGCCCGAGGCAGAGGAAATAGACCACGGCGCCGAACTTGCCGGGGTAGCGGCTGAAGATGGTGCGCCAGCCGAACACGACGGGGAACAGCACCAGGGTCAGCGCCGCGATGCCGGCGATCGCCAGGGTCGCCCACAACAGCAGGTAGCCCCACTCGTCCTGCACCAGCTCCAGCCGGTCGGTAAAGCGCAGCAGGTCCTTCACCTTGATATAGGCGGCGAAGTAGGGCTGGTGGTTGGTCAACACCGTGGTGTCAAAGACGTAGCGGTCGGCGACCTGCTCGATGCCGCCATTGATCAGGTAGTGCCACCACAGCCGGCCGATGTCGGTTGCCGGCACCTTGGGCTTTGACGGCTCGCCGTTGCTGGCGCCGTCCTTCTTCTCGTCGGCCGGCGCGCCCGGCGGCGGCGCGTCGTGCGGCTCCTTTTCCTCGGGACCCGGTCCGGTCGGGTCGGGCGGCGGGCCTTCGTAGAAGAACTGGTCGCGATAGCCCTGCAGCGTCGCATCGAGCATCGACACATCGGCCTTGAAGCCCGGCGAGTAGATCTCGTCGAACGACATGGCGGCGGTGTGCTTGCGCAGCGTCTCGACCTCGGCCGGCGTGAAGCCGTCCTTCTTGAACAGCACGGTGGCGGTCGACAGGTAGCTGGCGGCGACGAAGAAGCGATTGGCGACGTCCTGGCCCTCGACGTCGCGGGCGGCGGCCACCATGGTCGAGTACAGCTTCAGCACCGACTTGGGCGGCTCTTCCTTGTTCCACAGTGTCACCGCCAGCACGCCGCCGGGCTTGAGCGCTCGCATGTAGTTGCGCATCGCCTCGCGCGTGTAACTGAACTTCTCGACGATGGCGAAGCCGCCGGGCTGCGACAGCCCGGCCGAGTCGGCGAGCGCCAGGTCGATGACGTCAAACTTGCGCCTGGTGCGGGCGGCGTAGAGGCGGCCGTCGTAGTCGATGACCTCGATCCGCTTGTCGCCGAGGATGTCGCCGGTGAACTTCTTGAGCTCGGCGTCGGTCCGGAAGGCGTTGAGCACCATCGGATTGCCTTCGGCCACCGTGACGCTGGTGGCGCCGGCGCGCAGTGCCATGGCGGTCGACAGCCCGCCGCCGAACTGCACGACGAAGGTCTCCGGCGCCTTCTTCACGACGTACGGGTAGTACATCATGAGGTAGCGGAAGTACTCGGTCTGCGAAGCGGGCAGCGTGCGGATGATGCCGCTGGGGCCCTCGCTGTCGATGTACATGCCGCGATAGGCCTTGCTCGGCATTTCCGGCAGGTTGAAGCCGGCGTTGTCCGACTGGCCGGGCGCGAAATGCAGGTAGGAGCTGTCGTAGATCTCCATGTAGCCGAACGGCGTGGCCCGTTCGTAGACACGCTTGGCATCCGGGAACTTGCGGGCGTAGGCGACGCCCTTGTAGTCGCTGACGGCGATCTTCGGGATGTCGAGCAGCGGCGGCAGCGCGAAGTGCCCGGCCAGCGCCAGGATGGCGGCGGCCACCGCCTGGATGATTCCGCGGCGGTCCGACACGGCGATGAACCACAGCACGGTGCCGGCCAGCCACAGCATGAGCGGCGCGACGATCAGGTCGTCCGGCTTGAAGACGTACATCGCCAGCAGGAACAGCAGGCCGCAGGCGCCCGAGCCGGCAAGGTCGGCGAAATAGACCCGGTTGAAGGTCTTCTGCGCCTTCAGGAACACCACGCCGAGGTAGAGCGCGCCGCACAGGAAGGGCAGGAAGTAGAGAACGAAGTTGGCGAACAGCCGCCACTTCTGCGCCGGGTCGGAGACCAGGAAGATGGCGTTGAACGGCACCTGCTGGGCGATCAGGTTCGAGGCCACCATGACCGGGCCGAACAGCAGCAGCGCCGTCTTCACCGCGCCGCGCCAGTGGCGCTCGAACCACGGCTTGCCAACGCACATCACGGCGCTGGTCAGGCCGAAGCCGAACATCGCCAGGCTGACGACCAGCGAGCCGAAATGCGCCCAGCTGCCGACCGAGAAGACGCGCATGATGCCGATCTGCAGCGCGATCACGCTGCCGGCGATCAGCGCCACCGAGAAGTAGAACGCGAGCGACGGTCTGCTGTTGAAATCGACGTCCGGCAAGGCGCCGGCCTGGAGTGCCATGAGGGGGAAATCCGTTGTTCAGTGGCGGGTGAACCCGCAAAAAGGCAGCCTATGGCGGGAATGTGGAAAGACGAAGGCCCCCGCGGCGGCGGCTGCCGGCGCGAGGGCCCCTGTCCGGTGACACCGGCACGGCTCAGCGGTTGTGGCTGCCCTTGATTTCGCCGTCGACCAGCTTGGTGAAGGGCACGAAGGGCACGATCTTGCCGCCGTAGATGTCCTCGCGCGTCACCGAGACGGCACCGTCGCTGGCGACCTGCTTGACGACCTTCAGCACGCGCTGGGCGCCGGGCGGTCCGACCGGAATCACCATGATGCCGCCGGGCTTGAGCTGCTGCAGCAGCGGCGGCGGGATGTGGTCGATACCGCAGGTGACAATGATCTTGTCGAACGGCCCGGCTTCGGGCCAGCCGTAGTAGCCGTCGGCCTGCTTGGTCTGGATGTTCTTGAATTCCTCGTAGCCGGCGGCAATTGCCTTGTCGTAGATGCCGCGGGTGCGCGCCGCCAGCGGCGCGATGATCTCGATGGTCCACACCTTGTCGGTCAGCTCCGACAGGAAGGCCGACTGGGTGCCGGAGCCGGTGCCGATTTCCAGCACCTTCTCGCCGCGCTTGACGTCGATCACCTCGGTCATGCGGCTCTGCAGGTGCGGGCCGGACATGGTGACGCCGTAGCCCATGTCGAGGAAGGCATGCTCGTAACCGCGCTGCGCGACGGCCGGATTGGCGGCCGCGAACACCTCGCGCGGCGTCAGCAGGAAGGCGCGCTTGGTCTTGTCGGTCCAGACGTCCTTGTTGCGCAGCAGCGCCTGGTAGCGGTCCCAACGCTGGCCGAGCCATTTCTCGCTCTCGCCGCGGTTGGCCTTCATCCAGGCGATGTACGACTCCCTGGAGTCCGTCGGCGGGCTCTGGTCCGGCTTGATGGGCTTGAACTGGGCTGCTGCCGGGAGAGCCATGAATGCGACGGCCAGGGTCGCGAGCCCGATTCTGATAGCGCGCCGCATGGGCGAGCCTCCGTTTTGACGGGTTGCATCGGCCGGCGGCGATTTCACGCGTTGCACCGTGATCGAGGGGCCGCGCGCCGGCGCCTGTTATTTAAGGGACGGCGGGGCGCGGCGCCAGTCCCCTCGCGGTGATTTGCATTGCCGGCGGCGCGTCGTGCGCACCGCGCAAGCCAGCGTTGGCCGGCGGGCATCCGATGCAGGGCTGGGCGCCGCCCGGCGATCGCCGGGGCGACCCCGCCAGCGCGTCACCCACGCGATTTCGCGAGTCATTCCAACCGCTTGCGCCGCCGGCGGAGGGTCATGCCGATCGCCCCGCCATGTCGCTGCCGAGGCCGCGGCAGCCGCTTCAGGTGTACTTGCGGACGTCGTCAACCACCTTGCCGTCGTTGGGCAGGCTGCCGGGCGCCACGAATTCGACCTTGCCGCGCACCTTGCAGATGGTCTGGACGGTGCCTTCCAGCGTCTTGGCCATGTCGGCCGAGCCGCCGGCCAGCTCGGCCTTGAGGGTCATGACGTCCTGCTGGTCGACCCAGTCGACCACCAGTCGCAGGCGGCCCAGTTCCGGGTGGCGCCGCCCGATCAGGGCGATCTGCTCAGGGTCGACGAACATGCCCTTGACCTTGGTGCGCTGGTCGGCACGGCCCATCCAGCCCTTGATGCGCATGTTGGTGCGC
>JAHCJT010000185.1 GCA_026126245.1 Alphaproteobacteria bacterium
CAGCGCCGAGTCGACGGCCGTCAACGTGCGGTAGGTATCCTCGGAGAAGTCCTCGTGGCCCGGCGTGTCGAGGAGATTCACGATCCGGCCCCGATACGGAAACTGCATCACCGAGGAGGTCACCGAGATGCCGCGCTGCTGCTCGAGGCGCATCCAGTCGGAGGTCGCATGGCGCGCGGCCTTGCGGCCCTTCACGGTGCCGGCCATCTGGATCGCGCCGCCGAAGAGCAGCAGCTTCTCGGTCAGGGTCGTCTTGCCGGCGTCGGGGTGCGAGATGATCGCGAACGTGCGCCGCCGGCCGGCGGGATGGCCGGCGAGCGGATCGGTGGCGTCGGGCGGCGTGACAGTGGCGAGCGACATGACTTCGTTGGGTTTTCGGGCGCCGCGGGGTTAACGCGAGGACATGGCGAGGTCAAGGCGCCGCCGGGAACGGGCGGACGGGATCACGCCGGGCTTGCTCCAGATGTAGGTTTGTCCATGCGATTTGCGAGGTCGCCGGGTTGCAGATCCATGCATCCGCACCGTGCGAAGACCTGCAGGGGGCTTTCTTTGAGCCCACCCGTCACCAGGCGCCGGTCCTGGAGGGCCGAGCGCCGAGCGGCGCCGGGCCGGCCGGGCGCCCCTCCTGCCGGCTGGGCTGGGGGCAAGGCGATCACCTTGCGGCGGTTCGGCGGCCCCCATCGGAATTCCACCATCTGCGAAGAACGGCTGTAGCCGTCCGAGTGGAGGCCGAGGACTTTCGCGGATCGACTTGAGGCGACCACGCCCTCGACCGCGCACAGGCGCGCGACGGCCGGTTTCGGGGCCGGCGACGATAGTCACCTCTGGCCGTCAGCGAGATCCGCGCGTGCGCTCAGCGCGCGGGTGCGGCCTGCGGCGGGCCCCCCTGGGCGTAGCCGGCACGCGCCGCGTGCAGCGTGCGGCGCTCGCCATCGGTCAGGTCGACGCGCGACAGGGCTTCGTCCAGCAGGATCGGCGTGCTGCTGCCGGCCGGCAGGACAGCCAGCGCCGTTTTTCCGCCGAGGAAGAACGGATCCTCCGACTTGCGCAGGCGTTCGGAGAAACGGCTCTTGTGGTGGGCATCGTCGTAGACGCACACGGCCGTCTTGTTGAGCCAGCTCTTGGTGATCTGCGTCACCGTGACGGCCACCGGCGTCAGCTGATCCGTCGAGCGGACAATCGCCTTGAGGCGCGCGGTCTGCACCGCTTGCTTCACAAAGGCACCGAACCCCGCCAGGAAAAGCCCCAGGAGCACCAGCAGGGTGAGGATCCGGTTCCAGATCTTGTCCAGGCCAATATCCAGCGTGGCCAGTTCCGGTCTGCCCGCCGAGCGGACCACGTTGGCGGTATAGTCGCCGAAATGTACGTCCACAAAGAAGAAGTCGACCGACGTCGCGTATCGCCTGCCGCCGACGCTGTAGGTCAGTCGCGCTTCGCACGTCACCAGGACCAGCTTGGTCTTGCATTTGCCCGAGCCGATGTGGGCCTGCGGCACGGCAACGGGATCGGCCCAGATCTGCAGGTCCTTCACCACATCGGGCGCCATCCAGGCGGTAAAGCCGCCGGCCAGCGCCAGCATCAGCAGCGCCAGCACGATGAGCCACAGCACGCTCTGCACGCCGGTGCGAAGGATACGGATCGGCCGGCGAGGAAAGGCTGAAAGAACACCGTTCATCGATTTAGCTCTGTTGCGCGCGAAGCGCGCCAGCCAGAATCGCGCGACTGACTTTACATTGCAGATCGGCCGGCCGGCATCAGAATCGTCGCGGCGAGGGGCCAAGCTCGAAAAAAGTTCAATGGCGCGGCGTGCGTAGCATGCGGGCCCAGTCGGGCCAGGCCGATGCCCGGCAGGCGGACGCGCCCTCGCGACATCGGCCAGGGAGCATCGCTACACCACCGCGGCGGCGCCCTCCGCCAGGCCGGTGCCGCCATACAGCCATTGCAGGCTGTCGTAGTAGTCCTCGGCCGACATGGCGCGCATCATGAGGTTGCGCAGCGCGGCGTGGCCGCCGGCGGGGTGATAGATGTGGTCGCCGATCAGCCGCGACTGGATCTGGATGCGCGCCGTGCGGTGCACGCGCCGCGCCCGGTAGGCCTCGAAGGCCGCCGCGAGGTCGCCGGCGTGCGCCGCCACCTCGTGCGCCAGGCAGACCGAGTCTTCCATCGCCATGCAGGCGCCCTGCGCCATGTACTGCAAGGTCGGATGGGCAGCGTCGCCCAGGACCGTGACGCGGTCGTCGACCCAGTTCAGTACCGGATCGCGGTCGCACAGCACCCAGAGCTTCCAGTCGCGACCGTGCTCGATGATCGTGCGGGCGCGGGCGCAGACATGGCCGAAACCGCGCATCACCTCCTCGGCCGACACCGGCAGGCCGGCGACCGGCTCCGGCGCGTCGTTGTGGTAGGTGACCACCAGGTTGAACACCTTCCAGCCCGACAGCGGGTAGTGGACGATGTGGCATTTCGGCCCGGCCCACAGCGTGGCGGCGTTCCAGCGCAGATCTTCCGGCATCTGCTCGGTCGGGATCACCGAGCGGTAGGTGGTGTGGCCGGTCACCCGCGGCCGGCCGTCGCCGACCAGCTGCTCGCGCACCTTCGACCACAAGCCGTCGGCGCCGATCAGTGCGGCGCCCGAGAGCTTCTCGCCGCTGCCCAGCACGGCGCGCACAGCTTGCGCGTCCTGCTCGTAGCGCACGACCTCGGCGGCGGTACGCAATTCCACCAGCGGGCTTTCGCGGCAGGCCTGCAGGAACACGCCGTGCAGGTCGCCGCGATGCACCACGGCGTAGGGGTTGCGGAAGCGGCGGCGGAAGTCCTCGCCCAGCGGCACTTCGGCGATGTCCTCGCCGGTCATGGCGTCCATCAGCCGCAGCCGGTCGATGTAGACCGCCATCTTGCGCGCCGCGTCGCCGACGCCGAGGTAATCGAAGGCGTGGAAGGCGTTGGGCCCGAGCTGGATGCCGGCGCCGATCTCGCCGAGTTGCGCGGCGCGCTCCAGCACCAGGCTGCGGTAGCCCTTCTGCGCCAGGCCCAGCGCCGCCGTCAGTCCGCCGATGCCGCCGCCGGCGATGAGGATGGGAAGATCCGTCGGCATGCGCTTCACCCCTCTGCGGCGCGGGCCATTGTAGCCAGCGCATGACACACGATACGTATACGTGTCAATCGTATTATTATCATTCTTATACTTGTCATATGTATACTTACTGATAAGCTGCTGCGATCCGGCGACCGGCAAACGGCACCGGCGAGGATCGAAGGCATGCGTCAATCAGCAAATCGCCCGGTCGCCGAGGTCGCATCGGCGGCGCCGCTGGAAATCTACGACATGCCCGGGCACCTGATCCGGCGCCTGCACCAGGCATCGACGGCGATCTTCGCGGCCGAGACGGCGCCGGCCGGATTCGACCTGACATCGGTGCAGTTCGCGGCTCTGACGGTGATCGACGCCTGGCCCGGCCTCGACCAGGCGACGCTGGCCGGCGCCATCGCCTACGATCGCGTGACCATCGGCGGCGTGATCGACCGGCTGGAGCAGAAGGGGCTGGTGCGGCGCGAGATCGCGCGCGGCGATCGCCGCTCGCGGCGCCTGCACCTTCAGCCCGCCGGCCGGGCGCTGCTCGACAAGGTGACGCCCATGGTGCGACGCGCGCAGCGGAGGATGCTGGCCGGGCTGTCGGAAAAGGACGGCGCCACGCTGCTGCGTCTGCTGCGCAAGGCGCTCGAGGCGGTCGGCGATACCAGCCGCGCGCCGCTGCGGCCGGTGCCGCCGGGCTGACGCACGAGGAGGCAAGCATGCGGCCGGCCGGCAAGGGCGCGCTGGAGTCGCTCTATTTCCATTACCCGACGTTCGCGGCCCGGCGCGTCGCCGAACTCGACGGCCGGCGCGACCGCCATCCCGTGGCGATCGCCGGCGCAGGACCGATCGGCATGACCGCGGCGCTGGTGCTGGCGCAATACGGCATCAGCAGCACCCTGCTGGACCGCAAGGAGACGTTCATTGACGGCAGCCGCGCCGTCTGCATTGCGCGGCCCAGCATGCAGATCCTGCAGCGTATCGGCGCCGTCGAGCCGCTCCCGTCCAAGGCGCTGTCGCGCTGGCGCAACGCCTAGGATCGCGCAAGGCGGCCAAGCCCTGCATCGCCGAGGCGCTGCAGGATCTGCCGGATCGCACGAACGCGCCGTCCTGATCCGGCGGAAGCTCACGCTTGGGCGCGCGGCAGCGTCAGTTCGAAGCTCGCGCCGCGCTCGCTGGGCACCAGGCGGATTGTGCCGCCGAACGCCGCCAGCCGGCTCTTGGCGATCGGCAGTCCCAGGCCGGTGCCACCGGCATCGCGCGCCGTGGTGAAGAAGCGATGGAAGATGCGGCCACGGTTGCCGTCCGAGATCCCCGGCCCGTCGTCGGCGACGCTGAGGGCGATCGAATCGCCGTCGGCGTGCCAGGCGACGCGCGCCGTGGCCGCCGGCCCGGCATGCTGGCGTACGTTGTCGAGCAGGTTGGTCAGTGCCGCGGTCACGCCATCGGCGTCGGCGCGCGCCACCAGCGGTTCGGCCGGCGCGGCGACATCGATCTTCATTCCCTCGCCGCGATAGCGCTCGACCAGCGGCGGGATGATGGCGTCCAGCGCGGCGCGTTCCTCGCCGGTGGGTCGCAGGGCGTCGGCGCGTGCCAGGTCGAGCAGGCGCCGCGTCAGGCGTTCCAGTCGCTGCACGCCGGCGGCGAGGTTGTCGAGGAAACGCTGCCGCTCGTCGGGCGCCATGGCGGCGAAATCATCGCGCAGCAACTCGATGGTGCCGTGCATGGAGGCCAGTGGCGTCTTGAACTCGTGGCCGATCTCGGCGGCGAAGTCGCGGATATAGTCGGCCCGCCGCTCCAGCGTCTGCGCCATGCTGGCGAGCGACGCCGACAACTCGGCCACCTCGCGGGTGTAGCGATGGGGCAGCGGCTTGACCGCGTCGCGCTCGCCGGCGGCGACGCGGCGCGCCTGCTCGACGGCGCCACGCACCGGTCGACTGACGGTCAGGGCCGTGAAGATGGCCAGCGCGCCGCCGGCCAGCAGCAGCAGCGCGCCCAGCGCCAGCAACTCGTAGCGCTTGCCCCACAGCGCCTGGACCAGGGTGCGGGGCGTGCGGCGCAACAGCACGGCGCCCAGCACGTGGTCACCTTCGGTGACCGGTATGGCGACATGTACGCGTACGCCGGCGACGCGGCTGATCGTCCAGTCGATGATGCCGGGATAGGGGGCGGTGCTGCGCTGGCGCAATACCGACATCGGTCGACCCTGCAGCGCCGCCGTCACCTCCTCCAGCGCCAGCAGCGAACGGCCTTCGTCATCCTGGGTGCTGGCCACGACGATGCCGTTGACGTCAACGACGTGCATGCCGGCCAGGGTATGGCGCTGTGCCGCCAGCAGCACGGCGCGCAGCGCCGGGCCGCCGGCCAGCGCCAACGCCTCGGGCGGCACGGCAGGCGGCGCACCGTCGGGTGCCGGCGGCAGTACGGGATCGTCGGCGAGATCGAGGCTGGCCGGGATCGGCTGCCAGCGCTCGGTGCTGGGCGGTTGCTGCGTGCGCGGCATGCGGGCCAGCGCGTCGGGCGGCGCCGCGGCCAGCCACTGGGCGCGGAACTGGGCGGCGATCAGGGTGCCCTGGCCGATCAGCTCCGACTCGGTCTGGCGTACCAGGGCGCTTTCGTAGACGCGCAGGAACCAGATGCCGGCCAGCGGCAACGCCAGCAGCGCCAGGTTCACCGCCAGCAGCACCGTGCGCAGCCGCGGCCGCCAGCGTCGCTCGGTCATGGCGGTCGCCGCGCCTGGTTCCCTTCCGCCGCGGCGCACTCCGACAGGGGTGTCATGCCCCCGGCGTCACCGGCGCCAGCTTGTAGCCGACGCCGTGCACGGTTTCGATCGGCGCGCCGCCGGCGACGGCCAGCTTGGCGCGGATGCGCCGCACATGGCTGTCGATGGTGCGGTCGCTGACGTAGCGGCGATCGTCGTAGGCGCGCTCCATCAGGTTGTCGCGGCTGAAGACCTTGCCCGGCCGTTCGGCGAGGGCGCGCAGCATGGCGAACTCGGTGGCGGTCAGGTCGATGGTGGCGTCATTCCAGGTCGCGACATGCGCATCGAGGTCGAGCGCCAGGGCGCCGCGGCGCAGCACGCGGTGCGGCGGCGGATCCTCGTCGGCCGACGCTGTGGCGGCGGCGCTGCCGCGCCGGCGCAGCACTGCCTTGACGCGCGCCACCAGCTCGCGCGGGCTGAACGGCTTGGTGACGTAGTCGTCGCCGCCCAGCTCCAGGCCGACGACGCGGTCGACTTCGTCGTCCTTCGACGACAGGAAGATGATCGGCACCGGCGAGGTGGCGCGCAGCCGGCGGCAGACCTCGGTGCCGTCCATCTCGGGCATCAGGATGTCGAGCACCAGCAGATCGGGGTTTTCGCGCGCGGCGGCGGCCAGGGCGGCGGCACCGTCGGTGGCCTCGGCGACCGCAAAGCCCTCCTTGCGCAGGGCGAAGGCGACCACGTCGCGGATATGTCGGTCGTCGTCGACCACCAGCACCTTGGGCATACAGGCATTGTCGTCGCGCTTGGCGGCGAAAGGAAGGCCGCGGGCGGCCCCTGCACCGGAATTGCACGATAGTTCCGGCGCGCCGGCACGATGCGAGGGGGGCTGCCGCACGCCGGGGGGCGATCCTGCGATCCCCTAGCTATGCCGGAGCCCCCCATGAGCGACACCACCGCGCCCCCGCCCGCCGCCGCCTGGGAGGTGCCGCCGCCCGGACCGGTGCCGGCGTCGCCAGCTCGGCAGTTCTGGCGCGGGCCGGTGACCCGGGTGTCGCTGAAGATGGCCGGCCTGACGGTGCTGGCGCTGCTCTACGCCCTGCCGCTCTCGCTGATCGCCGACGTGCTGGGCGACCGGACGTCGCTGCTGACGCGCAGCCGCGCCGAGATCACCGAGTCGTGGGGCGGCGAGCAGACCCTGGTCGGGCCGCTGCTGCTGATCCCGCACGATTCGGCGCGCGGCAAGGACGAGGCCCTGTTGCTGCCCGACCGGCTCGAGATCGAGGCGTCGCTGGCGCCGCAGGTGCGTCACCGCGGCATGTTCGAGGCCGTGGTCTACACGCTCGATGCCACGCTGCGCGGCCGTTTCCGGGCCGCACCGGAGGATCTCGGCGGCCTGACCAACTTGCGCTGGAGCGGCCTGCGGCTGCGGCTGCGGGCCGGCGATCTGCGCGGCATCAAGCTCGACGCCGTGCTGGTCGACGGCAAGCCGGTGCGTTTCGAGCCGGCGGCACTGGGCGAACACACGATCGACGCCCAGATCGGCGGCATCGACCCGGCACGGTTGGCCGACGGCGTGCCGTTCGAGATCCGGCTGCGGCTGAACGGCAGCGAGCGCATCGGCTTCGTACCGGCCGGCACCGAGACCAGCGTCAGGCTGGCGGCGCCGTGGCCCGATCCGGGTTTCTACGGCCGGTTCCGGCCGGAGGAGCAGCGCATCGACGAAAGCCGGTTCGATGCCCGGTGGCAGGTGTCGATCCTCAGTCGCGGTTTCGGCGCCGTCGCCACCTCGGCCGACGGCTCGCGCCACAAGCTGATGAAGCGCCTGGACGAGTCGGCGTTCGGCGTGCGGCTGGTGCAGCCGGTGACGCCCTATCGCGGCGTCGACCGCATGCTGAAGTACGGGCTGCTGACGATCGGCTGCACCTTCGCGCTCTATCTGGCGTTCGAGATCGCCGGCCGCGCCGCCATCCATCCCGTGCAGTATGTCCTCTCAGGCGCAGCGATGGCGTTGTTTCCGTTGCTGCTGCTGTCGGTCGGCGAGCATCTCGGCTTTGCGACCGCCTACGCCGCAGCAGCGACGCTGGTGGTGATCCAGACGGCGCTCTACACGTGGCGTGCCACTCTGCGGCCTGGGTTCGCGGCCCTGTTCGGCGCTGCCATCGCTGGCCTGTTCGCCTATCTCTACCTGCTGCTGCAGGCCGAGAGCTGGTCGCTGCTGGGCGGCAGCCTGGCGCTGTTCGCGATCCTCTCGGCGCTGATGTACGCCACCCGCAACATCGGGCGGCGGGAGACGGCAATCGCATGAGCTCGGCGCGAGGTGGTGCTCGTGTCGCGGCGCGATGCCGGAGGTGCTGAAGCGTTGTGCTGTCGTCAGCCGGCCAGCTCCTCGCGCAGCAGCTCCAGTTCCAGCCAGTCGTGTTCGGAGGCCTCGAGCTCGGCCTGGGCGGCGGCCAGCCGCGCGGTCTTGGCGGCAAATGCCGTCGCGTCGCGGCGATAGAGATCGGGGTCGGCCAGTGCCTCGCCCAGGGCCGCGATCTCGGCGTGCAGCGCCTCGATGCGCCTGGGCAATTCGTCGAGCACGCGGCGCTGCTTGCTGCTGAGCTTGCGCGGCTTGCCGCTGTCGGCGGTGCGCGGTGCCGGCGCCTCCTTCGCGTACGTCACTGCGGTGGGACGCACGGTCGCGACCGACGGTGTGGCGCGAGGGCCGCGCTGCAGCACATAGTCGCTGTAGCCGCCGGCATATTCGATCGCCGTGCCGTCGCCTTCCAGCGCGATGGTCGAGGTCACGACGCGGTCAAGAAAGTCGCGGTCGTGGCTGACCAGCAGCACCGTGCCGTCGTAGTCGGCCAGGGTTTCCTGCAGCAGATCCAGCGTGTCGGCGTCGAGGTCGTTGGTCGGCTCGTCGAGCACCAGCAGGTTGGACGGCGCCGCCAGGGCCCTGGCCAGCAGCAGCCGGTTGCGCTCGCCGCCCGACAGCGCGCTCACCGGCTGGCGGGCCTGCTCGTCGCGGAACAGGAACTGGCGCATGTAGCCCACGACATGCTTGGGCTTGCCCTGCACCAGGATGTGATCGTTGCGGTCGGCAAGGATCTGCCACACCGTCTTCGCCGGATCGAGGTCGGCGCGGCGCTGGTCGATGACGACAGGCTGCAGGGTCGGGCTGCGCCGCGTGCTGCCGGCATCGGGTGCCAGCTCGCCGATCAGGATGCGCAACAACGTGGTCTTGCCGGCGCCGTTGGGACCGATGATGCCGACCCGATCGCCGCGCAAGATGCGGGTCGAGAACGGTTTGAGGATGAGGCGCTCGCCATAGCGCTTGCTGACGCCTTTGGCCTCGATCGCCAGCGTGCCGGAGGCCGTCGCCGCGCCGGCTTCCATGCTGACGCGGCCGGTCTGCGCGATCAGGCTGCGCCGAGTCTCGCGCAGTTCGCGCAGCCGGCGCATGCGGCCCTCGTTGCGGGTGCGCCGCGCGCGGATGCTGGTCACCGACCACGCCGTCTCGGTCTCGATCAGGCGATCGAGCTTCTGCCGCTCGACCTCCTCGCGCGCCAGGATGTCCTCCGACCAGGCGTCGAACTTGGCGTAGCCGTCGTCGAGCCGCCGCACGCGGCCGCGATCCAGCCACAGCACGGCCTGCGCCAGGTTGCCGAGGAACCGCCGGTCGTGGCTGATCAGCACGAAGCCGCCGCGTCCGGCGTCCAGCGTCGCTTCCAGCCACTCGATGGTCGGCAGGTCGAGATGGTTGGTCGGCTCATCGAGCAGCAGGATGTCGGGCTCGGCCACCAAGGCGCGCGCG
>JAHCJT010000186.1 GCA_026126245.1 Alphaproteobacteria bacterium
CTGGCCACGCAGCGGCGGCGGGTGCACGACACCGTGGTGATGAAGGTGCTGGGCGCCACGCGCGGGCGCATCCTGGGCGTCTTCAGCTACGAGTTCGCCGCGCTGGGGCTGGTGACGGCGCTTACCGCGACCGGCGTCGGCAGCCTCGCGGCCTGGCTGGTGGTGCGCTACGTCATGAACCTGGACTGGGGGTTCCAGCCCGAGGTGGCGCTGGTCACGGCCTTCGGCGCCATGGCGCTGACCCTGCTGTTCGGGCTGGCCGGCACACTGAGCGCCTTGCGGCAGCGGCCCCTGGGCCTGCTGCGCAACGAGTAGGGCGTGTGCGTTTTGCAATCAATGGTTGAAAAATGACGTTTTGCGTCTTTTAGGGGCGGTAAGTTCGCCCGCCCGAGCCGTCAGTTCACGACCTCGCCCTTGTAGACGCCCCATACCTTGGCGCGCTCGATCCAGCCGACATGCGGGCCGACCTGCACGCGGCACCACTCGCCACTGCACGACTTCACGAGGCAGATCACCTCGGTCTGCAGGCGGGCCACCGCGGTCGCGGTCGTGGACGGCGTCTTGTAGAGCATCGCCTCGCGGGCGATGACGGTGACCGAGCGCTTGCCGGTCAGCAGGCTCTGATGCACCCAGCCGCCGGCGCCCTGCCAGTCGCGCACCTTCCGCCAGTTCTCGTACTCGGCGACGATCTCGACCGGCATCGACTTGCGCTTGAAGACCCAGTCGATCGGGTACCTTGTGGCGGGGCCGGCGCGCACGTTGGTCTCTTCGGAGCGCAAGGCGGCAAAGCGCGGCAGCGGCAGCCCGGTGCCCTTGCGCAGCGGCGGCGGCGCGTCGGCCGGCCGGACACCCACCTGTTGCGCCGCGGCCGGCGCAAGACCGCCGAACGCCACTGCCGACAACGCCAGGGACGCCGCGACGATCGCCGCTCTGACGGCGGCTGGGCGCGCGGCCACGAGGGGACGCAACATGGCCCTCTTATAACCGATTCGACGCCCCGCCTCTATCGCCCCGCACCGTTCAAAGGGCCGGAATCGCTGGCGAAATGCCGCTGCAGGCGGGCCGGCGGGCAGGCTGGACTTGCGGCACGCCCCTTGCTATTGCCCGCCTAGCATCGCCGATCCGGGCGTCGAAGGCCGTCGACGGCGCCCCCAGCCACCGCCCCTCGGGCCCGCCGGAGCCGTCATGCCGTTTGCGCAGAAGAAGCCGCTGGTGATCGTCACGCGCAAGCTGCCCGAGGCCATCGAGACGCGCATGATGGAGCTGTTCGAGACGCGGCTGAACGTCGACGACAAGCCGCTGTCGCAGGCGCAGCTGGTCGAGGCGGTCAAGTCGGCCGACGTGCTGGTGCCGACCGTGACCGACCGGATCGACGCCAAGGTGCTGTCGCAGGCCGCGCCGCGGCTGCGGCTGATCGCCAGCTTCGGCACCGGCGTCGACCACATCGATCTCGACAGCGCGCGGCAGCGCGGCATCACCGTCACCAACACGCCGGGCGTGCTGACCGAGGACACCGCCGACATGACCATGGCGCTGATCCTGGCGGTGGCGCGCCGCGTCGGCGAGGGCGAGCGGCTGGTGCGGGCCGGCAAGTGGAGCGGCTGGGCGCCGACGGCGATGCTGGGCGCCCGGATCTGGGGCAAGCGCCTGGGCATCGTCGGCATGGGTCGCATCGGCCAGGCGCTGGCGCGCCGCGCCCGCGGCTTCGGCATGACGATCCACTACCACAACCGGCGCCGGGTCCATGCCGACATCGAGCGGGCGCTGGAGGCGACCTACTGGGAAAGCCTCGACCAGATGCTGGCGCGCATGGACATCGTGTCGGTCAACTGCCCGCACACGCCGGCCACCTACCACCTGCTGTCGGCGCGCCGCCTGAAGCTGCTGCGCCCGACGTCGATCATCGTCAACACCGCGCGCGGCGAGGTGATCGACGAGAACGCGCTGATCCGCATGCTGCGCACCGGCGATCTGGCCGGCGCCGGTCTCGACGTCTTCGAGCACGAGCCGGCGGTCAGCCCCAAGCTGCTGGAGCTCGACAACGTCGTGCTGCTGCCACACATGGGCTCGGCGACGCTCGAGGGCCGCATCGAGATGGGCGAGAAGGTGCTGATCAACATCAAGACCTTCGCCGACGGCCACAAGCCGCCCGACCGCGTCTTCGCCGCGATGCTGTGACGGCCTGACCGCACGGTCCGCCCGCCCGCGTCCCGCCGGCGCGCGGCGTGACGTGAGCCCGGCAGGCGTCTCCCGATGAGGCGGATAGTCGCCGCGCCAGCCATCGTGCCCAGCTCATAGCATCACGCCATCGACTCCATAGGAGCCCGGCATTTCCGCCACGGCCGGCGCGCCGGCATTGTCGGCGCATCGCGGCACGCATGAGCGTCGCCGGCAACCGGAAGGAAAAGCCATGTCCGCACCTATCACCCGGCGCGCGTCGGCCGCCGCCCTGCTGACAACCTCGCTGGTCGCGCTGGCAACGCCGCCGGCCCGGGCCGAGGCCGAAGGCAACGGCGTCGTCAAGCTCAAGAGCGCCTACGCCATGGCCGAGACCGTCGAGCGCCTGAAGAAGGACGTCGCGGCCAAGGGCATCATGTTCTTCTCCGAGATCGACCAGGCCAAGCTGGCGGCCGGCGCCAGCATCAAGCTGCGGCCCTCGACCCTATTGATCTTCGGCAACCCGCCGCTGGGCACCCAGTTCATCACCGCCAAGCCGGAGGCCGGGCTGGATTGGCCGGTGCGCCTGCTGGTGTTCGAGGACGAAAAGGGCGGCGTGTGGATGGCCTACAGCGATTTCGCCTGGATCGCGCGCCGTCACGGCATCGTCGATCGCGAGGCGCAGTTCAAGATGGCGTCAAGCGTCATCGCCTCGATCACCAGCGCCGCGCTCAAGTAGGCGGCCTCAGCCCTCGCCTTCGGTTCCCGGCAGGCCGGCGTCGCGCGCCTCCAGCGCATCGCGGGTGGCGCGCCCGACCTGCCCGGCGAGCAGCACGATGATCGCCGAGTAGTAGATCCAGACCATGACGGCGGCCAGTGCGCCGGCGGCGCCGAAGGCGCTGGCCAGCACGCTGTGCGCGAAGTACCAGGCAATCGCGCTGTTGCCGGCCAGGAACAGCGCCGCCACGACCGCGCCGCTGACCAGCGCGAAGCGCCACGGGATGTTCACGTCGGGCAGGAACTTGTAGACCAGCGCGAAGAAGCCGGCGATGACGCCCAGCGACCAGCCTTCCGACAGCGCCGGGCCGAGATACTGGCCCAGCACCGGCAGGCGGCGCAGCACGCCGTCATAGGCGGCAATCGTGGCACTGGCGGTGAAGACGGCGATGAACAGCACGCCGATGATCGCCATCAGCGCCAGCGCCAGCAGGCGCGAACGGATTTCGGCCAACACCGGGTGACGTTGCCAGCCGCCGACCGGACGCCAGATGACGTCGAACGCCGAATCGAGCTCGACGAAAATGGCGGTGCCCGAATAGAGGATCGCCACGATGCTGATCAGCGTCGTCCAGGTCGAGCCACCGCGGAACAGACCTTCCTGCACGGCGCGGCGGATCACATCGAGATTCTCGACGCCCAGTGCCACCGACAGCCGCGACATGATGGCTTCTTCGGCCGCCATGTGTCCGAGAATCGGATCGGCGATGGTGATAGCTACCAGCAGGATCGGCGCCACCGAAAAGAGCGCGTAGAACGCGATCGCCGCCGCCATCGAGGTCAGGCGGTTGTCGAAAAAGCCGTTCCAGGTGGCAACGAGGATCGTCTTCAGCGTTTGCAGCATATGCCGCACGTTAGCACGGCAACGCCAACCGGCCAGCTTGGCGAGCGCCTCATTCGGCCGCGAAACGCGGTACCACGCGGCCGCCGAACGAGGTGAAGCCGGCACGCACGCGGGCACCGATCGCGAGCGCCGGATCGGCATGCGCCATCAGGCGCACGCCTTCGTCGAGATCGACCAGCGCGATGGCATAGGGCGCGAAAGGCTGCAGCGCCGGCGAGGGCGGCCGGTGCACCACCGTGATCGAGAAGATCGTGCCGGTGCCCGCCGCGTACTGCGTCTCGACGCGCCGCGAGCCGCAGGCCGTGCAATGGCCGCGCGGATAGAACTGCGCCGCGCCGCAGTCGGCACAACGTTCGTAGCCGATACGGCCGCCGGCGACATCCGCCCACCAGCGCCGTGCGATAGGATCCGTCGACAGGCTTATCGTTTCCGTCATCGTGCCAGCCTCGTGTACGCGGCGATGGCGCGCCGCCGATTGTTTCCCTGCCGCGCCGGCGACGGACTTTGCCGTCCCCAGTCCGGCACCACGCATCTCGCGGCCATGTCACTCACACCCGCTCCAGCACCATCGAGACGTGCGAAGACATCACGCCGCCGTCGCCGTGCACGAAGCCGGTGGTGGCATTCCTGACCTGCCGCTCGCCGGCCCGACCGGCGAGCTGGCGCTGCGTCTCGACCAGATGCGCCAGGCCGCCGCCGACGCCGCAATGGCCGAACGACAGCAACCCGCCATGCGTGTTCAGCGGCAGATCGCCGGTGAGGTCGAAGCGGCCGGCGGCTGCCGCCTCGCCGGCACCGGCGCGGCGCACGAAGCCGATCTCCTCCAGCAGCATCGCGAGCGTGATGGTGAAGGAGTCGTAGACCGCAAGGTAGCGCATGTCGCCCAGCGCCATGCCGGCGTCGGCCAGCGCCCGGTCGGCCGACGCCTTGGCGCCCATGTCGGCCCAGTCGCGGGCGCAGGAGATGTGCTGATGGAAATGCGCCTGGCCGGCGCCGCGAATCCGCACCTTCGCCGCTGCCGTGGGCTCGCGCGTGATGACGGCGGCAATGCCACCGTCCGACACCGGGCAGCAATCGAGCAACCGCAGCGGCAGCGCGATCGGCTTGGAGGCCATGACGTCGTCGCGCGAGATCGGCGCGCGCAGATGCGCATCGGGGTGCCGGCCGGCGTGGCGGCGCATGACCACCGCCAGCTCGGCGAGGTCGACGTCGGTGACGCCGAACTGGTGCATGTAGCGCGCCGCCAGCAGGCCGTAATAGGCCGGGATGGTGGCGCCGTAGGGCACCTCGTAGTCGGGGTGGCCGGCCTGCGCCAGGGTCTGGATCGCCTGGTCGCGGCTCTGGCCGCTGGCACGGTTCTCGGCGGCGACGATCAGCACGGCGCGGCAACGGCCGCTGTCGACCAGTATCTTGGCCAGCATAGCCATGGCCACGCCGGTGGCGCCTCCCGCCTGCAGGGCATGCGCATAGGCCGGCCGCACGCCCAGCCGCTCGGCGATCACGGTGGCCAGCATGATGTGCGGCATGGTCGTGGCGTAGCCGGTCAGCAGGCCGTCGATTTCCTTCGGCCGCAGGCCGGCGTCGTCGAGGGCGGCGTGCGCCGCTTCGGCCGCCAGCCCCATGGTGGTGCAACCGTCGATCTTGCCGTAGCGCGTGTTGCCGACGCCGGAAATGAACGCCATGTCGTTTCCTCCCGCGACGACCATAGCCGCCTTCGTCGGGCACGCGCCACCGCGCCGGCGCAGAGCAAGAGTTGCCGATTCGCAATGGTCGCGGTGGAACTGGAGCACGACCCTTCAGAGCTATACAGTGCGGCAAACGGGAGGGGGAACACCAGGCGCATGCACGAACCGGTCGCGGTGCCGCTGTGGCTGTTCCTGCCGATCGCCGCCTTCGCGTTGTGGTCGCTGCTCGACCGCCTGCTGATCCCCTCGGTGCGCTGGGTGTTGCGCCGCCGCGTCAACCGCCTGATCAATCGTGTCAATGAACGCCTGCAACTGGAGATCCGGCCGTTCCAGCTCACCAAGCGGCAGGTGCTGGTCGACCGCCTGATCTACGATCCGCAGGTCATCGCCGCCGCCAACGAGCACGCCCAGGCCGCGAAGATACCGCGCGAAGTGGCGATGAACCTGGTGCGTCGCTACGCCAACGAAGTCGTGCCGGCGTTCAACGCCTATTTCTATTTCCGTATCGGCTACTCGCTGGCCCGCGCCTTCGCGCAGGCGCTGTACCGCGTGCGGCTGGGCGTTACCGACACCGCCGCACTCGAGGCGGTGGGGCACGACGACACCGTGATTTTCGTGATGAACCATCGCAGCAATATGGACTACGTGCTGGTCGCCTTCCTGGCCGCCGAGCGCACGGCGTTGAGCTACGCCGTGGGCGAATGGGCGCGCGTCTGGCCGCTGCAGACCTTGATCAAGGCGATGGGCGCCTACTTCGTGCGCCGCAACTCCAACGATCCGGTCTATCGCCGCGTGCTGGAGCGCTACGTGCACATGGCGACCGAAGCCGGCGTGGCGCAGGCGATGTATCCGGAAGGCGGGCTGACGCGCGATGGCCGGCTGCGCGAGCCGCGACTGGGTCTGTTCGACTACGCGCTGAAGTCCTTCGATCCGCGCGGCGCGCGCGACGTCGTGTTCATCCCGGTCGGCATCAACTACGACCGCGTGCTGGAGGATCGCACGCAGCTGCGCGCCGGCGATCCGGCGGCCGAGCGCCGCAGCGGCGGCTACGCCATCCGGACCACCCTGCGGTTCATCGGCCGCAACCTGCGGCAGATGTTGCGCGGCAACTGGTACCGCTTCGGCTACGCCTGCGTGAATTTCGGCCGGCCGGTCTCGGCGCGCGCGTGGCTGGCACGGCACGCCGACCGCTTCGGCGGCGATCTGCGGCCGCTGCCCCGGGAGGCCCGGTTCGAGGCCGTCGGCCTGCTGGCGCGCGAGCTGATGGCGGCGGTCGGCGAGGTCGTGCCAGTGTTGCCGGTGTCGCTGGTTGCGACAGTGCTGCTGGAGGCCGAGCGGCCGCTGGACGAGCTGGAACTGAAGGCGCGCTGCCAGGCGCTGGCCGACGATTTGCGCCACGGCGGAGCGCGCATCTACGTGCCACGCGACGACCGCGACTACGCCCTCCATGTCGGCCTGCGGATGCTGCGGCTGCGCCGGCTGGTGCAAGTGTCGGCCGACGGCCTGCACGCGCCGGCGCCGGGCGAGGAAGCACTGCTGCGCTACTACGCCAACGCCATTGCCCATCTGCCGCGGACGGAACCTCAGTCAGGCGGGGCAAGGTAACGGCGGCTCACATCCGCGCGGCCCCCATTGACCGGCCGGCCGGCCGGGCACACTTTGGGGGCTGGGGCCGCAGGAGACCGCCATGCTGACGTCGCTGTTTGGCAAGAAACTGAAAATGCCGGAGCCGGAACGTTCCTTGCCGGGCCGCAAGGCGCCGGCCTTCGCCGTGCCCGAGACCCATTTCGTCAACAACAACCGCATCCAGCCGCCGTTCCCGGCCGGCCTGCAGGAGGCGATGTTCGGGCTGGGCTGCTTCTGGGGTGCCGAGCGCAAGTTCTGGCAGGCACCGGGCGTCTACAGCACGGCCGTCGGCTATGCCGCCGGCTACACGCCGCATCCGACCTACGAGGAGGTCTGTTCCGGCCTGACCGGCCATAACGAGGTGGTCAAGGTGTGGTTCGACCCGGCCAGGACCTCCTACGAGGCGCTGCTCAAGGTGTTCTGGGAGAGCCACGACCCGACACAGGGCATGCGCCAGGGCAACGACGTCGGCACGCAGTACCGTTCCGGCATCTACACCTATTCGCCGGCGCAGAAGGCGGCGGCCGAAGCGTCGCGGCGCATGTACCAGGGCGAACTCGACAAGCACCGTGTCGGCGCCATCACCACCGAGATCCTCGAGGCGCCGGCGTTCTACTACGCCGAGGACTATCACCAGCAGTACCTGGCCAAGGTGCCGCACGGCTATTGCGGCCTGGGCGGCACCGGCGTGTCGTGCCCGATCGGCGTCGGCGTGCAGGTGCCGGCGGCCGAATAGGCGGCGTGCGTCTGAGCGTCGCGCGCCGGCAATCACAGTCAAGGTTTCGTGCAGCTACCGGCGGCGGCGCCATCATCGCCGCCGCCGGGCTGCACTTGTGTTCATGCGACCGGCGTGGCGCAAGAGGTTGCGTTATGCGCCGCGCTTGGCGACAATGCGCCGACGTCGGCGGCCCCGAAGCGGCCATTGCGATGGTGGTCCATCGCGCCGACCTGCGGCGACTGCTCGTCCCTCGCCGCCCGCCTGACGGGTGATCGACTGGTCGGTTGAACGACCAGTCCGGCGAGAGCAAACAAGAGAAGCGCCGCTGCGTTGCCCCCTCTTGCTCTCCAGGGATGCGCGGATGCTCGACCGGCCACCTGTTCTGGACGATTCACCACTTCATCGACCCGCCAGCTACCCGACAGCTTCCGAACCACCAGCCGCCGCGCCCGGGACGATCCCGCCGTGGCTCCGGCCCACCGCGCCAGACGTCGCGGTCGGCGAGCCCACGCTGGTCGCGCTGGAGGTTGGCCGCGGCGGCCGCGCGGTGTGGCTGAAACGCGGCCTCGGTCTGTCCGGCATGGTTCTGCTGGCGATCGTCGGCTGGACCCTGTTACGGCACGAGCCGCCGCACGCGCCCCTGCCGACCGTCGTCCCGCCGACAACGCCGGCGATCGACCCCGCGCCGCCGCCTCAGGAGGCCGCATCGACACCGCCCGCCGCGGCGCCGGCGCCCGCGACGGCCGATGCCGCATCACCACCGGACCCGGTACCGCCGGCGCCGGCCATCGCGCCATCACCCGACATCAGCCTGCCGCCTGCGACCTCGGCATCCATACCGCCGGAGTCGGGTGCGGCGGCGCCCGGTCCCGTTGCCGCACCGGACGAGCACGACATCGAGAAACCGCACCTCGCGGAAACCTATGAAGCGACCGCCCGGCTGGAGGCCGGCGACAATCTGGCGAGCCTGCTGGGCGATCTCTATTTCGCACCGGACGACATCAACGCTGCCGTGGCGGCGCTGGCGCCGCATCTGAAGCTGCGACGCATGCCGGTCGGCCAGACCATGACCCTGGTGGTGGAAACATCGGACGACATCGACGCCCGGCCGGTCCTCAAATCGCTCACCATCCGTCCCGAAGCGCGACGACAGGTCATTCTCGAGCGCCGCGATGACGGCACGTTCGATGTCCGGGAGGAGCGCTTCGAGCTGGTCGCCAAACTCGTGCGCGCCGCCGGCGACGTCGACGGTTCGCTGATCGGCAGCGCGCTCGACGTCGGCGTGCCGCGCGCGGCACTGGCCGAGCTGGTGCGCGCCATCTCGTGGGACGTGAATTTCCAGCACGACATGAAGGTCGGCGACAAGTTCGCGGTGCTGATCGAGCAGTCATGGACGACCGACGGCAAGCTGGTCGATTCCGGTCGCGTGTTGTGGGCGCAGGTGACCACCGACTCCGGCCGCAAGACTTACAGCGTCTATCGCTTCAAGCCCAGCCATGGTCAGGAATTCTTCTACTACGGTAACGGCCGCAGCGTGGTGAAGTCGCTGCTGCGCACGCCCCTCAGCCTCAGCCGCATATCGTCGCGCTTCGGCCTGCGACGTCACCCGATCCTCGGCTACACCGCGATGCACAAGGGCATCGACTTTTCAGCGCCGGCCGGCACCCCCGTCCTGGCCGCCGGCGCCGGCCAAGTGGCACAAGCCGGCCGCAACGGCGGCTACGGGCGATGGGTCAAGAT
>JAHCJT010000187.1 GCA_026126245.1 Alphaproteobacteria bacterium
CTGTTCTTCGCCCGTCGCGGCGGCCTCGGTCGGCATGTCGGGCGGCGGCTGCAAGTCGTCGGTGCCGTCGCGGTCGGCATCGCGGAAATGGCGGGCCGGCGGCGCGCCACGCTCGCGGCGCGACTGTCCGCGACCGCCTCGACCGCGGCGGCGGCCTCGGTCGTCGCCTTCCTGGTCGAATTCGGCAGAATTCATGTCCGGCACCGCGATACGGGGAATTTCCTGGCCGATGATCCGTTCGATCGCCGCCACCAGCTTGCCGTCGTCAGGTGACGCCAGTGTGAAAGCCGCGCCGCTGCGGCCGGCCCGGCCGGTGCGGCCGATGCGGTGCACATAGTCTTCCGGCTGGAACGGCACGTCGAAATTGAAGACGTGGCTCATGTCGTCGATGTCCAGCCCGCGGGCCGCGACGTCGGAGCAGACCAGCAGCTGGATCTCGCCGAGCTTGAAGCGCTCCAGGGTCTCGGTACGCATCGGCTGGCTCATGTCGCCATGCAGGGCGCCGACATTGAAGCCGTGCCGCGCCAGCGACTTGTAGAGAATGTCGACGTCCTTCTTGCGATTGCAGAAGATCAGCGAATTCTTCACGTCCTGGCTGCGGATCAGGCGACGCAGCGCCTCGCGCTTCTCGAACTCGGGCACGATCGCCAGGCCCTGGGTCACGGTCGCGGCGGCGGTGGCCGGGCGGCTCACCGTGACTTCCTTGGGATTGGTCAGGAAGGCGTCGGCTAGGCGCCTGATCTCCGGCGGCATGGTGGCCGAGAAGAACAGCGTCTGGCGGATCGGCGACAGCAGCGCCACGATCCGTTCGACGTCGGGGATGAACCCCATGTCGAGCATGCGGTCGGCCTCGTCGATGACCAGGATCTTGACCGCGTTGAGCAACACCTTGCCGCGCTCGAAATGGTCGAGCAGCCGGCCGGGCGTCGCGATCAGCACGTCGACGCCGCGGTCCAGGATCTTTTCCTGGTCGTCGAACGACACGCCGCCGATCAGCAGCGCTTTCGACAGCTTGTGGTACTTGCCGTAGGTCTCGAAGCTCTCCGACACCTGCGCGGCCAACTCGCGCGTCGGCTCGAGGATCAGCGACCGTGGCATGCGCGATTTGGCGCTGCCCGAGGCGAGGATTTCGATCATCGGCAGCGTGAAGCCGGCGGTCTTGCCGGTGCCGGTCTGGGCGCATCCGAGGACGTCGCGGCCCATCAGCACGTAGGGGATCGCCTGTTCCTGGATCGGCGTGGGCGTCGTGTAGCCCGCGTCGGTAACCGCCTTCAAGACTTCGGGGCCAAGCCCCAGCAGATCAAAACCCATTGATATTCCAAGGTAATTCCGCCTGGCACCAGCCTGCGGCGGCGCGGTCGGACGCCATGTCCGGGCGAATAGCCGACCGTCTGTTCGCGAACGGTGCGCATGATATGCAGCGCGGTTCGCCTGTCAATGCGAAGCCATGCGATTCCGGCATGCGGCGCTCGCGCGGCGGGCCGCCCGGGTCGCCCCCTGAGCGCCGGTTGCTGGCGGTCCGCCGATCCGCCTATGGTGGCCGCATCAGGAGGACGGGATGCTGATCGCGCGCGACAAGACACAGCTGCTGGTGATCGACGAGCAGGAACGGCTGGTTCCGGCCATGCACGAAAGCGAGCGGGTGGTGGCCCGCACGGGCGTACTGCTGCAGGCGGCGCGGACGTTGGGCCTGCCCGTGACCGTGACCGAGCAGTACCCGCAGGGACTGGGGCCCACGGTGACGCCGCTGCTCGACCTGCTGGGTTCGCGCGAGCACATCTATGCCAAGACGCAATTCTCGGCCGCGGCACATCCGAAAGTGGCACAACGCCTCGCCGACCTCAACCGGCGGCAGGTGGTGATCGCCGGCGTCGAGGCGCATGTCTGTGTCGCCCAGACGGCGTCGATGCTGCGCGCCACGGGTTTCGATGTGTTCCTCGTGGCCGATGCGGTCGCCTCGCGGCGCAGCGACAGCGTCGCCCTGGCGTTGGAGCGCCTGCGCGCCGAGGGCGTGTGGGTGGTCAACGTCGAGCAGGTGATCTTCGAGTGTCTGGGCGAGGCGGGCACGCCGGAATTCCGCGAGTTGAGCAAGCTGATCCGCTAGATGGCCGCCAGCGCCACCCGCCCGGCCGTGGTGCTGTGTCCGGGCCTGCTGAACGATTCGCGCATCTTCGCGCCGCAGCTTGCGGCGCTGGATGGCCGGATCGTCGCGCAGGTGGCGGACGTGGCAAGCCACGATTCTCTCGGTGACTTGGCGGCCGCGATCCTGGCGCCGGCGCCGCCGCGCTTTGCACTGATCGGCTTCTCGATGGGCGGCTACGTCGCCTTCGAAATCCTGCGTCGCGCCCGGCAACGCGTGACGCGACTGGCGTTGCTGGATACCTCGGCACGGCCCGACACGCCGGAGCAGGCGGCGCAGCGCCGCGGCTTGCTGGAGCTGGCGCGCAAGGGGGCGTTCAAGGGCGTCACGCCGCGCCTGATGCCCCGTCTGGTGCATCCCTCTCGGCTGAACGATGCGACGGTGACGCAGCCGATCCTCGCCATGGCCGCCGATATCGGCCGCGACGGTTTCCTGCGCCAGCAGACGGCGATCATGGGTCGGCCGGACAGCCGACCGCTGCTGCCATCCATCGACATGCCGACCCTGGTGTTGTGCGGCCGCGACGACCAGCTCACGCCGCCGCCGCTGTCGCAGGAAATCGCCGCCGCAGTACCGGGTGCGCACCTGGTGCTGATCGACGACTGCGGACATGCCGCGCCGCTGGAACGGCCGGCGGCGGTGAGCGCGGCGCTGGAGGCGTGGCTGTTCGACAATCGGCTGGCGGCACCGGCGTGAGCGCGCGCGATGCCGTCGGGCCGCCGCGCCTCCGGTCTGCAAACGCCGGCGGTTTATCGGCTTGCGCCGATGCCGTTGCCGGGCAAGATACCGGCCGTTCGCGAGGGAAACACCATGCCGGGACCGCTGCGCTACTGGGAAGACTACGAAGTCGGCAAGGCCTACGAGCTCGGCAGCAAGACGGTCAGCGAGGAAGAGATCATTGCCTTCGCCCGCCAGTTCGACCCGCAGCCGTTCCATGTCGACCGGGTTGCCGCCGAGCAGTCGATGTTCGGTGGGCTGATCGCCAGCGGCTGGCACACGTGCGCCATCAACATGCGCCTGATGGTCGACAACTACCTGCATCCCGAGTCGAGTCTCGGCTCGCCCGGCCTCGACGAGGTGCGCTGGCCCCGGCCGGTGCGGCCGGGCGATACGCTCACCGGCCAGATCCGTATCGTCGAAAAGCGCGAATCGCGCAGCAAGCCGTGGATGGGCCTCATGGTCAACGACACCTCGCTGCGCAACCAGGACGGCGAGGTGGTGCTGACGATCCGCGCCACGCAGCTCATTCGCCGCCGGCCGGCCTGAGCGGCGCCGGCGACGCGTGATCGGGAACGGAGGCGAGCGACGCATGGCGGGCCAGGCGGTCAAGGGTATCGATCACGTCGTGGTCGTGGTCGCCGACATTGAGGCGGCGCGCGTCGCCTATGCACGGCTCGGTTTTCAGGTACAGCCACGCGGTTTTCACGCCCGGCTGGGTACGGCCAACCACCTGATGATCTTCCAGCAGAACTACTTCGAGCTGATCGGCATCGTCGAGCCCAATCCGCTCAACGCCGAGCGTCGTGCCTGGCTCGAGAGGAACGGCGGCGGCCTGGCCAACGCGGCGTTGCGTACCGACGGCGCCGAGCTCGCGCACGCCGCCTGGGCGGCGGCCGGGCTGCAGCCCGATGCCGTGCTGGAGTTCAGCCGCGCCGTCGAGATCGACGGCCGGCAGGAACAGGCGGCGTTCCGCACCGTACGCCTGGCCACGCAACGGGCGCGCTTGCTCGGGTTCTTCGTGTGCGAGCACCTCACGCCGCAATTCGTCTACCGGCCGGAATGGGCGCGGCATGCCAACGGCGTCGAGGCGCTGGCCGGCGCCACCGTGATCGCCGCCGACCCGGCGAGCGACGAGGCCTATCTCCGCAAGGTGTTTGGCAACGACGCGGTGCGCACCGCTGACGGCGAGCTTGTGGTCGACAGCGGCGGCACGCCGATCCGCTACATGACGCGCGAACGCTTCGGCGCTCTCTATCCCGGTATCGCGCCGCAGCGCGCCGACGATCATCCGGCGCTGCTCAGCTTCGCCGTCAGCGACCTTGCGCAAGCGCGAGCCGTGCTGCGCGATGCCGACGTTGCGCATGCCGCGATGCCGGACGGCCGCGTCCTGGTGCCGGCAGCCGCGGCGTGCGGTGTCTGTATCGAGTTTCGCAAGAGGTGAGCCGCGCATGAATGCCGTCCCGCAACCGGCCGCAGCGGCCTTCGATCTCTCCGACATTTCTGTCTTCGGCCATGTCACCCGCGAGACGCTGCGGTTCAACGACGTCGACGCCAACGGCCATATCAACAACGTCGCCTACCTTGTGTTGTTCGAGAACGCGCGCGTCACCTATATCACCCAGCACGTGCGCTTCATGCGCGCCCGCGGGCTGTCGACGGTGGTGGCGCATCTCGACATCGATTTCCGCCGCCAGATGTACTTTCCCGGCACGGTGCGCGCCGGGGCGCGGCTGATCGAGGTGCGCCGCTCCTCGTTTGTCCTTGGCCAGGCGATCTTCGACGACGAGGGGCATTGCGTCGCCAACGGCCATGCCATCGTCGTGGCTTATGACCCGGCCAGCGGCAGGGGCCAGCCGATGCCCGACGACGTGCGCGCCGAGCTGGCGCGCCTTGCGGCGTCGCCGACGGGGGTCGCGACATGACGGCAACGGACACGGTGTCGGGCGGTGTGCCCGACGGCTTCGTGGTGGTGGACCTGGCCGACGATTTCGTGCGGCTGGTCGGCCCGCTGTACGTCAAGCTGGAGGCCGATGGCCCGCGCGTCGGCCTGTTGCTCGAACCGCGCCACGGCAATCCCCTGGGCATCGCTCATGGCGGTTGTCTGATGACCCTGGCCGACATGGTGCTGGGCTTCGGCTGCGGCTTCGCCACGCGCACCGCCGGCGTGCATCCGACGATCACGCTCAACTGCGACTTCGTGCGCGGCGCGCGGGTCGGCACCTGGGTCGACGGCAAGGCGGTCATCACGCGGCGCACCGCCAATTTCATCTTCGCGCGCTGCGATCTGGTCAGCGCCGGCGAGGTCGCCCTGTCGGCCTCCGGCGTCTTCAAGGTCGGCGCGCCGCCACGGGCGCCGGGCTGATCAGCGACGGCGGTAGATGGTGTAGCGCTCGACATCCATCAGGTGGGTGTAGCGCTCGAAAGCCTGCGCGAATTTGGGATTGCGCAGAAAGTACTCGAGATAGTCGAACACGCGGCCCTGGCAACGCGGCACGCCGGCGACGCGATCGACGATCACCAGGTCGGGCTGCTGGCTGGCGAAATCGCCGGACACCGACTCGAAGACGAAGCGCTCGGCCTCGGACATGTCCTCGGGCGCGTTGTACAGCGTGGGATATTCCTCGCAGTCCGCGTAGATCCCTTGCAGCACCCACATCGTCTGGAAGCGCATGGTCATGCGCGCACCGCTGTAGTTGATCAGCGGGTAGTAGGGATAGATGCCGGGCGAAAACACCAGGATGCGCTTGTTGTGCGCGTTCTGCTCGACGACATGCAGCAGCACGCTGGTGATGCTGTCCTCGAAGTCACGCTGCTTCTGGAACGGAGGCGCGAACAGCGCCGCCTGGAAATAGAACAGGATCAGGAAGGTGGCGCTGATCGCCATCACCGGCAGGCGATGCGCCTCGCGGTCGATCGGCAGGTACCGGTCGATCGTCTGGGAGATGGTCACGGCCGCCAGCAGGATGGTGGCCGACAGGCCGGGCAGCACGTGATAGGGCCAGCCCTTGGCCTGCACCGCGGCGGCGAGCGCCGCGCCCAAGCCGTAGGCGACCATCACCCGCGCCGCCACGGTGCGGGCGAGGAAGATCGCGATCAGCCCGAAGGCGGCCAGCGCCAGCAGGCATGGTCCCAGCACGGGGCCGAACAGCACCTGCTGCCATGTCGCCTCGCCGAGCCGGGCATAGTCGCCAAAGGCCAGCGGCAGCACGACCGTGATGTACGCCGGCGTGACGAAAATGATGGCCGCGGCGTGCAACACAGCCACGCCGGCGACGATCCATGGCACCAGGTCGCTGAACGTGCGCCGCCAGCCGCGATGCAGCAGCAGATAGCTCTCGACCGCCAGCGGAATGATCATGAAGAACGGCTTCTGGGCGAAGCCGATGCCGGCAGCCAGCGCGATGGCCCAGGTGGAGAATGTGCCAGTGGCCGCCGCCCGGCCCTCGGCACGCTCGGCGGCATGCAGCAGATAGGGAGCCGTCATCACGAACATCAGGTGCTCGCGCTGACCGAAGCTGTCGTTGGGCAGCACGATGAACAGGAACAGCAGGGTCGGCGGCACCAGCGCCTCGGTCAGCGGGTGCGCCAGCGACGGCACCCGTTGTGTCAGCGCGCGGCAGGCGAGGAACGAACCGACGATCGCCCCGTCGAAGCACAGTGTCAGCCACGTCGTGGCCGGCAGGCCGAGGAACGACAGGGCACGCGCCAGCAGCTCGGGGATGGCGTACAGCGCGAACACCAGTGGCAGGTTGATGTCGATGATGTCGACATAGAGCGTCTCGCCATTCAGCCAACGATGGGCGACGTCCATCAAGGCGCCGACGTCGTGGTTGATCGGCGGGAACAGATAGCCTGCCGCCCAGGCCGCCGGGATCAGCAGCAACAGGGCGTTGATGGCGCGATCGGCGCCGATCGGCAGCCGGTCGCGCAGGAAGCGTCGGGGATGGTGGACGACCTCGGCCGCGGACTCGACCGCGGGCGGTGCTGCCCGGCGCGGCAGGCCGGCAGCGTCGTCATCGACACGCTCGGCCATCAGGCGGGACGCTGGCGTGCGGCGATCGGCCGGGTACGGATGCGAACAAGAAGCATGACGGGTTCGCTGTCGTGGAGCGGGGCCACCATAGAGCAGCAGGACGGAGCGGACCATAGCCCGCCGTGGCACTGCCGCCGGCCGCCGGTTCGGCTATAACGGCCGCATGGAGCGGCGCGAATATGAACAAATGGCGGCGCTGGAGGGGCGCCTGTGGTGGTACCGCGGGCTGCACAGCCTGATGGCCGATGCCGCCGGGCGATGGACGCGGCCCGGCGCCGGCCCGCTGCTCGACGCCGGCTGCGGCACCGGTGGGCTGCTGACGGCACTGCGCCGTTGGCGGCCCGAAGGCCGACACCTGGGGCTGGAGTACGACCGCGAGGCGGCGGCGGTGGCGGTGGCCAAGAGCGACGACTCGGTCGTCGTTGGCTCGGTCACCGAACTGCCCTTCGCCGATGCCGCCTTGGGCACGATGGTCAGTGCCGACGTGCTGTCGCACCGTCTGGTCGAGCCGGCGCAGGCCTTGAAAGAGGCGCGCCGTTGCCTCGAAAGCGGCGGAATCCTGGTGCTCAATCTGCCGGCTTACGGATGGATGTTGTCGGCGCACGACCGGCGCGTGCATGGTGCGCGGCGCTTCACGCGCCGCCAGGCGATCGGGCTGGTGCGGGCGGCAGGCTTCCGGGTCCGGCGCGCCACCTACTGGAACTGCTTCCTGTTCCCGTTGATGGTCATCAGGCGGATACTGACGCGCTGGGGCGAAGGCGGCAGCGACGTGCGGCCGTTCCCGGCGCCCGTCGACTGGCTGTTTGGCGCTATCATCGGGCTGGAGCGACGGCTGATCGGCTGGGGTGTGACGCTGCCGTTCGGCGGTTCGGTGCTGCTGGTCGCGCAGAAAGTTGAAACGGAGACGGTATGAGTCGGCGATTTGCGCTCAGCGTCGTGGTGCCGGTCTACAACGGTGCCGCCAGCATCGCCGAGCTGGTCGGCGCCTTGCGGGCGCTCGATCTGCCCGGCGGGCTGGAGATCGTGCTGGTCAATGACGGCAGCGCCGACAACAGCCGCGAGGTGTGCCGCGAGCTGGCGGCGGCGCCCGGCGCGCCGGTCACCCTGGTCGACCTGTCGCGCAATTTCGGCGAGCACAACGCGGTGATGGCCGGCCTGGCGCACGCGCGCGGCGACTACACCATCACCATGGACGACGACCTACAGAATCCGCCCGAGGAGGTGCGCCGGCTCTACGAATACACGCGGGACAACGGCTACGACGCGGTCTACACGCACTATGCCACCAAGGAGCACGCGGCGTGGCGCAATGTCGGCAGCCGCTTTACCAACTGGTGCGCCGACCGGCTGATCGACAAGCCGCGCGGACTTTACCTGTCGAGTTTCCGTTGCATCAGCGCCTTTCTGCGCGAGCGGCTGGTGAGCTACGACGGGCCCTATCCCTACGTCGACGGCCTTATCTTCCAGATCACCGCCAGGGTTGGCCGCCTGCAGGTGCGCCACCTGCCGCGGGCCGAGGGTCGCAGCAACTACACGCTGCGCCGCCTGCTGCGGCTTTGGCTGTCGATGTTCCTGAACTTCTCGGTCATGCCGCTGCGTTTCGCCAGCATCACCGGCATCTTGCTGAGCGGTTGCGGCATGCTGGGGTTCGTCGTCGTGCTGATCGAGGCGCTGATCAAGCACGACCTGCCGACCGGCTGGGCGTCGCTGATGTCGGCTGTGGCATTGCTGGCCGGCGTGCAGTTGCTGATCCTTGGCGTAATGGGCGAGTATCTCGGCCGCATGTTCCTGACCGCTAACCGCAAACCGCAATACGTCGTGCGCCGGGTCTATGTCCGCGGGGCAGACGCGCTGGTGGCGCACGAGCCGGCGCCGGGCAGCGCCGCCGCCGGCCGGCCGCATGCGCTGGGCGATCGGGCGCACGTGTCGCCGGTCGATGACATGACGGCGCGGACGGCGCCGGTATCGTCCGAGGCTGTCTGGCCGGCGTCGGCGACGGCCCGGCGCGATGCGCCCGGGCGGGCAGCCGAATAGGCCGGCGCGCGTGTGGCCCTACTACGCCGCGCTGGCGGGCGGCATCCTCACCGGCATCGGCGGCCAGGTCCTGCTCAAGGCCGGCGCCGGCACCGAGACCATCCTGCAGCAGCTGCTGAAGCCGCAGACCATCATCGGACTGGTGCTCTACGCCCTGGCGGCGTTTCTCTACATCGTCGCGCTGCGCAAGATCCCCGTGTCCGTGGCCTTTCCCAGCGTGTCCCTGAGCTACGCCATCGTCGCGGTGCTCGGCTACTTCCTGTTCGGCGAGCCGTTCGGCCTGCACAAGATCGCCGGCCTCGTGCTGATCGTCGCCGGCGTCTGGCTGGTCAACCAGGCGTAACCAGCATGCCGGACCCGGTCCCTGTCGGTCGACAACGGCGTGACGCGTCCTGTGCCGCCAGACCGCACGCTTGAGAGGGGAGGCCGGCGTGCGATCTGGTCCAGCAATTCGGATTCGCACGCAGGCGCTGCTCTTCGACATGGACGGGACGCTGCTGGTGTCGGACGCGGTCGTCGCACGGATATGGCGCGGCTGGGCCGATGTTCATGGCCTTAGCATTGACCGGATCGTCGATGCCGGTCGCGGGCGGCGGACGATCG
>JAHCJT010000188.1 GCA_026126245.1 Alphaproteobacteria bacterium
CGAGCCTTGTGGCCGAGACGATCCGCTATCAGACGCCGGTGATCCACATGCGGCGCACGGCGCAGGCCGACGCCGAGCTGGGCGGCAAGCACATCCGCAAGGGCGACAAGGTCGTGATGTGGTACGTCTCGGGCAATCGCGACGAGTCGGTGATCGAGGCACCCGACGAATTCATCATCGATCGTGCCAAGCCGCGCCAGCACCTGTCGTACGGCGCCGGCATCCATCGCTGCGTCGGCGACCGGCTGGCCGATCTGCAGCTGCGCATCCTGTGGGAAGAGATCCTCAAGCGCGACCTCGACATCGACATCGTCGGCCCGCCGCGGCGGCTGTATTCCAACTTCCTCCGCGGCTTCCGCTACATGCCGGTGCGCATCAACGCCTGAACCGCAGCCGTGGGCCGGCGGCGTCACACCATGCTGTAGCCGCCGCTGATGCTCAGCACCTGGCCGGTGATCCAGCCGCCGTAGGGCGAGGCGAGCAGCGCCACCATCGGCGCCACGTCGTCCGGCTTGCCGAGGCGACGCACAGGATAGAGTCGCGTCAGCTTCTCGCGGTTCTGTTCCAGCCAGTCGCGGTCATGCGGCGTCTCGACCAGGCCGAGTGACACAACGTTGGCCGTCGTGCCCGAGCGTCCCAGCTCGCGCGCCAGCGATTTCATCAGGGCGACCACGCCGGCGCGCGCCGCCGCCACGATCGACAGCCCGGACTCGCCGACGCGCGAGGAATCGCCGATTACGCCGACGATGCGGCCGTCCTTGCCCTTCTCCAGATGCGGGATGGCGGCATGGCAGCAGTGGATCGCGCCGTAGAGACAGGTGTCGATCTGCGGCCGCCAGTCGTCGGGTCGCGAGTCGGCGAAGCGCTGGCGCTTGGCCAGGCCGGCGTTGTTGACCAGGATGTTGAGGCCGCCGAAGTCCCGCACGACGCTGTCGACCATCGCGGTGACGGCGGCGAAGTCCGAGACGTCGGCGCGATAGGCCTTGGCGCGGCCGCCCTGCGCGGTGATCTGCCGGGCCGTGGCCTCGGCCGCCTCGGCGGAACTGCGGTAGTTCAGCGCCACGGCCGCACCCTCGGCCGCCAGGGCGAGCGCGATGGCCTGACCAACCTCGCTGGCGGCACCGGTGACCAGCGCCACCCTGCCCTTCAATTGCAGGTCCATGTGAACTCCCTCACGATCTGGCTTGCGCGTTGGCGATGAGACGAAAGAGTCGCGCCGGCGTCACGGGCAGCTCGAAGACATCGACTCCCAGCGGCGCAAGTGCGTCGGCCACGGCATTGGCGATCGCCGCCGGCGCGCCGATCGTGCCGCCCTCGCCCATGCCGCGAAAGCCACCCAGCGTGGTAGGCGACATCGATTCGACGTGAACGACCTCGATCGGCGGAATGTCGCCGGCTGCCGGCACGACGTAGTCGACGAAACTGCCGGTCAGTATCTGGCCGTTCTCGTCGTGGATGACCTCCTCGTACAGTGCCGCGCCGATGCCCTGCGCCACGCCGCCGTGCACCTGCCCGTCGACGATCAGCGGATTGATGATGCGCCCGCAATCCTCGGCCACGACATAGCGCTCGATGCGGACGATGTAGGTCTGCGGATCAATCTCCAGGGCGGCGATGTGCGTGGCGCAGCTCGTGGTGCCCAGGATCGGATCGTAGTTGCGCGTGACGGCCAGCTCCTCGCGCGCCTCAGGTGGCAGGCGTCCCATTTCGGCATAGACCGCCCGCGCCACCTCGCGGAACGTCACGCTGCGGTCGGTGCCGACCACCGTCACCCGGCCGTCGGCGGCCACCAGATCGCGCGGCGCTGCCTCGAGCAGGTGCGACGCGACCTGCAGGACCTTTTCGCGCAATCCGTCAGCTGCGCGGATCGCCGCGCCGCCGGCCAGGACAGTGCTGCGGCTGGCATAGGTGCCGGTGCCGCCGCCGACCGCGTCGCTGTCGCCCTGCACGATGCGGATGTCGGCCAGGCGCGCGCCGAGGTGCTCCGCCACCACCTGCGCCAGCGTGGTTTCGAGGCCCTGGCCGTGCGCGGCGACACCGAACGCGGCAGTCACGGCACCGGTCGAGTCGATGCGGATGCTGGCAGTTTCGGTGCCGGTGTTGATCGGCATGCCCGGTGCCGCAGAGATGCGCGAACCAATGCCGGTCAGCTCGGCATAGGACGCGATGCCGATGCCGAACCATCTGCCGGCGGCGCGGGCCTCGGCCTGTCGCGCGCGCAACGCATCGTAGCCAATCGCGGCGCAGGCCTGCTCGAGACAGGCATGGAAGCCCGACTTGTCCCACACCAGGCCGGATGCGACCTTGTAGGGAAACTCGTCGTCGGCCACGAGATTGCGGCGGCGAATCTCGAGCGGATCGATGCCGATCTCGCGCGCCGCCATGTCCATCAGGCGCTCGATGACGAAGGTCGAGACCGGCCGGCCGACGCCGCGATAGGGACCGGTCGGTGCCTTGGGCGTCGCCACGGCGCGCACCCGGCCGCGGTAGCTGGGCACGCGGTACGGCCCGGGCAGGAAGCTCACGACCTGGACCGGCTCCAGCGCCGCCGTCCACGGGTAGATCGAGTAGGCGCCGACGTCGCCGATCGCGTCGGCCGTCAGGCCGAGCACCCGACCCTGGCTGTCCACCGCCAGCTCGGCATCGATGATCTCGTCGAACGCCTGCGACGTGGCGGTGAGATCCTCGACGCGATCGCCGGTCCACTTGACGGCGCGGCCGAGCTGACGCGCCGCCAGGCAGGTCAGGATTTCCTCGGGGTAGAGCGACGCCTTGCCGCCGAAGCCGCCGCCGACATCGGGCGCCACCACGCGCAGACGGTGCCCCGGCAGGTCGAAGATCTGCGCCAGCGCATCGCGCAGGATCCCGGGAATCTGCGTGGCGGCGTACAGCGTCAGCGCATCGCGGCCGGCATCGTAGTCGGCGGCGCAGGCACGCACCTCGATCGCCGCCGGCGTGCGGCGGCGCATGCGGAAGCGGCCCTTGACCCGCACCGGCGCCATGGCGATGTCGCCCTCGGCGTCGCCGCGCTTGAACTCGCGCGTCAGCAGGATGTTGGTGCCGGCGGCCTCGTGCAGCAGCGGCGCGTCGGGCCGGGCCGCCGTTTCGGGATCGATCGCCATCGGCAGCGCTTCGTAGTCGATCTCGACCAGCTCGAGCGCGTCTTCCGCCAGATAGCGGCTTTCCGCCAGGATGGCGACGACCGGCTCGCCGACATAGCGGACCTTGCCCAGCGCCAGCGGCAGGATCGGGGTCGCGTAGTAGCCGGACATGCGCGACGTGGCCCGGATCGGCGGCACGACATCTTCAAGGTCGGCAGCCGTGTAGACGGCGGCAACGCCCGGCGCGGCCAGCGCGCGGGTGGCATCGATCGCCCGGATGCGGGCATGCGGATGGATGCTGCGCACGAAGGCGACGTGCAAGGCGTCCGGCAGCTTGCGGTCGTCGACGAAGGCACCGCGGCCGGTCAGCAATCGCGCATCCTCGGTGCGCGGCACCGACGCGCCGATCATCTTGGGCCGCAGGTGCGCTGCGTCAGTCATCGGTTGCGGCATTTGCGGCGGTGCCGGACGGCGCCGGTCCCACGACGGCGCGGATCGCCTTGACGATGTGCTCGTAACCGGTGCACCGGCAGAGATTGCCCGACAGACCGTCGCGAATCTCGTCGTCGGTCGCCAGCGGCCGCTTGCGCAGCAGGTCGGTCGCCGTCATCAGCATGCCCGGCGTACAGAAGCCGCATTGCAGCGCATGATGGGCGCGAAACGCCTCCTGCAGGGCATTGAGTTTGCCGGGGCCGCCGAGCCCCTCGACGGTTTCGATCGTGCGCCCGTCGAGCTGGACCGCGAACATCAGGCAGGCGCGCACGCTATCGCCGTCGACGATCACCGTGCAGGCGCCGCACACGCCGTGCTCGCAGCCGACATGGGTACCGGTCAATCCCAGCGTGTGACGCAAGAAGTCGGCCAGCAGCAGGCGCGGCTCGACCGTCCGCTCGTAGCGTCGACCGTTGACCGTGACCGTGATCGTGCGGCTCGCGGTCATGCGGCTCCCCGCTGCGCCCGTCGCCACGCCTCATCCATTGCCCGGCGTACCAGCACGCCCACGAGGTGGCGCCGATAGTCGGCCGAGGCATGCACGTCGCTGCCGGGGGTCACCGACTCGCGCGCGACGGCCGCGACGCGCTCCAGCAAGTCCGCTGTCACGGCCTGGCCCAGCAGCAGCCGCTCGGCGACGGTGGCGCGCAGCGGCCTGTCGGCGACTCCCGTCATCGCGATGCGTGCGTCGACTGCGGTGCCGTCGGCCACGGTCAATGTCGTGGCAATCGCCGCCAGCGCAAAGTCGCCATGGCGGCGCGCGACCTCGGCGAAGCCCCAGCCTGTCGCAGCGGGCAGCTTGGGAATGCGGATTTCGGTCAGCAGCTCGCCGTCGTCGAGCGCGACGCTGAGTGCGCCGCGGAAGAAATCGCCCGCCGCGACATCGCGGCGGCCGCCGCCCGAGGCGATCTCCAGACGGGCGTCGAGCAGCAGCGCCAGCATCGGCAGCTCCGCCGCCGGATCGGCATGTGACAGGCTGCCGCCGATGGTGCCGCGGTTACGGATCGCCAGGTGCGCGACGTGGCCCATGGCCTCGGCGATGACCGGCAGGTGCGTCGCGATCACCGGCGACGTCTCGAGCTGGCGATGGCGCGTCAGCGCACCGATACGGATCTCGTGGCCGGCGTCCTCGACAAACGACAGGGCGGCGATGGCGTTGATGTCGACCAGCAGCGCCGGCCGCAGCAGCCGGAAGTTCAGCATCGGCACCAGGCTCTGGCCGCCGGCGATGATCTTGGCCTCGCCGGCCGATTGCCCGAGCAGCGCGACCGCGGCCTCGACGCTGTCGGCGACCACGTAGTCGAACGGCGGCGGCTTCATGGCTGGCGGCGGCCTCGCTGTGACATGGTGCCTCGCGGGATCGTGCGGACGGCCCCGCAGACCCGGCACTGTACGGGGGGAATCGCCAGGTGCGAAGCCGGTTCGAGGGCCGCCGCGATGACGGGCCGGCGTCAGCCAAGCTCCGGGATCACCCAGAGCGGCTTCTCGCCGCGCGCCACGCGCTGCACGTTGTCGAAGGCGTTGCGCAGGCGTGCCGTGTTGCTTTCCCAGGTCGGGCCGGCGAGATGTGCCGTCAGCACGACGTTGTCGAGCGCGAAGAGGGGATTGTTGGGCGGCGGCGGCTCCTCGTCGAAGACGTCGAGGCCGGCGCCGGCGATGCCGCCCGACGACAGCGCCTGGTGCAGCGCCGCCTCATCGACCACCGGACCGCGGCTGGTGTTGATCAGGATCGCGTCGGGCTTCATCAGCTTGAGCTCGGCGGCGCCGATCATGTGACGCGTGCTGCCGTTGAGCGGCACGTGCAGCGACACCACGTCGGACGTGCGCAGGATCTCGCTCAGCAGGCGGAAGCGCACGCCCAGCGTATCCTCCTCGTCCTCGCTCAGCCGGGCGATGTCGTAGTACTGCACCGGCATGCCGAAAGCGGCGCCCAGGCGCGCGGTCTTCTTGCCGATGGTGCCCAGCCCGACGATGCCTAGCGTCCTGCTGCGCAGCTCATGCACCCGGGGCGTGTTGTTGCCGCGCCAGCGTCCGGCAGAAACGCTGGCGTGCTGCCAGATCAGGCGGCGCGAGACGGCCAGCATCAGCAGCAGGGCATGCTCGGACACCGCCACGGCGTTGGCGCCGCCGTTGTTCGAAACCGGCACGCCGGCCTTGCGCGCCGCGGCAATGTCGGCCCGGTCGTAGCCGGCGCTCAGCAGCTGGATCAGCTTCAGCCGGGGCGCGGCCTGGTACAGCGCTTCCTTCACCAGCATGTCTACGAAGCCGACGAGGTACTCGGCCTGCGCCAGCGCCGCGGTGTAGCCGGCGCTGCCCGCCGCCGCGATGGTCAGCTCGAAGCCCGCCGGCAGCATTTCGCGCGCCATGTCGTGGCTATCCGCCGGCGCGACGAGCACGATTCTGGAAACCATGGACTTCCCCCCGAATGGACCAGCCGCAGTTGTCCAATGCCGCGGCGAAGACGTTGACCGCGCGCCTTTACGCCGGCAGGCGGCCGAGCATATCCGGCAGCATGGCGTTGAAATCGTCAGCGCGCTCGTAGGCTACCCAGTGCCCGGCGCCGGCGATGTAGCGCAGGTCGATGTCGGGCTGATGGCCGCGCAGCAGCGTCTCGCGCTCGTCCATGTAGGGGTAGGCCGTCGAATCGAACTCGCCCCAGATGGCGTTCAGCCGCGTGCGGATACTGGGCAGGCAGTCGCTCAGCACGCCGGCCTTGGACATCGACCGGCTGTTTGTCATCGCCCGGGTCGAGTTGAGAATCTGCATGTGGATGGCAACGCCATCGAGTGCCGCCGGGTCGGCAACCATCAGCAGTTCGAGATTGCGCCGCGCCTGGGCCGCCAGATCGGCCGCAGACATATCGCGCGTCAGCCGCTTGAGGGGCCCGCGCGCCGCGCGGCGCAGACGGAAGCCGCCGGGGCCGACCAGGGTGACGCTGCGCAACCGCTCGTCGACCAGGGTCGAGACGTGGCCGCCGACCATGCCGCCGAACGAGAAGCCGCAGATATCGTAGCGCTGGTCGCGCGGCATGATCTGGTCCAGTGCCGCCTTCACGCCGTGCGTCACCGACCAGACGTCGCGCACGTCGTCGGGTGGATCGCTGTCGCCCAGGCCGGGCAGGTCGGCGGCGTAGACCGTGTAGCGTTGCGACAGCGGCAGCACGTTGCGGATCCAGTGGATCCACGACCCCGACCCGCCGTGAAAAAGAACCAGGGGCGGCTTGCCGGAATTGCCGCCCCAGACATGCCACATCATGCGCCCGCCATTGGGCATCTTCACGCGCAGCGCCTCGGATTGACGCTCGACGTCCGCGATATGTTCGGCCGCGGTCCGGCCGTCGGCCATGCGCGGCACCGCGGAAAAATCCGGGATCCAGGAATGGCTCGTCACGCGCGGCTCCGCCGTCTGGCGCCGCCGCCGGCCACCACTGGCGACAGATCGCGACGGCCAGCGGCCGCCGGCCACCACGCCACAGGCCCCAGCTTCAAGGTCATCTCCATAACTGCTGTCTATCATGGCGCGATGGGCCGGGGCCCGCCAAGCGTATGCTCCCCGTGCAAGGCACCCTTCGACCGCCCGGCGTGCGGCGCACCGACCGGCGGACTGGCGCCGCCGAGGCCGTCTGCTGTACTGAGGCACCGCCAGTGCGGACTCCCAGGCAATGCCCGGGGTCCGTGTGTTTCATGTTGTTTCTGTCGGGAGATTGCCGATGCCGACCGGGCCGCTCGCGGGCATCAACGTCGTCGAGATCGGGCAGGCGTATGCCGGGCCGCTGGCCGGCGCCATCCTCGGCGACATGGGCGCCGACGTCATCAAGGTGGAGAAGCCCGATGGCGGCGACGACGCCCGGCTGTGGGGCCCGCCCTTCGTCGGCGACGACAGCGCCATGTTCCACGCCAACAACCGCAACAAGAAGTCGGTGACGCTGGACATCAAGTCGGCGGCCGACATCGCGCGGCTGAAGACCCTGGTCGAGGGCGCCGACATCCTGATCCAGAACCTGCGCCCGGGCATCGTCGAGGAGTGCGGTATCGGCCCCGATGCCCTGCTGGCGGTCAACCCGCGGCTGATCTACTGCTCGATCTGGGCCTTCGGTTATCAGGGACCGCTGCGGCTGGCGCCGGGCTTCGATCCCTTGCTGCAGGCCTTCGCCGCGGTCATGACCCTGACGGGCCGGCCCGAGGATCCGCCAACCTTCTGTGCGCCGGCGATCAACGATGCCGCGACCGGCATGTGGTGTGTCATCGGCGCCCTGGCGGCCCTGCAGCAGCGCCACGTCACGGGCCGCGGCTGCATCATCGATACCTCGCTGTTCGAGACCGCCACGAGCTGGGTGTCCGGCGCACTGAACGGCTACTTCCTCAACGGCAGGGTGCCGCAGCGGCACGGCACTGCCAGCGCCGTCATCGCGCCCTACCAGCTTTTCGAAACCGCCGATCGGCCGATCTGCATCGCCGCCGGCAACGACCGGCTGTTCGTCAAGCTCGCCGCCGCCCTTGGCCATCCCGAATGGGCCCGCGATCCGCGCTTCGACGATGGCCGCAAGCGCGTCGCCAACCGGCCGGAGCTGATCGCGGCCATGGTGCCGGTGCTGCTCGGCCGGCCGCGCGATCATTGGCTGGCGGCGCTGGAAAGAGCCGGTGTGCCCAGCGCGCCGGTCAACGACATCGCGGAGCTGGCGCAAAGCGAGCAGCTGCGTGCCGTCGACCTGATGCGCACCTTGCCAGGCAGCGGCATGAAGACCGTTGGCCTGCCCATTTCCTTCGATCGCCAGCGCCCGCATCCCCGCACCGATTCGCCGAAGCTGGGCGAGCACAACAAGGAAGTGTTCGGCGATGCCGGCTAGGCCGCGCAACGCGTGCGTCAACGCCGCGGCAATGCGACCATGAGCCTGCCAACCACCGCGCCACGACACCAACCTGCTGGAGATCGCATGCCATCCCTATCGCGCCGGCGAATCGGCCGCACCAAACTGGAAGTTACCGAGCTCGGCCTGGGCGGTGCGCCGATCGGCGGCTTCCGTGCCACCATTCCCGACGCCGAGGCCGTGGCGCTGGTCAACGCCGCCTATGGCGCCGGCATCAACTTCTTCGACACCTCGCCCTATTACGGCTATGGCCGCAGCGAACTGCGCATGGGCGCGGCGTTGCGCGACAAGCCGCGCGAGAGCTTCGTGCTGTCGACCAAGATCGGCCGCGTCATGCGGGCGTTGCGGCCGGGCGAATCCGCCGAGGGATTGCGGCCCAATGGCCTGCCCGGCTTCGCGCCCACTTTCGACTACTCCTATGACGGCGTGATGCGCTCGCTGGAGCAGTCGCATCTGCGCACCGGCATCGCGCGCATCGACGTGGTGCTGGTGCACGACGTCGACTTCTGGACCACGCAGGACCGTGCCGTGCTGGAGGAACGCTTCCGCACCGTCATGGATTCAGGCTTCCGGGCCCTCGACGACCTGCGCCGCGCCGGCGTCATCGGCGCCATCGGCGTCGGCCTGAACGAGGCCGACACCAGCCTGCGTTTCCTGCGCGCCGGCGACTTCGACTGCGTGCTGCTGGCTGGCCGCTACACCTTGCTCGAGCAGGGTGCCCTGGCGGAGTTCATGCCGGAGTGTGCCAAACGCGGCGCTTCGGTGATCCTGGGCGGGCCGTTCAACTCGGGCATCCTGGCCGGCGACGTGAAGCCGGGCGCGCCCTACGACTACGCCGCGGCGCCGCCTGCCATCGTCGAGCGCGCCCAGCGGATCGAG
>JAHCJT010000189.1 GCA_026126245.1 Alphaproteobacteria bacterium
ATAGCAGAGCGACGAGGCGGTGCGTTCGTCGAAGGTCGGCCACGCGTAGGTCCCGGGCTGGCCGCCGATCAGCTCCTCGTAGACCAGCAGGTTGGGAATCTCGAGGTCAGCCGGCAGGTGGGCGCGGTCGGTCATCGCCACGATATGGCGCACTGTCTTGAACTGCGCCGCCAGGCTCTGGACCAGCGGCAGAATGTTGAGGTCGACGAAGAGAAGCTGGTCCTCGGCGTGGTTGACGATGTAGGCAATCTGCTCGGGGAACAGGCGCGGGTTGATGGTGTGGCACACCGCGCCCATGCCCGAGATGCCGTAGTACAGCTCGAAATGGCGGTAGCCGTTCCACGCCAGCGTGCCGATGCGGTCGCCGGGCTTGATTCCCAGCGCCGTCAGTGCCTCGGCGACCTGTCCGGCGCGCCGGCGCGCCTGGGCATAGGTGTAGCGATGGATCGGGCCCTCGACGCTGCGCGACACGATCTCGGTGTCGCCGTGGTACTCGGCGGCGAAGTCGATGAGCTGCGAGATCAGCAGCGGGCGGTCCTGCATCAGGCCGAACATGCGGCGGTCCCCTTCAGAAAAAGCGCTGTGCGTCTATCCGGATTTGCGCGGCAATTAAGGGTTGGCAGCGGCCGCGTCAATGTGGCGGGCGCCGGAAACGGGCGCCAGCGACACGCGGTCCGCCAGTCGAACCGCCGTGGCCGGCGGGCTTGCACCCGTTATGGCTGCGGGCCACCTTGCGCCCGCACCATCATCGGTCCAGGGGAATCGTCCATGGCATCGCCGCTTTTCGACCTCACCGGCAAGGTCGCCATCGTCACCGGCTCGAGCAAGGGCATCGGCAAGTCGATCGCCGAGCAGCTGGCGTTGCAGGGCGCCAAGGTGGTGATCTCCAGCCGCAAGCTGCCCAATTGCGAGGCGGTGGCCAACGACATCCGCAAGCAGGGCGGCGAGGCGATCGCCGTGGGCTGCAACATCTCGGAAAAGGCCCAGCTGGAGCGGCTGGTGGCCGAGACGCGTAAGGCCTTCGGGCCGATCGATATCGTGGTCTGCAATGCCGCGACCAATCCCTATTACGGGCCGACCGAGAAGATGCCGGACGAGGCCTTCACCAAGATCATGCAGAACAACATCCTGTCCAACATCTGGCTGATCACCATGTGCCTGCCGGACATGCGCGCCAAGAAGGACGGGGCGGTGATCATTGTATCGTCGATCGGCGGCGTGAAAGGCACCGCCGTGCTGGGCGCCTATGGCATCTCCAAGGCGGCCGACATGGCGCTCACGCGCAACCTGGCTGTCGAGCTGGGGCCGGACAACATCCGGGTCAACACCATCGCGCCCGGGCTGGTGCGGACTGATTTTGCCCGCGCCCTGTGGGAGGATCCGGCGTACCTCAACAAGCGCCTGCAGAGCGCGCCGCTGCGGCGCATCGGCGAGCCGGAGGATATCGGCGGCATCGCCGTCATGCTGGCGTCGAAGGCCGGCGCCTTTATCACCGGCCAGACCATCATCGCCGATGCCGGCGTGACGATTGCCTAGATTTTGGCCTGCGGCACGTAATCCGTACCCGATCGTCGTTGATCGGGTTTTCTCTTTGTAAAATAGGATTTTACGAATGAGTCTTCAGAAATGTCACAGCAATCGATGATTTTCACGGCAGCGATTTGCAGTCCGATTTTCCGGCCTGACGCGTCAAAAAATCGTCAATCGGACCGTTCTGGAAGCTAAGGCCGTTAACTCATTGCTAAAAGTGGTATTTTGCAAGCAGACCAGCGCAATTTCAATTGAGAGATCGGTTTAGGAACATTAGCTTTGCACCTGTCGAGGGAGCGGTCGGACCGGTTCGGTGATCGCACCAGAAGACGGATGGACGGGTGCCCACCCATATTTCCCTTCCCCCATACTCGGGCCCCTGTTGATCCGGCTTCGATCGTGAAGGCTCTCCCTCAACGATATTTGAGACAGTCATAGTTGCGAGGCATAGGAAGCGTCCGACGGGCAGAGAGCCGGCAGCAGCCGCCATCTCCGCAATCGCAGACCATCCCGGGAGCAAGGCCCACGGCGCGGCGAGGCAAGCCGCGATCGGGCAGGCTACCGACCCAGCAGCGCCATTGACGTCTCGCGGCAGCTCACGCGTCGCGCCCCTTGCGGGCGACGATGCAGCGGTCAGGGGCCGGCCAACGGTCCCGCGTAGCAGCGTACAGTCGGCTTAGAGTGCCCTCTCTGCGATACCGGCGCGTCGTACGCACACGACGCGCAGGCAATGGCGCCCGATCCGGTTCCCCGGCTGGATCTGGTGCCGGCGGCCCGCAACGGCCCCAGCAATGAGTTCTGCGGCACACCGAACGCACGCGGTGTGCAAGCAAGGCGGACGGTCCCGGTTCCCCGGCCGGCCCTTCTGCCTTCGGCCTCTCCCCGGAGGCCCGCAGTGAAGTGGCGCCACCGCGCTGGCGGCGCCCCTTATAGAGGCGGTCCACCCGTTCCCCGGCGGGTGACCGCCTCATCTTTTTCCGGCACCTGCGTACCTCGTCGCGCCAGGCAGGGCGTCACACGACCTTCGGCGTCGAGGTGGCAAGATGTCTCGCGGTGCGCGGCAAAGCGGTGCGGCGGGCGCGATGCTCAGGCCGTCAGGCCGCCATCGGCGACGAACTCCGCGCCGGTCGAGAACGACGACTCGTCGGACAGCAGGAACACCACCAGCTGGGCGATCTCGTCGGGCCGACCGATGCGGCCCATCGGATGCAGGCTCTCCAGGTATTGCCGGCCGCTCATGTTGTCGACCGTGCGCGCCAGCCGCGGCGCGATCATCGGCGTTTCGATGTAGCCGGGATGCACCGAGTTGCAGCGGATGTTGTAGCCGTTGTGGGCGCAATGCAGGGCGACGCTCTTGGTCAGCAGCCGTACGCCGCCCTTGCTGGCCGAGTAGGCCGGCGAACCGCCCATGCCGCGCAGGCCCAGCACCGAGGAGATGTTGACGATCGAACCGCCGCCGGTGTGGCGCATGGCGCGCACCGCATGCTTGCAGCCGAGGAAGACTCCCAGGCCGTTGACGCGATAGACGCGGCGGAAATCCGCCAGCGAACAGGCCTCGACGTCCTGCGCCACGCCGATGCCGGCGCCGTTGAGCAGCCCGTCGACCCGCCCGAAACGGTCGGCCGTATCGGCCACCACCCGGACCCAGTCGGCCTCGTCGGTGACGTCGAGCGCCATGAAGACGGCGCGCGCCCCGACCTCGGCGGCGATCGCCGCGCCGCGCTCCTTCTGGGTCGGCAGGTCGGCGACGACCACATTGGCGCCTTCGCCGGCGGCCAGCCGGCAGGTGGCGGCGCCGATGCCCGAGGCGCCGCCAGAGACGATCACGGTCTTTCCGTCAAGGCGGGGCAAGCAGCGATTTCCTCTGGATGCCGGAGGTGATGCCGCCGTCGGCCACCAGCTCGGCGCCGGTGACGAAAGCGGCACGGTCGGAGGCGAGGTAGAGGACGGCCTCGGCGATGTCCTGGGGCGTGCCCATGTGGCCGACGGGATGGCGCGAATCGAGCAGCGACTTGCCGAACTCGCGGCCCACGAGCTGCCACAACGGATTGAAGATCGGCGTGTCGATGGCGCCGGGATGCACCGAGTTGCAGCGGATGTCGTAGCGCTTCTCGGCGCAATGCTGCGCCACGCTCTTGGTCAGCAGCCGCACCGCGCCCTTGCTGGCGGTGTAGGCGCAGGGGCCGGCGGCACCGACGATGCCGGCGATCGACGAGATGTTGACGATGGCGCCCTTGGCGACCGGCTTGGCCGGGCCGGTGCGCTTCATGGCGGCGATGCCCAGCTTGCAGCCGAGGAACACGCCGTCGAGATTGATGGCGTGCACCCGCTCCCAGGCCTCGACGGTGGTGTCCTCGATGGTGCCGGCGCCGCCCGAGATGCCGGCGTTGTTGACCAGGATGTCGAGGCGGCCAAAGCGGGCCAGCGTGTCGTCGATTACGGCCTGCCACGACTCCTCGCCGGCGACGTCGAGCGTGCGGAACGAGGTGCGCGCGCCGATGTCGCGCGCCACCGTGGCGCCGAGATCGTCCTGCACATCGCCGATCACCACCGAGGCGCCGGCGGCGGCCAGCAGTCGGGCGCAGGCGGCGCCGATACCGGAGGCGCCGCCGGTGACGATAGCGACGCGGCCGGCCAGTTCGTCTGATGCCATCATGCCGCTGTCACATCGCCGTGCAGCCGCCGTCGACCACCATCTCGGCGCCGGTGGTGAACTTCGATTCGTCGGAAGCGAGGTAGAGGATCATGTATCCGATGTCCTGCGGTTCGCCGATGCGGCCCATCGGCACCATGCGCACCAGCCGCTTGCGCGCCTTGTCGGGATCGGTGTCGGCGGCGATGCCACTCTGAACCATCGGCGTGTCGATGAAGGCCGGGTGCACCGAATTGCAGCGGATCTCGTAGCCGGCGCGCGCGCAATGCAGCGCCACGCTCTTGGTCAGCAACCGCACGGCGGCCTTGGACGGGCTGTAGCACACCATCTGCCAGCCGCTCACCAGGCCGGCGACCGACGAGATGTTGACGATCGAGTTCTTCTCGCCGTTGTTCTTCATGACGCGCACGGCGTTCTGGCAGCCCAGGAACGTGCCCTCGACATTGACCGCCATCATGCGTTTGAAATGCTTCAGCGACATCTGTTCGATCGAGCCGTCCGGCGCGGCGATGCCGGCCGAATTGACCATCACGTTGATCTTGCCGAACCGTTCCATGGCGCGGTCGATGGCCACCGTCCAGCTCGACTCGCTGGAGACATCGTGCTCGATGAACAGCGTGTCGCCGCCGATGGCGCGCGCCGCCGCCTCGCCTTTGTCCTTCTGGATGTCGGTAATGGCCACGCGCGCGCCCTCGGCCGTCATCAGTTTCGCCGCGGCGAAGCCCAGGCCCGACGCGCCGCCGGTTACGAACGCCACCTTGCCCGCGACGCGGCCGGCCATACCGTCTCTCCTCTCGTTGATGGGACAAGCTTAGCCATGCGGACTGCGCCGACGCCACCGCCGCGTGCGGCGCTCTTCGCGCAGCGGAAATGAAAACGGCCCGGGCAGTCGCCTGCCCGGGCCGTGTCGTGGGGCTGCGTCAGACTCAGAAGCCGAGCGGCTGGGTGACGCGCGTCCAGCGGCCCCCCTTGACCTCGGCGAGGAACGACGAGTTGGCGCCCTGGCGGATCTTCGGACCGAAGTTGACTTCCGGTCCGTTGAAGATGTCGTGGTAGCCCTTGATGGCTTCCATGCCCTTCACGAACGTATCAAGCGTCAGGTTGGCGCCGGCGTTCTTCAAGCCGGTGGCGGTGAGGTCGGCGGCGACGTAGCCGTAGACCGCGCCGATGTTGGGATCGATGTTGTACTTCTTCTTGTACTTCTCGACGAAGCCGCGGACGCTTGCCACCGTGCTGTCGGCGTAGGGCATCTCGGTGAGGCCCATGCCGTAGAAGCCCTCCATGCCCTGGGCGGCGCCGACGACAAGGTCGTATACCGCGGCCGAGCCGACGAAGGTCACGTCGGTCCAGCCCATCTTGCGGGCGGTGGTGTAGGGCACGATCGAATCGCGCACGATGGTACCCATCAGGATCAGGTCGCAGCCGGCCTGGCGCAATTTGGTGATCGGCGCCGTGAAGTCCTGGTCGGTCGGCTTGTGGCCGGCCGCCTCGACCAGCTTGATGCCGAGCTTCTTGGCCTGGATTTCGGCGCCCTCCAGGATCTCCTTGCCGAAGTCGGTGTCCTGGTACATGACGCAAATGGCCTTCTTGCCCTTCTGCTTGACGAAGTACTGGACCGCCGCCCGGATCTGGTCGACGTAGGAGGCGGCGCCATAGAACTTCAGCCGCTCGAACGGCTCGTACATCGAGCGTGCGGCCGACAGCGGGAACAGATTGGGCACGCCGGCGGCGATCTGGTCCTTGAAGCAGGCGTTGTTCATCGGCGTGCCGAGCGGCGCCACGAAGGCGAACACCTTGTCGCGGTTGATCAGCTTGTTGCAGGCCTGCACCGCCTTGGGCACCTGGTAGGCCTGGTCCTCGACGATGACGCGGATCTTGCGGCCGTTGATGCCGCCGGCGGCGTTGATCTCCTCGAAGCGCATCTTGACCGCGTTGGACGAGGAGACGCCGTAGGTCGCCGCCACGCCCGAGAGGTCGGTATGCATGCCGAGCACGATTTCGGTCTTGCTCACGCCGCGCGTCTGCGCCGACGCCGCCGTGGCTGCTGCCAGCATGGCGGTCGCCGCTACCACTGCTACTACTTTGTGACTCATCGCGTATCCTTCCTTTCAAATGACGTCCATGGCGGACGCTTGCCAAAAAAACGCCAGCCTGCATGGCGCCGCGCGGGTTCGCGGCGGCGCTGCAATTGCAGTGCTGGGTACGTTGGGGTCTTTCTCAGGCGGCCTCGGCGTACATACCGTCGATCAGCGCCTTGTATTTCTCGTTCACGAATTTGCGCTTGAGCTTCATGGTCGGCGTGACCTCGTCGTCCTCGGCCGTGATCTGATGCTCGATCAGGCGGAACTTCTTGATCGTCTCGACGCGGGCGAAGTTCTCGTTGACCTTCTCGATCTCGTTCCAGATCAGGTCCTGTATCTCGCGCGCCCGGCACAGCGAGGTGAAGTCCGTGAACGGCACGTTCTGGTCCTGCGCGAACTTGGCGACGTTGTCATAGTCGATCATCACCAGGCAGGTGAGGAACTTGCGCCGGTCACCGATCACCACCGCGTCGGAGACGTAGGGCGAGAACTTGAGCTGGTTCTCGAACTCGGACGGCGTGATGTTCTTGCCGCCGGCCGTGATGATGATGTCCTTCATCCGGTCGGTGATTTTCAGATAGCCCTCGTTGTCGATCATGCCGACGTCGCCGGTATGCAGCCAGCCGTCGCGCAGCGTCTCGGCGGTCTTTTCCGGCTGGTTCAGGTAACCCATGAAGACGTGCGGGCCGCGCAGCAGGATCTCGCCTTCAGGCGAGATTTTCGTCTCGGTGCGCGGTGCGGTAACGCCGACGGTGCCGAGCTTGATGCGGTCGGGCATGCCGGTTGCCAGTCCGCAGTTCTCGGTCTGGCCGTAGACCTCGCGCATGTCGACGCCCAGGCTGCGGTACCACTTGATCAGGTCGGGCGCGATCGGCGCCGCGCCGGTGCCGGCGAAGCGCACGCGATGCATGCCGATAGCGCGCTTGATGTTGTCCAGCACCGTGAAATCGGCGATGCGGTACAGCAGCCTGAGCCCGGCCGACGGCGTCCTGCCCTCGAGCTGCTGCTCGGCCATCTTCATGCCGACGCCGACCGCCCACGCGTAGGCCTTGCGGCCGATCCAGGTCGCCTCCTTCATGCGGATGGCGATCCCGGAATAGAAACGCTCCCAGATGCGCGGCACGGCGAAGAACGTGGTCGGCGCCACTTCGCGCACGTTGTCGGGCACCGTCTCGATGCTCTCGGCGAAGTTGGCGATGGCGCCGGAACGCAGCGGCAGGAACACGGTGAAGGTCCGCTCGGCGATGTGGCACAGCGGCAGGAACGCCAGCTGCTCGTCGTCGTCGCCCAGCGGGATGAAGGCATCGGCGTTGCTGATCTGGAAGATCACGTTGCGGTGCGAGATCATCGCGCCCTTGGGCGGGCCGGTGGTGCCCGACGTGTAGACCAGCAGCGCCAGGTCCTCGGCCCTGGACCCCGTGACCAGCTCGTCCCACAACGCCGGGTGCGCCGCGTCGTGCTCGCGGCCCAGCGCCAGCAGCTCGTCGAACGACATCACCTGCGGATCGCGGAAATCCGCCAGACCTTCCATGTCGAACACGAAGGCCTTGACGACCTGCGGGCAGCGCTCGCGCACCTCGAGGAACTTGTCGAGCTGCTCCTCGTTCTCGACGAACAGGAAGCGCGAGCGGCTGTCGTTGAGGATGTATTCGACCTGCTTTGCCGAGTCGGTCGGGTAGATGCCGTTGGACACGCCACCGGCGCCCATGATTCCCATGTCGGCGTACAGCCACTCCGGCACCGTCTCGGCCAGGATCGAGGCCACCTCGCCGCGCGCCAGCCCGAGGCTCACCAGGCCCATGCCCGTCCAGCGCGCGCGCAGGCCGTAATCGTTCCACGACGTCGAGCGCCAGATGCCCAGATGCTTTTCGCGAAAGGCCGTCCTGGCGCCGCGCGCCTGCACCTGGTGCCAGAACAGTTTCGGAATGGTGTCGCAGCCCTCGACCTCGATCCGCTCGGGCGGATGCGCCATGACCTCCCCATCCATGTCCCGTGGCCTCCCTGCCGGCCTGTCGTCGTTACACCCAACCTACTGCGTTCGCGGACGGCCCGGTAGGACCGGGATGCTGACGTCGCCGGCGGCGGGGGGGCAATCCCGCGGCACGCGCCGGCCGGTCAACCGCCTAGCGCCACGTCTTGCGCTTCTTCCAGCGGCGCTGTCCGCGCGCGCCTTCCTCCTTGATGCCGAGATAGAATTCCTTGATGTCCTCTTTCTCGAGCAGCCGCGCGCAGGTGTCGGCCATCACGATGCGGCCGACCTCAAGCACGTAGCCGTAGTCGGCGACATGCAGCGCCTTGTTGGCGTTCTGCTCGACCAGCAGGATGGTGACGCCGCGTTCGCGGTTGATGCGCAGTACGATGTCGAAGATCTCGCCGACCAGCTTGGGCGACAGCCCCAGCGACGGCTCGTCAAGCAGCATCAGCCGCGGCCGCGCCATCAGCGCCCGGCTGATCGCCAGCATCTGCTGCTCGCCGCCCGACAGCGAGCCGGCGCGCTGGTCGGCGCGTTCCTTGAGCACCGGGAAATAGCCGAAGACGGTTTCCAGGTCCTGGGCGACGCCGTCGGGATCCTTGCGCGTATAGGCGCCCATGCGCAGGTTCTCGCGCACCGTCAGGAACGGGAAGACCTCGCGGCCCTCGGGCACGTGGCTGATGCCCAGCCGCATGATCCTGTCGGGGTCCATGCGCTGGACTTCGCGGCCCTCGAACTGGACGGCACCCTTCTGCGGGTCCATGACGCCGGAAATGGTCTTGAGCACCGTCGTCTTGCCGGCGCCGTTGGCGCCCAGGATGGTGACGATGGCGCCCTTGGGCACCTCGAAGGAGACGCCGCGGATCGCCATGATCGGCCCGTAGTACGTCTCGATGTTGGTGACCTTGAGGATGGGCTCGGACATGGCGGGGTCAGCCTCCGAGATAGGCGCGCACGACTTCGGGGTGGCTCTGCACCTCCTGCGGCGTGCCCTGGGCCAGCGGCCGTCCGTAGTTCAGGGCAAGCACCCGGTCGGAGACGGCCGACACCAGCTTCATGTCGTGCTCGACCATGACCACGGTGAT